>CAMDLR010000003.1 GCA_945901845.1 Sediminibacterium ginsengisoli | reverse complement strand
AAGCAAATAGTATGCCACCCCAAATATTTGGGCTTGCCGTTTATCACAATTTAACAGAAATTAAGGGTGCTATGCAGTTATGGCAGCTATTCCGGGTAAAACCTTGCCTTCAAAGTACTCAAGCATGGCGCCTCCACCGGTAGATACATAGCTTACCTTGTCTGTAAAGCCAAAGATGTTAACAGCGGCAACGCTATCTCCACCGCCTACCAATGAAAATGCGCCTTTTACGGTAGCAGCGGCAACAGCCACGGCAACCGCTTTGGTTCCCGCTTGGTAATTTTCCATTTCAAAAACGCCCATGGGACCGTTCCATAAAATGGTTCTACTGCTTTCTATAACGGCTGCAAATTTGGCACGTGTAGCTTCGCCAATGTCGAGGCCCATCCATCCGTCGGGGATAGACATGCTTTCACAATTTTTACGCTCTGTGGTATTAGAAAATTCGGTGGTAATAATATTATCGACAGGGAGGTGAATGTTTACACCCTTTGCTTTTGCCTTGGCTAAAATTTCTAGCGCTAGTGGCATACGGTCGTCTTCACAAATAGACGTACCAATGGTTCCACCCTGTGCTTTAAAAAAGGTATATGCCATACCGCCACCAATAATAATATCTGTGGCACGGTCTAGTAAATTTTCGATAATTAATATTTTATCAGACACTTTAGCACCGCCAATAATAGCAGTGAAAGGTTTTTCTGAGCCATGTAAAACTTTTTCGGCACTGGCTACTTCGGCGTTCATGACAAGGCCAAACATTTTACTGCCTGGTGCAAAAAACTGTGCAATTACTGCTGTAGAAGCGTGCGCACGGTGCGCCGTTCCAAATGCATCATTAACGTATACATCTCCTAGCTTGCTTAGCTTTTGTGCAAAAGCCTCGTCGCCTTTTTCTTCTTCTTTATAAAAACGTAAATTTTCTAGTAATAACACCTGGCCTGGCTCTAATGCAGCCGCTTTATTTACCGCTTCTTCCCCCATACAATCGTTAGCAAATTGAACCTCTACGCTTAATAACTTAGATAAATGCCCCACAATATGAATCAGCGAATACTTAGGCGTAGGACCGTCTTTTGGACGACCCAAATGACTCATTAAAATAACAGATCCACCGTCCTTAATTATCTTTTGAATAGTAGGAATAGTTGCACGCATGCGCGTGTCATCTGTAATGTTATAATCAGCGTCGAGTGGTACATTAAAATCTACACGGATTAATGCTTTTTGACCAGCAAATGAATGACTAGAAAATTGGCTCATATTATTTTGAAATTAAGCCTGCAAAATATTTTACGGTACGCACCAACTGACTTACATAACTCATTTCGTTGTCGTACCAGCTTACTGTTTTAACAAGCTGTACATCGCCTTGTGTCATTACTTTTGTTTGCGTTGCATCAAATAATGAACCGTAAGAAATACCAATAATATCGGTGCTTACCAATTCGTCTTCGGTGTAACCAAATGATTCGTCCGAAGCTTTTTTCATTGCTGCATTCACTTCTTCTACCGATACTTTTTTATTTAATACAGAAGTTAATTCTGTTAATGAACCCGTAATTGTTGGAACACGTTGTGCAGAACCATCTAATTTACCTTTTAAATTAGGTAATACAAGGCCAATTGCTTTTGCAGCACCAGTGCTATTAGGCACAATGTTTTGTGCCGCTGCACGTGCTCTACGTAAATCACCTTTTGGATGCGGTGCATCAAGGGTATTTTGGTCGTTGGTATATGCATGAATCGTTGTCATGATACCTGCTACAATGCCAAAATTATCATCTAACACTTTAGCCATTGGAGCCAAACAGTTAGTGGTACATGAAGCGCCAGAAATGATCGTTTCTGAACCATCTAAAATATCGTGGTTAACATTAAATACAACCGTTTTCATTTCGCCAGTAGCTGGTGCAGAAATTACGACACGCTTAGCACCCGCTGTAATGTGCGCTGCTGCTTTTTCTTTATCAGTAAAAAATCCTGTAGACTCAATAACAACGTCTACACCATGCGCTCCCCAAGGAATTTGCGCTGGATCACGCTGTGCATATATTTTTACAGACTCACCATTTACAGTGATAGCATCTTCTGAAGCAGTTACCGTAGCGTCAAAACGACCCTGAGCACTATCATACTTTAATAGGTGTGCAAGTACCTGCGGGCTAGTAAGGTCATTGATGGCAACGACTTCGATACCATCCATATTATAAATCTGACGGAAAACTAGGCGGCCAATACGACCAAATCCATTGATTGCTACTTTAACTGTACTCATTTGATTGCTTGTTTATTTATATAATAACATAAAGAAGATGCAAATTTACACCGAATAGCAGAATTAGCCCCTTTTTTTTGAAATATAACTGAGAAATATTTGGGAAAGAAACCTTCTGCCCTTATTTTTGCGTCCCGAATAACTCATTTGGGATCTGGAGCGTTCGTCTAACGGTTAGGACCTCAGGTTTTCATCCTGGTAATACGGGTTCGATTCCCGTACGCTCTACAAAGCCTATCACAAAGTGATAGGCTTTTTTAATGCGACACAACGTCGAAAGCTCGCTTTCGTAAGTTGGGGAGCGTTAAAAAAGCCAAACGAACACGAAGTGTTTGTTTGAAAGGCTTTGTGGAAGGCGACCACCGTCTCCAACAGACCCTTATACCACCACCCAGTCTAAGCATATTTCTATGTATTTGCCGAAGACCACTTATCGCCAAGTTTAATTAAACTTCCTTTCAACGAGCCTAATTGTAACGAATATTAAATATTTACCTTTACACGAATTAACAATACAGAACGTAATCAGTGAAAAAACCTAAAAAAGCCGATCTCCCCACCAAAATTTGCGTAGCCTGCAAAAGACCCTTTACGTGGCGGAAAAAATGGGAACGCTGCTGGGATGAGGTACTCTATTGCAGTGAAGGCTGTAAGAAAAAAAGAAATTAGCGTTTACTAATTTTATTATGGGTAATGGCCCGCTGTCTGGTGCATTTAAACCTACTAATAGCCGCACTCCTTTTTACGAGGTGCTTTTGACTAACCCCGCTATTAACGCGCTTTCGCCATAAATTAAAACTGCTCCGCTTAAGATTACGGCGCATGAGTTCGATAACCTGGGCCTCCGACACGCCAAATTGAAAATGAATGGCCTCAAAAGGGGTACGATCTTCCCAAGCCATTTCTATGATTCTATCGATTGTTATGAGGTCCACTACTGGCTATAACAACAAATTTGCAGTTTGGTTGAACAAAACAAACCTTCTATTTTACTACTTCCGCTATCAACTTAGCCTGAGCCGCAACCCCAAGCTCATTCACATGAATACCATCTCCGGTAAAAAGGCTTTTATCATTAACAGTTAATCCAAAAAAGTCAAGTACTGGAATGCCTTTTTTGTTACAAAAATCACTCACATACTTATTTCTCTCAATGACATCTGTGTGGTAGGCATCAAACGAGTCAAGTTTATTAGGTACGCGCCTAGCTGTGGTATTAGCCCATACAAATTTAACCGATGGATTGTTTTTAGTGAGCAGCTTATACACTTTTGAAATATCTGCAGCATACTCGCTAGGGGTAAACAAAACACCATGAAGGCCGTTATTAAAAAAGATATAATCAAATTTGTGTCCCGCCAAAAGGCCCTCAAGCTGGGGCATAAAGGTTACATCTCCCATACTTAATGAAGTAGTAATTTTACTTACAACTGCTATGTCTTTTAATAGGTTATTTACCACCGGATAGTAACGCTCAACATGAGAATCGCCAATTAAAAGTACATTGGGTAAATTTTGAGCAGGCGTACTTTTTACAATCCACGAATGATTCCAACTTATGGATTCGTTGTTATAACTCTTTGTTTGAGCCTTTACAGCCATAGACGCTAATAACAATAAAAAACAGATTGTATTTTTCATACGATTTAATTTATACTTGAAGATAACATTTCTACAAAACCAGCCGCGTTGGTATAGGTACCCACTTAAACAGATTATGCAGTTGCATACCCCCCCCTGACATCAGCAGACAAAATAGAATATCCTTTGTAACGTATTGCAAGTTAACATATTAACGATTTCATAATGTAATATGCATTATAATAAGAATAAATATAACTAAAATTGCAACTTAAATTAATTACGAACTTAAGGGACTCATACAATGAAAAAACTATTTACAAGTATGCTACTCGTCCTAGCTTTACTAGGATGCAAGAAAAGCGACACCGTAACACCAATTACAACCGGAGCAGTTAATGCAAATGTGCCCGCTCCATACGTAATCAAAGAAGACTTTGAAATGGGAACCAAAGCCGCCTATGCCATTGGGCCTGTAACCATCAAAACAGGAATCTGGTCTTTTGATGACGCACTACTTGGCAAACTAGCCACAGATATCAAAAACAACTCCCAATCTGTTAGACTTAGAACAGGAAAAATTGAAATGAATTTTGACATTGATAGTTTATCAATGATTAAAATAAGCCACGCTAAATTTGGTAGCGATGCCAACTCTGAACTTACCGTTTGGATGTCTTTAGACAAAGGTGCTACCTACGCTCAAATTGGAACACCGCTAACAACCAACAGCTCAACTTTTATTACAGACTCTATAAAAATTACAGGTAATAAACCGGTAAGATTTCAAATAAGAAAAACTGGTACCAACCGCGTAAACATTGATGATATTATTTTTATTGGTGCAGGAAAACCAAGTATAACTTTTAACGAACCCGCAGACAATACCCCAGACACAACCAATTACAGCACCCCTGCTCCAGGCAGAGGCCTTCCTACGGGAAGCGGGCCGGATGTTCCACCAACAGATGGAGACAATAGCAATATGCTTTTTGGAAATCCATCTAACGCAACTAATAGCGCTGCTGTCATAGAAAATTATTTAATTGATAAAAAATATTACGTCGTTTCTTATAGTAGTTCTAGAGCTACACCTAACTGGGTTTCTTGGCATTTGGATGAAACTTATTTAGGTAGCACGCCAAGACAAGATAATTTTGCTGCCTTTTTAGGATTGCCTACTGGCTATTACCAAGTACAAAGTAATAGCTATAGTGGTTCAGGATTTGATAGAGGACATAACTGCCCATCGGCGGATAGAACTAGCTCTGTAGAAGCAAATAGTTCAACTTTTTTAATGACCAACATGATTCCACAAGCGCCACAAAATAACCAAAGAACTTGGGCAGATGTTGAAACTTTATTAAGAGCAGAAGTAAATAAAGGCTACGAAGTGTATACCATTATGGGTAGCTATGGTAAGGGAGGAATAGGCTCTACTGGCTTTGCAGAAACAATCAATAACGGTAAAGTAACCGTACCAAAAAGAGTTTGGAAAATTGCGATCATTTTACCTAAAGGCAATGGTGACTTAGCAAGAACGAACGCAGACACAAGAATACTTGCAATAGACACACCCAATGAAAACACACTAGATACCGACTGGAAAAAATATATAACAACAGTGGATGCCATTGAAAAAGCAACCGGGTATGACTTGCTATCTAAACTTAGCACGGATTTGCAAAAAAAATTACAAGCCAAGATCTATGTGCCGTAGGCACATAGATCTTTAAAAAAATTATTCAACTGTAATTTCATCGCAAAACAACCAAGCTTTTCCGCCATTACCAGCATGCCAGCTAGGGCATACACCCGTACTTGTTGCAACTACTTTTACGTAACGGGCCTGCGCTTTTTTAGCAGCACTAATTTTTACAACAGCAGCAGCTTCTGCGCTTTTTGGTGCTGCCACTTTTTGTGTACTTAATAACTGATATTTTTTTCCATCCACCGATGTGTACACACTAAATTGTTTTGGTAAAAAAATCCATTCGCTATGTCTTTTTAAAAAAGAGCCAGCAATATTTTTAATAGGCTTAATAGCACCTAAATCAATAATCGCTTCTATATTTTTTTGCTCAAACCCCAACCAGTTTTTATGAAAGTCTTTTTCGTTACCCTTAATTCCATCCACTAAACTTACCGGCCCCATGGCACTGTATTGATTGGCATAATTTGGGGCAAGCGTTAGCGCATGTTTTCCTTTAACAATGGTAAGTTCCGACGTTTCACTTGGCATTTTGCCAGGCATATAACTAATTGCTTTTAATAACCCACTACGTGTGACTAAAATAGGAGAAGCATACACTGCCGAACCTAAATTTGGCTCCGTGCCATCCGTTGTAAAACGTATGGTTGCGCCATTTTCTATACTACTAATGGCAACTCGCTCAGACACACCTGAAACTACCTTAGATTTTAGTTTTGCTTCATCGGGGTTGCCTATTTGTGGCGCAGTCGCTAGCGACTGCGCTGTGCCTTCTAAATTTAAAACATACACACCTGCACGCCCTGGATTACTTGGAGGCGCCGCAGGAAAGAAAATAACCAACCCTTCTTCTGTTTGACGCCATTCAAGTGGTGCCTCTAATCCACTAAGCATTATTTTAGTTCCGGGGGCAGGCTTAATTTTTTTAAGTGTAACGCTTGCTTTAGGCCATCCATTTAGATATACAAATAGCTTACCTTCTTTACTTGTTGCATACCTGATATTAGCACCTTCACCAAAACTATCCCAGGTTTTAGCGCCGTAAACAGCTGCTCCATTAATGCGCATCCATTCACCAATTTCTTTTAAACGAAGTACGCTTGAATCAGGAAACAATCCGGCAGCTGTTGGTCCAATATTTAATAAATAATTACCCCCCTTAGAAGCAATGTCTACTAAATTCCAAATGAGCTGGTTGCTCGTTTTAAAATTATTATCATTTTTATTAAAGCCCCAATGATCGTTCATGGTCATACAACTCTCCCAATCTTCGGTCGACTTTTCGGTTAAAATTTCCTGCTCTGGCGTACCAAAATCACCGGCTGCATCATCTTTGTTCATGCCCTGCATGCCGTTACGACCCTTGCTTACACGGTTATTAATAATTAAATTAGGCTTGAGGGTTAACAGCCAATTATATAAAGAATCACCTTTTAGTTTTGTCCACTCGTCTACCCACTCACCATCAAACCAAAGTACACCTGGATCGTATTTAGTAACAAGTTCCTCTAAACAAGGGCGCAAATACTCCTCGTTATACCTGTTAATGTCATTTTTATTTTCTAGTGGATGATGCCAATCCATAATAGAATGATACATACAAAAAACAACGCCATACTTTTTACAAGCATCACTTAATTCTTTCATGATGTCACGCTTAAATGGCGTTTTATCCATTACATCATAATCAGACACTTTACTATCCCACAAACAAAATCCATCATGGTGCTTTGAAGTGATCACGATGTATTTCATGCCCGCATCTTTAGCCATGGCCACCCAACTATCTGCATTAAATGAAGTTGGATTAAAAGAAGCTGCATATTTTTCGTATGCTGGAATTGGAATATTTGCAGTATTCATAATCCACTCGGCATGATTTTTATCGCCTTTATACTCACCGGCAGGAACTGCATAAATTCCCCAGTGAATAAACATACCAAATCTAGCATCACGCCACCACTGCATGCGGGCGTCTTTGGTCATGGATGTTTGTGCAACACTACTTAGTGCAAAAGCAACGAACAAGAAAAGGCTGAATAATTTTTTCATAATGACTTGCATTGATATTTTAAATATAATACTAAGCCCAAACAAAGAAGCGCAAAATGCTGCTATTTTATTAACAATCTAAAGGTCAAATTTACCCTTAACGCTTTCACTTTTTTAGAAGGTGGTAATGCGTGGTACCAATGCTGTTGGATAGAGCCACGCATATCAAGCACAGATCCAGCATCTAGCATGAGTTCTATTTTTTGCGCTGTCGAACCATGTTTAAATGCAAACTTTCGGGCTGCGCCAAAACTTACAGAGGCAATGGAGCTTTCTGGCACAATTTCTTTTTCATTATCGCGGTGCCAAGACATCCCCTCTTCACCTGCATGGTATAGGTTTAACAAACAAGCATTGTAGGTTGCACCCGTTTGCTTTTCTACTATTTCTTTAATGGACAATAAAAGTGGCGTCCAGGGTAAAGGGTCTTTTCGTTTACCCGCATAGGTATAACTGATACCCTCGCCCGCATACCAAGCCACTTTTCGTTTGGTTGTAATTTGTTTCCCAAACATAATAACCTTATCATGTTGCCACTCAATATTACTGAGTAGTTCTGTTAACAATTTTTGAGCCTCAACCGTATTAAATACCAATGGATAATAAACCGCCTCGCCATCGTTATTAATAATTATTTGAGGATCTGTAAACATTGTAACTTACTTTTGACAATGGAAAAAATGGTACTACTTTTTGATAGTGGATGCAAATTATGCAATAGTAGTATCAAATTTGTTACAAAGGGAGACCCAAAGCAAAAAATTAAACAAATTCCACTATCCAGTTCAGAGGGTGTAGCATTAGTTGCCAAATACCCTTATTTACAAGATGTCAATTCAATTATATTGATTGTAAAAGACAAAGTGTTTATAGAATCAGATGCTATTTTACAAATAGCTCAACACTTATCGTTTCCGTACAAATTATTGGTGGCGGGCACTATCGTGCCAAAAAAATGGAGAGATGCCATATACCGCTGGATTGCAAAAAATAGGTACAAATGGTTTGGGAAAATATGATCCATCAAATTAATGCTACCGTCTGGTGCATCTCTGGAATAACAACTTCTTTAAACCCTTTACGCTTCAACCTTTTGGCAAAATCTTGCTGCACTTCATAGTCGCCATGAACTATAAATAGTTGAGATACTAAATTCGGGTTTTGACAACTCAAATACTGACACAAATCTTCATAATCCCCATGGGCAGACATACTGCGCATCTGTCCAATTTCGGCACCTACTTTATAATATTCGCCATATATTTTTACTTCTGCCACGCCACTTGACAGCCTGCCACCAAGTGATCTTGGCTCACAATATCCAACAATTAAAATGGTATTATCCCTGCTGCTAATATTATTCATGATATGGTGCTTTACCCTACCAGCATCGGCCATACCACTTGCCGAAATAATAACACATGGCCCGTCAAGTGTATTGAGCCTTTTACTTTCCTCTACCGAACTTATAAAAGTAAGGCCGTCAAAATCAAATGGATCATTATCATGCTCCATAATTTTTCGGATGGTTTTATTAAAATATTGCGGGTATCTTTTTAATAATTCGGTGGCTTCTTTGCTTAAAGGGCTATCAACAAAAATAGGAATGCGAGGTAGTCTTTTTTCGATACTTAATTGATTAAGTGCATACAACAACTCCTGTGTTCGGCCCACACTAAATGCCGGAATAATTAATTTGCCTTTTTTATGGATGCAGGTTTTTTCTATCCAAGATAAAAGACTATCTGGGGTACCGTGTACTTCGTCATGCAATTTATTGCCGTACGTACTTTCTATAATTATATAATTGGCCTGCGGAAAAACGGCCGGCGCTCTTAAAATAGCATCGTTGTAACGTCCAATATCACCACTAAATGTAAGCTGCTTGGTTACACCGTTTTCAGTAATTTTTAAATGCACAGAGGCGCTACCAATAATATGTCCAGCATCAGTAAATAAAAGATCAACGCCTGGCGCAATATTTGTCCATGTGTCGTAAGCAGCTACTTCAAAAAGTGTAAGCGCTTCTGCTGCGTCTTCTAAATCGTAGAGTGCTTCAAAGGGTGGCAATCCCTGTCTAGCCCTCCTTTTATTAATAAATTTTGTATCGTCTCTTTGAATAACTGCAGAATCTTCTAGTAACACCGCTGCTAAATCTTTGGTAGCGGGCGTTGCATATATTTTTCCGCTAAATCCGTCTTTGTATAGTTTTGGTATAAGCCCCGAATGGTCAATATGCGCGTGTGATAACACTAAAATATCTACCCCCGCTGCTTCAAACCCTAGGGTGCTATTCATTACTTGTGTTTCCCTTCCCATTCCCTGAAACATACCACAGTCAAGTAAAATTTTAAAGCCATTTTGAAGTGTAATCAAGTGCTTTGAACCTGTAACTGTTTGTGCTGCTCCGTGGAAGGAAATTTTCATGAACTTTAGTTTGCTATGAGACTTTTGGAGGCCTTTGCTTTAATGCTCCATGTTATAAAAAATTCGGCAACAACTTCGCCGTTCTGATTTACGCCAGTTGATTTGCTAACAAGGGTAACGCCCTCTCCTGTTTCTTTAGCTGTTTTTATTATATTAATGATTGCACCCCCATCGTTGCAAGTAAACGTAATTACACCCAAGGCTTTTTTAATAAAATGAGATTCCATTTTTACCACGAGCATACTAATGGCAGGATCCGATTTGTAAATATTGGCTAGGCATAAAATTCCAGTACTAAACTCTGCGGCCATAGATAAGACAGCAAAATACATAGACCCAAATGGATTTTGTGTAAGCCACTTGTATTTTACTTGCACCACTGCTTTGGTTGGGTCAAGCTGCGTAAGCTTTAACCCTGCTAAAAATCCCATAGGAAGCTTGACTAACATATACAACCAGAATTTAACTGGATGCATAATTAAAGCGCGAAACGCGGCAAAATTAGGTGTCATAAAAAATTAGTTTAACCTAAAAGAAGTAATGCCAATATGTAATCGGAAATCAAAATTAAAATACAACTAACAACAACCGCACTGGTACTAGCTCTTCCAATTTCTAATGCGCCGCCTTTTACATAGTATCCATAATACGCCGAAATGGTACTGATAATAAATGCAAATGTGTATGCCTTGTACAATGCAAAATTGATATAAAATGTATTTAAATTTTGACGAAGGCCGGAATCATAAACATCTGTAGAGATAAGCCCCGTATAATGCCCAGCCAAACGGCCACCCCAAATACCAAGTGCCACAGATAATGTAATGAGGCAAGGAATTACAAGCATGGAAGCTAGTATTTTAGGCAGTATTAAATAGCTCTTGGTATTAATACCCATTATTTCGAGTGCATCAATTTGTTCACTCACGCGCATGTTACCCAGTTCACTAGCTATCTTGCTACCGGCCACACCAGCAAGTACAACACATACAACAGTGGGTGACAATTCAAGTAATAAGCTATCTCTAACAATTTGAGCAATGGTAGAAAGCGGTACGAGCGGACTTACCAACTGATACGTTGTTTGTACGGTTGTAACAGCGCCTAGAAAAAAAGAAATAATTAAGACAATAGGTAAAGATCCTAAGCCAATTTCAACAGCTTGATGCACAAACTCCTTCCAATACATACGCAGGTTTTCGGGCTTGGTAAACATGCCTTTTAACATGAGCAAATAGTTCCCGAAATGCGTAATAAGATTCATCTAATGCTAAATAAATTAAACTATTTCTTTTTCTTTTTGAGGCGTTTCCACCAACTACTACGCTGAACGGCTTCATCTGTATCAATGCGCGATTTTAACTGCGCATCCACAACTGCAACAAGTGCCATATTAATAATACTTCTTACAGAGCTTCCCAATTGAAGTACGTGTACCGGCTTTTTAAGTCCAAGTAATATTGGACCAATCGCATCTGCTCCACCAATTTCTCTTAATAGGTTGTAAGCAACGTTACCAGAAGTTAGGTTAGGGAAAATAAGTACGTTTACATCTTCGTCCACTAAATCACTAAATCCGTAATTATCTTTTAAAATTTCTTTATTAAAAGCCATACTCGCCTGCATTTCACCATCAACAATTAAGGAAGGATTGCGCTGCTTTAAAATGCGTGTAGCTTCTGCAACAATTTTAGCTTCTTCAGAATCGGAACTACCAAAGTTGCTATAGCTTAGCATTGCAATACGTGGTGTGATATTAAAGTTTCTTACTTCTTTAGCAACCATCATAGCAATGTCGGCCAACTCTTCGGCATTTGGATTGAAATTAACCGTTGTGTCCGCTAAAAATATAGGGCCACGCTTGGTTAATAATAAATACATACCAGCAATTTTTTTAACACCTTCTTCGGTACCTATAATTTGAAGCGCTGGTCTTATGGCTTCGGCATAATTTTTAGTAAGCCCCGAAAGCATGGCATCGGCATCGCCAGTTTCAACCATCATACATCCAAAATGGTTACGGTCTTTCATTATTTTAATACTCTCATAATGGTTAAACCCTTTACGCTGGCGCTTTTTAAAGAACAACTCACCATAAAATTCACGCTTCGCTTCCGTTTCATCACTACGTGAATCAATAATAGGAATATCCGTTAAATCAATATTATGCTCTTCTGCAATGGCATTAATTTTTACTGGATCGCCTAACAATATTGGATAAGCTATGCCATCATCATAAATAATGCTTGCTGCCTTTAATACTTTTTGATTGTCAGCTTCTGCAAAAACCAAACGTTTTGGATCTCGTCTAGCTTTGTTACCAATCACACGAATCAGTTGATTGTCAAGACCTAAACGCTTGTTTAATTGAAGCGTATACGCATCCCAGTTTTGAATGGGCTTTTGTGCCACACCAGATTCTACGGCAGCCTTTGCAACAGCAGGTGCTACAGTGGCAAGTAAACGAGGGTCTAATGGTTTTGGAATAATATATTCAGGACCAAAACTCATACTGGTTTGGTTATAGGCTAGGTTCACAATATCTGGCACTGCCGTTTTAGCAAGCTCAGCTAAAGCTTTTACAGCAGCCAGTTTCATGGCTTCATTAATTTTTGTAGCGCGCACATCAAGTGCACCTCTAAAAATGTAAGGAAACCCTAGTACATTGTTTACTTGGTTTGGATAATCAGTACGGCCCGTTGCCATAATAATGTCTTTACGAACCGCTGTTGCATCTTCGTAAGAAATTTCCGGGTCAGGGTTAGCCATGGCAAATACAATTGGATTTTTTGCCATTGATTTTACCATGTCAGGTGTTACAACGCCGCCAATACTAAGCCCTAAAAAAATATCGGCATCACGCATTGCTTTATCTAGTGTAGCATCTGATTTTTTTACAGCAAACTTTTTACGGGTAGCATCTAAATCGGTACGGCCTTCATGTATAACACCATCCTTATCAAACATGATAAAGTTTTCGTAACGCGCACCAAGTGCAACATACAACTGTACACAAGCCATAGCAGCTGCGCCAGCTCCGTTCACCACAAAACGAACACGATCAATTTTCTTTTTTTGAAGCTCCAATGCATTTAACAGTGCAGCGCCGCTAATGATAGCAGTTCCGTGCTGATCGTCGTGCATCACCGGAATTTTCATTTGTTCTTTTAGCTGCTGCTCGATGTAAAAACATTCGGGCGCTTTAATATCTTCTAAATTGATGCCCCCAAATGTGGGCTCCAATGCTTTTACAATTTGTACAAATTTTTCGGGATCCTTCTCGTTAATTTCAATATCAAAAACGTCAATGTCTGCAAATATTTTAAAGAGTACACCCTTTCCTTCCATAACCGGCTTACTCGCTTCTGGGCCAATATCGCCAAGTCCTAACACTGCAGTTCCGTTCGTAATTACGGCTACTAAATTTCCTTTAGCCGTGTATTTATATACCTCTTCAATGTTTTCATGTATTTCTTTGCAAGGCTCTGCCACCCCAGGGCTGTATGCAAGCGACAAATCTCGTTGGGTTTTGGCCTCTTTAGTAGGCACCACCTCAATTTTACCTGGTCTACCACTTGCATGGTATTCGAGGGCTTGTTCTCTGCGGAGGTCATTGTTTTTTGCCATCTGTTTTGTTTTGTTCGAATTACAAATTTACCATTAATTCTCAAAGGCTAACACTTGTTTGCCTAAAATACGTAAATCCCTATTTGTGGGCTGTTGCACCTAACCATGCCATCATACCCATCCCTATTTCAATGGCATTTTCATCTATATTAAAGTGAGGTGTATGTACATTGTGAATAATACCAGCAGCCTCGTTACGAACGCCGAGCCTAAAAAAGCAACCTGGAATTTGTTGGCTATAATAACCAAAATCTTCGGCCCCCATGCGCATTTCAGTTTCTAACACATTATCCGCTCCCATATAATCGTCTGCTAATTTCCATGCGATTTCTGTAAAAGCAGGATCATTGTCTACTGTTGGATAACCCACATCAATGAGCACATCAATGGTGGCGCCCATCGATTCGGCAACACCTTTTGCTGTTTTGGTAATTAACTCATGTGCTTGGTATCTCCAAGTTTCATCCATGGCTCTAAATGTTCCCATGAGTTTTACTTCGGAAGGAATAACATTGGTCGTATTACCTCCTTGCACCGAGCATATAGATAATACCGAAGGAGAAACTGGATTTCTGTTGCGTGAAATAATTTGTTGTAAGCTTATAATGACATGCGAAGCAATTAAAATTGTATCGGAAGCCAAATGAGGTGACGCTGCATGACCTCCCGGTCCTTTAATGGTCATATATAATTCATCGGCACTTGCCATTACCCTTCCCTTTCTAAAACTTAATTTACCCGTATCTAACCATGGATGCACATGCAGTGCAACAATTGCTTCGGGTGCTGGATTTTGAAGTGCACCATCTCTGATCATATAGCTTGCGCCGCCTGGATTTTTTTCTTCCCCAGGTTGAAAAAATAATTTTACAGTGCCTTCCCAACTATCTTTTGTAGCTAGTAAAATTTTTGCAGCCCCAAGCAATATAGTCGTGTGTACGTCATGACCACAAGCATGCATAACACCTGGCACCATTGATTTGTAGGGCACATCATTTTGTTCTTGAATAGGAAGTGCATCCATATCTGCACGAAGCGCAATGATTCGTGACCCAGGATTTTTACCTTCAATAATAGCTACAAGTCCAGTGGTTGCTTTTTCTTCAGAAGCAATACCCATTTCAGCTAATTGCGCTTTAACATAAGCAGCTGTTTCGAATTCTTGATAGCTCAACTCTGGGTGTGCATGCAAATGATGACGCACTGCAATTTGCGCAGGTGCAAATTCTTTTGCTAGAGATTTAATTTTTTCTTGTAATTGACTCATAAATAAATTATCATTTTATTGATCAATATCTTCTAGAATTGCCTCAACCACGTCTTCTACAACATACAAGCCAGTCGGAAAAATTGACAACATTAATTTTCTATACTTTTCAGCCTCTTCTCTTTTTATAAAATCACCTACGCGTACTTTAAAAAGGGGCGCCTGATAGGTTGTATACACTTTTTGATCTGGAAATTTAGATAGCACTAAGGCTTTTACATTAAAAGCTTGATCACGACTATTGGTACTGGTAATTTGAATTCTAAACCCCTTTACTTTTCCATTACTAGTAAGTGCCGACGTACGCTTGTTAATTAAAGATTGTTTTTGCGATAAGATATCTAATCGCGGATCTTTAATTACAACAATGGTATCTGCTGCACCAGCCCCTACCGCAAAAAACATTGCGGCCATAAAAAAGGCGATGAAACAAACGATGTTTTTTTTCATTACAAACAATTTGAATTGTTACCTAAGTTACAAAATTAATAGCTTCCTGTAGCAGGCTCACCGCTCACAATAGATACACTTGCGCTGCATCCTAGCCTGGTGGCTCCAGCAGCAACCAATTGACTAGCAAATGCATAATCTCTAATACCACCGGATGCTTTTATTTGAACATTTGAAGGTAAATGCGCTTTAAACAATTGTATCGCCTCAATGGTTGCTCCTTTTTCGGCGTAGCCTGTTGATGTTTTTAAATAGTCGATTCCGGCTACGCCATAGAGTTCACAACACTTAATTATTTCCTCGTTTGTTAGCACACCAGATTCTATAATTACTTTAATAATTTTCTCTTTACTTCTGACAATGGGTAAAATATGACCCAGTTCATTTGATAGATAAGCCCAATCTGCATTTTTTATAGCGCTAATGTTTGCTACTATATCTAACTCATCGGCGCCGTCAACTACTGCTAAAATAATTTCAGCAATTTTTGATTCTACGGCGCTATATCCAAATGGAAAACCAATAACGGTGGCTACTTTAACAGCAGATCCTGCTACTAAAGCCTTTGCAGTTTTTACAAAATTAGGTGGCACACATACGGCAGCAAAACCATAATACACAGCCTCCGCACATAATTTTTCAATGTCTGCAACAAGTGTTGTAGGCTTTAAAATGGTATGGTCGATGTAGGCATTTAATTGCATCAATAAAAAATTAAATTAATCGGCGTCTCTTCCATGACATGCCTTGTATTTTTTGCCACTACCACAAGGGCAAGGATCATTTCTGCCAATTTTAGGACCCACCGTTATAGGCTGTTGCTTTTCTGGTGTAGGATCGTAATAATCATTTTCGGTAGGCGCAGCACCGGCATCTTGCTTAGTCACACTCATCTTACTCATGTCTGTTTTTTGCTGACGACCTTCTTGTACCTGATCCGTTTCTGTTAAAGGAATAGTAGCATGACACAAAAACTCAATGATCTCTTTATTGACTTCGGTGTCCATTTTTTTGAACAACTCAAAAGCTTCCATTTTATAAATAACGAGTGGATCTTTTTGTTCGTACGTAGCAGTTTGTACACTTTGCTTTAAATCATCCATGGCACGCAAATGCTCTTTCCATGCATTGTCAATGTGTGCAAGCGCAAGGGTTCTTTCAAGTGCATTGATAAGCGCAGCACCACTAGTAGCAAGGGTTTTATCCATATTACCTAATACTTCCATCGCTTTTTTACCATCCGTAAATGGAACAATCACATTTTCGATATGGTTGCCCTGTTGTAAACGAATACGCTTAAACACCGGCATGGCTTGAGCCATCATATCGGCACGACGGCGGTTATAATGCGCAATGGCTTCTTGGTATAATAATTCTGCAACAGCAGGTGCACTTTGTTTATTTAACTGCTCTTCAGTAATGGCGGTATCTAAACCAAAGTTTACAATAACGGCTAATTTAAAGCCTTCATAATCGCCCAACTCTCTAAAGCCATACACAAGTCCTTCGGCAACGCCATAAAAAGCATTGTCTAAATCAAGTGCTAATCTTTCACCAAATAATGCATGATGACGTTTTGCATAAATTACGGTTCGCTGCTTGTTCATCACATCATCGTACTCTAATAAACGCTTACGAATACCAAAGTTATTTTCTTCTACTTTTTTCTGTGCACGCTCTATAGATTTTGTAATCATGCTGTGCTGAATCACTTCACCTTCTTTGTAACCAGCAAAGTCCATCACTTTAGCAATACGCTCACTACCAAACATGCGCATTAAATCATCCTCTAAGGATACAAAAAACTGAGAAGATCCTGGATCTCCCTGACGTCCAGATCTACCTCTTAACTGACGATCTACACGACGAGATTCGTGACGCTCAGTACCTAAAATCGCAAGTCCTCCAGCTTCTTTTACGCCTTCTCCTAATTTAATATCGGTACCTCTACCCGCCATATTAGTGGCAATGGTAACAGCACCCGCCAAACCCGCTTCGGTAATAATTTGCGCTTCACGTGCGTGCTGCTTGGCGTTTAATACGTTATGTGGAATTTGTTTTTGACGAAGCATACGACCTAATAATTCACTTACTTCTACACTTGTGGTACCTACTAGAACGGGTCTTCCTGCTTCTCTTAATTTTACGATTTCATCAATAACGGCACCAAATTTTTCACGCTTGGTTTTAAATACCAAATCCTGCTCATCAATTCTGATAGCCGTTACATTTGTTGGAACAGAAACAACATCTAATTTATAAATATCCCAAAGCTCAGCTGCTTCGGTTTCGGCAGTACCCGTCATACCACAAAGTTTGTGGTACATTCTAAAATAGTTTTGTAAAGTAACGGTTGCATAGGTTTGTGTAGCCGCTTCAATTTTTACATTTTCTTTGGCTTCAATGGCTTGGTGTAACCCATCAGAATACCTACGACCATCTAGTATACGACCTGTTTGCTCATCTACAATTTTTACAGAACCATCCATCACCACATACTCAATGTCTATATCAAATAACGTGTATGCTTTTAGTAGTTGTTGAACGGTATGAATACGATCTGCTTTGACAGAATAATCATTAATAATCGCTTCTTTTTGTTGCAGTTTTTCATCGGCAGCCAACCCGCTTGATTTATCAATAGCAGAAAGTGACAAACTTATATCAGGTAACACAAAAAACTGTTGGTCTTCACCAGCTTTTGTAATGAGCTGAATTCCTTTATCGGTAAGTTCTACTGAATTGCTTTTTTCATCGATGTAGAAATATAGTTCTTCGTCGGCAATAGGCATTTCACGAGACTGATCTGCGAGGTAATAGTTTTCTGCTTTTTGTAGTTTTACGCGAATACCCGGCTCACTTAAATATTTGATAAGTGCATTGTTTTTAGGAAGGCCTCTATGTGCTCTAAATAATGATAGGCCACCATCTTTAGGGTCATCGTTCCCTTCTGCGAATTTCTTTTTGGCTTCAATTAAAAATTGATTGGTCGCACGCTTTTGTGCATCTACTAATTTTTCGATGCGCGGCTTTAATTCAAAAAATTGCTGCTCGTTGGTGTTGTGTCCTACTGGACCAGAAATAATAAGTGGCGTACGGGCATCATCAATTAATACCGAATCCACTTCATCCACCATCGCAAAATGGTGTTTACGTTGCACCATTTCCTGTGGCGTATGCACCATATTGTCACGGAGGTAATCAAAACCAAATTCATTATTGGTACCGTAGGTGATATCCGCTAAATAAGCATTACGTCTCGCTTCACTATTAGGATCGTGCTTATCAATACAATCTACGCGAAGTCCAAGCCACTCAAATAAAGTACCGTTCCATTCGCTATCACGTTTTGCTAAGTAGTCGTTCACTGTTACAATGTGCACGCCTTCGCCTGCTAATGCATTTAAATAGGCTGGAAGTGTTGATACGAGTGTTTTACCTTCACCCGTAGACATTTCTGCAATTTTACCTTCGTGTAGTACGCTACCGCCAATTAACTGCACGTCATAGTGCACCATATTCCAGGTAACTTTTCCGCCAGCTGCCGTCCACGTGTTTTTATAAACACTCTGTTCGCCTTTAATAGAAATATAATCTTTTTTAACACTAAACGACCTATCTAATTCAGTAGCGGTAGATACCAATTCTTCATTGGTAGAAAACCTACGCGCTGTTTCTTTTACCACTGCAAAAGCTTCTGGTTGAATTTCTGCAAGTACCTCTTCTATTTTTTGATCGCGCTCTTTATTTAAAGTGTCTACCTCTTTATATATAGCGTCACGCTTATGAATCTCAGTATCACTTAATGCATCCGCTATTTCTTTTTTCTCTGCTATTTGCGCATCAATAGCTGTCAAATAATTTTGAACTCTTTGTTTAAACTCAGTCGTTTTGCCGCGAAGTTCATCGTTGGTTAAACTAGCATAAGACGCAAAAAAAGAATTGGCCTTTTCTAGAATTGGACGTATCTTCTGAACATCTTTCTCGCTCTTACTGCTTCCAAATAATTTGGTGATAAATTTCAACATATTGTTAAATAAACTGTTTTATAAAAAATAACTTACACAAAAAGAGTGCGGCAATTATATTTGTGTCAATTTGGCACTCTATAGTAAGGCTGTCAAAGGTAAAGATTTTAAAGCGGTTGTAAACGGGTTGCAAAGAACTGATTATGAACAAGATTATTGGTAGCAAAGATTGGGTAATTGTGATTTGGGTGTTTTTAGCCATTTTTTGTGCTAGCGGACCCGTATTTAGTCAAAATACCCCATCCGATTCGGCTCAAACCGCTTTTAATGACAGCATTCGACTTCCCATGCCGGAGGCCGTTGCTATGGAACGAATCAATATAACACGTAATTATATGACCGCCCTGGGTGCCTGGGGCCTTGTAAATGTGGTACAGGGTAGCATTTCAGCTACAAACACCGTGGGGCCAGAGCACTATTTTCATCAAATGAGCGCGTATTTTAACGCCGTTAATGTGGGGATTGCAGCTGTAGGCTTTTTAGGCATCAAAAAACAGCTTTTAAAAACCAATACCCTAGCATCGGAAATACAAGCACAGCAAAAAATTCAAAAAATACTGCTCATTAACAGCGCTTTAGACCTAGGATACTTTGGTATTGGACTTCTCATGCGTAATAGCGGGATCAAAAACCAGAACGACAAAATTCAAGGTTATGGTGGAAGTATTATGCTGCAAGGTGCTTTTTTGTTGGTTTATGACCTTTTACAATTTGGAGCCCACCGCAAAAACGGCAAAAAATTGGGCCAAAAATTTGGTATTTGGACCCTGGGTCCTACATCAACCGGCATGGGGCTCGCCTACCGTTTTTAGGCCCAAAATGGCGGTTCATTCTTTCTTGAAAACTTCTTTATGGAATTTCAGCGTCTTTCTGCTACTTTTGCCCCCGAAAACGAGTAATATTTAATACCATGGCAGGTCAATTAAAAGAGGTTAGAAATAGGATCAAAAGTGTACAAAGTACGCAGCAAATTACCAAGGCAATGAAAATGGTGAGTGCGGCTAAATTACGCCGTGCACAAGACGCCATTACCCAAATGCGCCCTTACGCGCAAAAGTTACAAGAAATGCTGAGCAATATTGTAAGCACCACAGAAGGTGATTTGTCTATCAAACTAGCAGAAACCAGAACGGTAGAAAACGTTTTATTAATTGTTATCACTTCTGATAGAGGTTTATGCGGTGGTTACAATGCCAACTTAATTAAACTTGCAAAAAGCACCATCGCCGAAAAATATAGTAGCCAATTTAATAAAGGCAATGTTACCATTTGGAACATTGGCAAAAAAGGATATGAGAGTTTAACCAAAGCAGGTTATACCACCGATGCTACTTTTAAAGATATCTTTTTACAATTAAGTTTCGAAAACGTGCAAGCTGCTGCTGCTGCTGCGATGAAAGCATTTGAAGACAAAACTTTTGATGCTGTAGAAGTTATTTATTCTGAATTTAAAAACGCAGCTTCTCAAGAATATAAAGCAGAGGCTTTTTTACCTATTCCAAAAGTAAAAACCACAGGTGCTGCAAAAAAATCAGACTTTATTTTTGAGCCAGCTAAAGAGGAATTGATAGCAGAGCTCATGCCCAAAATATTAAACACACAATTATTTAAAGCAGTGCTTGATTGTAACGCAAGTGAGCATGGCGCGCGCATGACCGCAATGGACAAAGCGAGCGAAAACGCCAACGAACTCTTAAAGTCGCTTAAAATTAGCTACAACAGAGCCCGTCAGGCAGCCATCACCACAGAACTTACAGAAATTGTAAGTGGCGCAGCTGCACTTCAAGGATAATCCTTAATATTAGTTTATGGAGATTAGTGAAATCATACCACATATAGAAGTGCTCATCTTTGCAAGTGAAAAACCACTTACATCACCTGATATTGTTGAGTTAATCAACAACACTTTTGGCTTTTTAGAGGAGCGCATTAGTATCGATCAAGTTGATGCTGCTGTAAATGGAATTAAAGAAAAGTATGATTCAGAATTTTATCCATTTGAAGTAAAAGAGAGCGGCGGTGGCTGGCAGTTTTTGACTAAAAAAGATTTTCACCAAACTATTTCACAACTTAACGGTGATAAATTTTTAAAGCGCTTGTCTAACGCAGCATTAGAAACCCTTGCGATCATTGCTTACAAGCAACCAATCACAAAAGGTGAGATAGAATCTATTAGAGGTGTTAACACGGATTATAGCATTCAAAAGTTATTAGAAAAAGAACTCATTTTAATAAGTGGCCGCAGTGAAAACATGCCAGGCAAACCACTTCTATACGTGACTTCCAAAACTTTCATGGACTATTTTGGCATCAATAGCCCAGAAGATCTTCCTAAAATTAGAGAAGTACTATCCGAACAGTTAATTGAGGGTACAATTATAAATCTGGACGACTTTACAGATCAAAACGTGGCTATTGCCACTGAAACCCCTTCTAACGAAGATCAAATTGATGATTTGGCTGCGCTAGAAAATGAGGCTTTTGATACAGAAGATGATGGCAATTTTAGCGAGTCTGATAATTTTGAAGAAGACGACGAGAATTCAGATAAGGATCCTGCCTAATAAATGCCTCGAAGTCTTATCTTCGTGGACCTATGTCACATTCACTTTCCAACGAACAACTCATTACAGCAGCCAATACTTTTGGTACGCCACTTTATGTGTACGATGCTGCCAATATTGAGGCGCAATACAGTGCTTTAACCACTGCATTTGCAGGGCAACAGGTCAAGTTTTTTTATGCGAGTAAAGCACTCACCAATATCAATATTTTAAAGCTGATGCTTAATATGGGCTGCGCCGTTGATTGCAGTTCTATTAATGAAGCGCACCTTGCCATTAAAGCAGGGCACGCACCTAAAAATATTTTATACACGAGCAACGGTATTCATTTTAGTGAAATTGAAACTGCTGTTTTATTGGGTATTCATGTAAACATTGATAGCTTATCCAATTTAGAAAAGTTTGGAAAAAAATATGGTAGTGGCTACCCTGTTGGTATTAGACTGCGTCCAAATATTATGGCGGGTGGCAATTTAAAAATTTCTACAGGTCATGACAAAAGCAAGTTTGGTGTGCCATTAGAACAATTGGATGAACTACTTGCTATTATTGATACCTATCAAATTAATATTGCAGGATTACATATTCATACCGGAAGCGAAATTAAAGACGTGTCTGTTTTTATGAAAGTAACTGATGTGTTTTTTGATTTGGTTCCTAAATTTCCACATTTACAATTTTTAGATTTAGGCGGTGGATTTAAAGTGCCTTACAAAGCAGGTGACCCTTCTACCAATATTAATGAGCTTGCCCATGAAATTCAAAAGTTTCAAGAAAAACTACAAAGCACCTATGCACGCAGTTTTGAACTCTGGTTTGAGCCGGGTAAATATATGGTGAGCAAGGCTGGTTATTTTATTACAGAAGTTAATGTAATCAAGCAAACACCGAGCATCACTTTTGCTGGCGTTAATAGTGGCTTTAACCACCTCATTAGACCTATGTTATACGAGGCCTACCACGAAATTAAAAATGTATCAAACCCAGATGGGCCGCTAGTAACCTATGATATAGTAGGTAATATTTGTGAAACAGACACATTTGCTTCTGACAGACAAATTGAAACAATAAGCGAAGGTGATTTATTGGTTTTTGAAAATGCGGGCGCCTATGGTTTTGAAATGGCTAGTAATTTTAACGCACGTTATAAGCCTGCCGAAGTACTGATTATAAATAACGAAGCCAAACTGATCAGACAAAGAGATACCTTTGAAGACCTTACAAGAAATCAAATTGAAGTTTTGTAAGCGCAACCCCACTCAACCATGATTGAATTAAAAAATATCAGCAAAAGTTTTGGAGAAAGAACCATTATAGAAGACATCAGTGCTTCTATGATTGCTGGTAAATGCAATTTGATTATTGGAACCAGTGGTAGCGGCAAAACGGTGCTTACCAAATGCATGGTAGGACTCTTTAAACCAGAAATTGGACAAATATTATTTGATGGCAAAGACATGCTGCTCATGGATAACAATGAGCGCAAAGAATTAAGGAGGCAAATTGGTATGTTGTTTCAGGGAACTGCATTATTTGATTCTATGACCGTAGAAGAAAATGTTTTATTCCCGCTACACATGTTTACCAAATGGACCCTCGCCGAAAAGAAAAAAAGAGTAGATGAAGTATTGACCCGCGTTAACTTAGTTGATGCACATAAAAGATACCCTTCCGAAATTAGTGGTGGCATGAAAAAAAGAGTAGGTATCGCGCGCGCCATTGTGCTTAATCCAAAATATCTTTTTTGTGACGAGCCTAACTCAGGCCTCGATCCGCAAACCTCGATGGTGATTGATAAACTCATCCAAGAAATTACTTCCGAATTTAATATTACGACCATTGTTGTAACCCACGACATGAACAGTGTTATGGAAATTGGTGAGCATATCATTTACCTACACCAAGGTAAAAAACAGTGGGAAGGAACCAATCAAGATATTATCTATTCTAAAGACGAACTTCTTAACAAATTTATATTTGCCTCTTCATTTTTACAAGACGCCAAGCAGATGCGTATGCTGGAAGATGAGCAAGCGAAAAAATAATCCCCCCCCCCTATGAAAAAAATTATCATTCTTTTTTTATCAGTACTATTATTGGGTACCCTTAAAAATGCAACCGCACAAGACAATACACCCGTAAGACCAGAGGCACCATATTTAACCAATAAAAATATTCCCGCATTTAATCTCCTACTCGCTGATGGGAAAAATTTTACCCAAAACAATATTCCAACTTCTAAATACACCCTCATTATATACTTTAGTCCCGACTGCGGGCACTGCCAGCATGAGGCCACAGAAATGGTCAAAAACATAGACAGCCTTAAACATGTTTTTTTTGTTTGGGCAGGTAGTAGAAGTTTACCAGAACTTAAAGAATTTTCCGAAAAATACGGTTTTAATGCCCTCCCTAATGTGGTTTGCGGCCAAGATCAGCAGTACAGTATACCCTCTTATTACCAGGTAAAATACACCCCATTTGTAGCCGTTTATGACAACCGCAAACAATTTGTTAAAGCTTACGAAATGGGGGTGGAAATCCCGGAATTACTCAAATTAATTGGGACTCATTAAGGTGTTATAATGGTATTCTATGCGTACCTTTGCGCCTGAAAATAACATTCACATTTTAATCATTGTATATGAAAATTACGGTAGTGGGCGCTGGAGCAGTAGGCGCAACCTGTGCAGACAATATTGCGCGCAAAGAATTAGCAAACGAACTTGTTTTATTAGACATCAAAGAAGGTTTTGCTGAAGGTAAAGCGCAAGACATGATGCAAACAGCTGCATTGCTTGGCTTTGATACTAGAATTTCTGGTAGCACCAACGACTACACCAAAACAGCTAACTCTGATGTTGTTGTTATCACTTCTGGCTTACCACGTAAACCAGGCATGACCCGTGAAGAATTAATTGGCACCAACGCTGGTATCGTAAAGGGTGTTTGCGAAAATATTTTAAAGTATTCTCCTAATGCTATCATCATTGTAATTAGTAACCCAATGGACACCATGACTTACTTGGCACTCCAATCTACGGGCATACCAAAAAACAGAATCATTGGAATGGGCGGCACACTTGATAGCGCGCGTTTTAAATATCAATTAAGTACTACGCTTTATTGCAGCCCCGCCGATTTAAATGCACTTGTTGTTGGTGGTCATGGCGATACAACCATGATTCCTTTAATCAAGCATGCTACCTGGAATAGCATTCCAGTAACTCAATTTTTATCGAGCGAGCAGCAAGAAAAAATCATAGCTGACACCATGGTGGGCGGTGCTACGTTAACTAAACTATTAGGCACATCGGCATGGTATGCACCAGGTGCTGCAGGTGCTGCACTTGTTGAAAGCATTGTTCGTGATGAGAAAAAATTATTTACTTGTTGCGTAAGCCTTAATGGCGAATATGGTCAATCAGACATTTGCCTTGGTGTTCCTGTTGTAATTGGCAAGAACGGTTGGGAAAAAATTGTTGACATGGAATTATCTGCAGACGAACAAGCTGCGTTTAACAAAAGCGCAGATGCTGTTAGAAGCATGAACGACGTTCTAAAAACTTTATAAATAAAAGTTTATTCTAATAAAAAAAGCCCCGCATTGCAGGGCTTTTTTTATTACCGTTGATAGGTTGTAGATACTGCATTCCCTAAAGTATCTGTTAATATATAAGTATACTTATTACTTGCATCCCAACTATATTTTACATAAGCTGTTTTAGTTCCAATTTTATAGGTTAATAAATACCCATTAGATCCTACAGCAGCAAAATCTGTAATATAGGCTCCCTTAAGAGGATTGGTAGAGGG
This sequence comes from Sediminibacterium ginsengisoli, assembly GCA_945901845.1. Classification (GTDB taxonomy): domain Bacteria; phylum Bacteroidota; class Bacteroidia; order Chitinophagales; family Chitinophagaceae; genus Sediminibacterium; species Sediminibacterium ginsengisoli_A. Next base: position 119,753 of record CAMDLR010000003.1, on the reverse strand, counting down.
TCTAGCAGGTTTTGTAAAAGCTTGTGGTAAAATTTGGTTTTCAGGCGCCGGCATACTAGGATCTAAAGTAACTTTTCCTTTCATAGCACCCACAACATATGGATAATCCTTTGTCCCATGATAATGATAAACACCACTAGTGCCGACATGTCCATGACAAGTATCTAATGATGCCATATTTGTTCCATCAGGCTCTTTAGCTCCATATACAGCAAACCCATCTAATGCAAATGCAATGGGCTTTAATCCATTTATTGTAGACAAATGCATAGGTGCAGCATGGTAATGATAATCATCTCCCTTACCGCAATGCCCACCCCAGTTATCTAATTCGCCAATTAAATAAGAATCTTCTCCACGATTGTTTAATGCGTTAAAAATAGGAATACCATTCACTGCAACGGCAATAGCGCCTTTCATCAAATTTGTTTTAGTACTTAAAGGTGTTGTAGCATATACTGGTTGCAATGGGATAGACCAACTGTTGGCATCTGCATAAGGTTGTGAAATAGGCACTTGCTGCTGCCAATTGGTAATACCAATCATCATATTGTGATTTGGAATGCCTGTAGACGCGATATAAAAGTAGGTTGCATCATACCTTGTGGATATGGCAGGCTTAAATGAAGCAAAAGCCGAGTCGAAAAATGTAGTGGTAGTTTTAGGAATCGATACAATAGTAGGTTGCGTAACTGTTCCAGCAGAAGTTCCAGATTTGCTACATGCTACAATCAATATAACAGAAGCATATCCAATCAAAAATTGAAACTTATTTCGTTTTACTAATTCAATATTAAGATACTTTACTACTGAAGATAATAGTGCTAGAGCAATTGTAAACCAAATAACCAAACTGATAAATTTTTCAAAATTAAAAAAGCTGGAAGAGGCAGAGGGCTCATATTGCTGATTCATTTTTTCAAGTTGTGCCACTTTAAATGCAGCTAATTTTTTGTCGGCTGGCATGAGATCATTCATTTTTATAGCAATCATTTTGCCTTCATTTGCTTCAACAAACATTTGATTGCCTTTACTATACATGAAATTGCCAAGTATTTGCTGACCATTTTTCAATGTCCAACTATTGAAAATAGTACCATCACCACTATGGTAATGTCCGCCCTCATGAGCGCTTGTAGTTTTTACTAAAAGAATAACAACGAATAAAAAGATGATTGGCTTTTTCATAAGGCGAATTTACACTTTGACCAAACCAAAAAAAAAAGGTTTAACCAAACCAGCAATATCTATAAATATTTTTCTACGGCTGCAGCAATTGCTGTCGTGTCTTGTAGCATCATACAATTAAAATGACCTTTGGGGCATTTTTTTGTGCCGTAATTGGAACAGGGTTGGCAAGACAAATGTGGTACGATAAAATTTTGATACGGCGGTTTACTTAAACCAAGTGCCTGCAAAGAAGCTTCGCCATAATAAGGCGCTACTTGAAGCATAGGAGACGTGGCACCCCAAATGGCCAGCACGGGTTTATTAAAGGCACAAGCAATGTATTGCAGGCCAGTATCATGAGAAATAACAAGACGAGACTTTTGAACAATACTTGCCGATTCGTTTAAACTAAACTTACCACAGGCATTGTAAATTTTTATTGAGTCAATAGCGGCCACAGCATCTCCTTCTTTGGCATCTTCTTTACCACCTACTAAAACAATAGGAAAATTAATTTTTTTACAAAGCTGCTGTAATTTTAGGAGTGGCATTTTTTTGGTGGCATACGATGCCCCAATAACAACGGCTACGTAACCAGCGCTATGCGCTGTGGGTAAGTCTTCTGCTTTAATATGGTTCTCTGGGGCAATAAAATAATCAAGCCCTTTGCCATCATTTTGTACACCCAGTGGTGCTAGTGTATCGATGCACCGGTCTACAATATGACGTGAAGGAATTTTATTTTTAATACCAAGCTTTGTCAATAAAAATTTATGAAAGCTTAATTTTTGATACGTTAATGCTGGCACTTTTAGTGCTGTTTTAATACGCCAGGTTCTAAAGTTTTTATGAAAATCAATGATATAATCAAAGTTTTCTTGCTGTAATTCTTTAATGGTAGCACCAAGATCTTCAGTAAAATAATGGAAAGTATGTATGTACGGATTATGAATTGTTACCGCCTTAAAGCTTTCTTTGGTTAAAAAATGAATTTCTGCATCCGGCACCTGCTGTTTTAAACAACGAATAGCTGCCGTTGTTAAAACGATGTCTCCAATAGAAGAAAAGCGGATTACTAAAAATTTCATTTTGGGATGTATTGATTAGTCCAGTTCCATATAATCTAAATCTTTATGGAATGTTTCTTCGGTAAAGACATAGGCTGTAAAAGCAATACACATAACAATAATACCAGTTACAATGCCGCTATATACAATGGACCAGTGCCATGATTTTTGAAACAAATCTAAAAAGAGCATATTAATTAAAGGAAGTGCTCCACGCACCATATTAGGTATGGTAGTGGCAGCCGTTGCGCGCAAATTGGTGCCAAACTGCTCTGCTCCCATGGTTACAAATATGGCCCAAAAACCAGTACTAAAGCCTAGCCACAAGGCAATCCAATACATGCTGGTATCAGAATTATTAAACCCGCTAAAATAAAAGATCAAACCAACAAGGGTAAATCCATAAAATAAAAGGAGTGCTTTTTTTCGACTCTTAAAATATTGACTGACAAGTCCTATTAAAATATCGCCAACGGCGATACCAACATATCCAAACATAATGGCTCTCCCAGAATCGATAGTCATACTATTAAACATGGCTTTACCAAAACGATCACTTTGATTGAGCAATATACCAATCACATACCAAGTTGGTAAGCCAATTAAAATGGCAACAAAATATTTTTTAAAGCGCTTGCCATTATTAATGAGCATGAAAAAGTTTCCTTTTACTACTTCCGAAGCTTTTGCTGTAGCAAACATGCCAGACTCAGCTACTTTAACGCGAAGTAATAATAAGCAAATACCAAGCACGCCTCCTATTTTGTAACATAAACGCCAATCCTGTGTGTACTGATACGTAAAGTATGCAGCCACGGCACCAAAGAGTCCAATACCGGCCACAAGTGAAGTGCCAACGCCCCTTTTATTTTTAGGAAGCAGTTCACTTACTAGTGTAATACCTGCGCCAAGTTCACCGGCAAGGCCAAGGCCTCCAATAAAACGAGCCCAAGCATATTGATCTACACTTGTTACAAACCCTGTTGCAAAATTGGCGGTAGAATATAAAATGATAGAACCAAAAAGTACACTTAATCTGCCTTTTTTATCGGCGAGCATACCCCAAATAATACCGCCTAATAAAAGACCCGTCATTTGCCAATTAATAACGCGTGTGCTATCATCAAAAAGTGTGGCTTCTGTAGAACCTACACCGAGCATACTTGTTTTTTTAACAATTGTAAACAACAATAAATCGTAGATGTCAACAAAATAACCTAATGCTGCTACAATAACAGGAAGCGAAAAAATGGATATTTTTTTTTCTGTTGCTTGTGTCATGAAGCTTTATTAGATTTTCCAAAAAAGAGTTTAATAATTACAGGTGCCGTTGTAAAAAATACAATGCCCAATACAATTATTTCTAAATGATTTTTTAAATCAAAACCAAACTCACTTAAAATCCATTTCTGTAAAAAGTGGCCTGAAAACAACATGCTAAATACCCAAGCAATGGATCCAATAACATTAAAGCTCACAAACTTTTTTTGATCCATGCCAACAATACCAGCCACAATAGGTGCAAAGGTTCTTACAATTGGAATAAACCTAGCTACAATAATAGCACCGCCTCCATGTTTATTGTAAAAATCCTGGGCTTGTATTAAATATTTTCTTTTAAACAATAAATTTTCTTTCCAACTAAACATGGCAGGGCCTACTTTTTTACCAAACCAATAGCCCGTTGCGTTACCTGCAATACCTGCAGCTGCAATAAGGCCCATCAATAAAAATAAATCAGTGAACTCATTGCCGGTCGACCAAAGTTCTGCAGCTAAGTTGGTACTATAAATACCTGCTACAAAAAGCAAACTATCTCCTGGTAAAAAAAAGCCAGCAAAGAGTCCAGTTTCTGCAAATACAACGAGCAGTATGAGCCACAAACCACCATGCTCAATATAAAACTGAGGTTGTAATAATTGACTCCAATGAAAAGCATCTAATAAGAACATGGCAACAATTTAATATTTAGTTAAACAGTAACTTCTGTCGGATTTTCTAATGAGCCCTCCCATTTACTTACAGCACTTGTCGCAAGCGCATTACCTAGTACATTGGTAGCGGATCTAAACATGTCACAAAAATGATCGATTGGCAAAATAAGCGCAATACCTTCTGGCGGAATATTAAACATCGCGCAAGTAGCTGTTACCACTACAAGTGATGCACGCGGAACACCCGCAATACCTTTACTAGTAAGCATGAGTACAATAAGCATGGTAAGCTGCGTACCAATATCGATATGAATGCCATAAGCTTGTGCAATAGCAAGGCTAGCAAATGTCATATACATCATACTACCATCTAAATTAAAGGAATAGCCTAATGGTAATATGAAAGAGACAATTTTGTCTTTGCAACCAAACTTTTCTAGTTCTTCGGTTAATTTAGGAAATACCGCTTCGCTACTGGTGGTGCTAAATGCAATAATTAATGGCGGGGAAATCGCTTTTAACAGTCCTGGCAAACGCTTGCCTAAAATTAAAAAGCCAACCAACAAAAGAACAGCCCATAATGTAGCGATACCAATAATAAAATACAAAAGGTATTTGCCATAAAAAACAAATACGTCAAGCCCTTTGGTCGCAATCACGGCAGCAATTGCACCAAACACACCAAGTGGTGCAAAATTCATTACGTAGCCTACCATTTTTAAAATCACGTGCGCAACAGCATCCAAAGCTTTAACAACAATAGACGCTTTTTCACCCATTGAGGCAGCTGCTACACCAAAAAAGATACTAAAAATTACAAGTTGTAAAATTTCGTTATTGGCCATGGCGTCAACAACACTTTTTGGAAATACGTGTTCTATAAATTTTTGAATACTAAACTCTTGTGTTTTGCCTACTAGCTCTTGCGCACCACTCATATCGGCATTGCTTAAATCAATCCCTGTTCCTGGCTGGAACACATTAACAAGTACGAGTCCAATCAATAAACTAATAAGCGAGGCTGTGAAAAACCACAATAGTGCTTTGCCTCCAACTCTTCCAACTGTTTTTAAATCACCTAATTTGGCAATTCCTACAACAAGCGTAGAAAAAACAAGCGGCGCAATAATCATTTGAACCAGTCTTAAAAATATGGTAGTTAGTAGCTTTAAATTTTTCGAGAAAGATTGAATAAATGCAGGCTCACTATTTTGATGCACAAAATAACCAAGAATGACCCCAGCAACCATTGCAATTACAATGTAGAGGGTTAATTTATTAGATTTTTTCATAAGGTATATAAGTATTGCAATATAAGACTTAAGTACTAAAAAAAAGCAGTTGCCCAGTTCATCATTTTTGTAAAAAATGAGGGCGATTTTGAGAAAAAAGTACTATTTTTCGACATCAATTGATTAGAAATCAAACCCAAAAATTATGAGTTTATTCAGAAAAAAGGATTTATCTGCCATGTTAGCACAAGCAGAAGATGGTGGTAAGGGCCTTAAACGCACACTAGGTGCAGGTAACCTTGTTGCTTTAGGCGTTGGTGCAATTATTGGAGCAGGTTTATTTGTGAGAACAGCAGCTGCTGCAGGACAAGCTGCGGGACCAGCCGTTACAATATCATTTATTATTGCAGCCATAGGTTGTGCATTTGCAGGTTTATGTTACGCAGAGTTTGCTGCCATGATCCCTATTTCAGGTAGTGCCTATGCATACTCTTATGTTACCATGGGAGAAACCGTTGCATGGATTATTGGTTGGGCATTAATTATGGAATATGCTTTAGGAGCAGCAACTGTTTCTATTGCGTGGAGTGAATATTTAAACAAGCTACTGGGGGACCGAATACCGTATGAATGGTGTCACTCTCCATTTGAAAGTTTTGCAAATGCTAATGGTACAGTGCAACATGGTATTATGAACGCACCTGCTTTGATTATTTTATTATTATTAACCTTGTTGCTAATTAAAGGAACACAAGAGTCTGCTATGGTAAATGCAGTTATTGTATTTGTAAAAGTGGCTATTGTTATAATATTTATAGTTCTAGGATGGCAGTTTATTGATCCTGCAAATCATGACCCTTATTTTATTCCTGCAGATCAGCCTAAGGTTATAGATGGCGCCAAAAATGTAATTGCAGATTACTCGGGTGTGTTTAAGCATGGCTGGGGTGGGGTTTTGGGCGGTGCCGCGATCGTATTTTTTGCCTTTATTGGTTTTGATGCAGTTTCAACTGCAGCACAGGAAGCAAAAAATCCAAAAAGAGATATGCCAATTGGTATACTTGGGTCGTTAGCTGTTTGTACCATTTTATACATCTTATTTGGACATGTATTAACAGGCGTTGCTCCTTGGACAGATTTTGTGGATCCTACAAAAGGAAAAGAAGCATCAGTAGCTTATGCCATTTCAGAATATATGCCAGGTTATGGTTGGTTAGCGAAGGCTGTAACCATTGCCATTCTTGCAGGTTTCTCATCGGTGATACTGGTAATGTTAATGGGACAATCACGCGTATTTTTTTCTATGGCAAATGATGGTTTATTACCAAAAGTGTTTTCCGAATTACACCCTAAATACCGCACGCCTTATAAATCTAACTGGATCTTATTTGTATTTGTAGGGGCTTTTGCGGCATTTGTACCAGGAAGCGTAGCTGGAGATTTGACTTCATTTGGTACCTTATTTGCCTTTGTACTTGTAAGTGTTGGTATTTGGATTTTACGTGTAAAATCACCGGAAATGGAAAGACCATTTAAGACCCCGCTAGTGCCATTAGTTCCAATTTTAGGCGCTTTAATTTGTCTTGCAATGATCTTTGCATTGGACGGACAAACATTAAAAGTAGCATTTGGCTGGATGATTTTAGGCCTCGTTGTATACTTTGTGTACAGCCGCAAACACAGTAAGTTAAACTAACTATGTACTTATATTAAAAAAAATAGTCCCGACCTTCGGGACTATTTTTTTTGCCGTATTTTTGCACATATTAATACAACACTATGGGAAGGATTTTTGAGGTTAGAAAAGCAACCATGTTCAAGCGTTTTGATCGCATGGCAAAACAATTTACCCGCATTGGTAAAGAAATTGTAATTGCCGTAAAATCGAGTGGGCCCAATCCAGACGACAATCCTGCTTTAAGAAGATGTTACCAAAATGCACGTAGTGTAGGTATGCCTAAAGACCGTGTTGAAGCGGCCATTAAGCGCGCTATGGGCAAAGACACTTCTAACTACGAAGAAATTTTATACGAGGGATATGCACCACACGGTGTAGCTATATTAGTTGAAACTGCTACCGATAACCACGTAAGAACTGTGGCAAACGTAAAAAGTCATTTTAACAAAGGTGGTGGTACCATGGGCAATAGCGGAAGCGTAAGTTTTCAATTTAAAAAAATGGGTGTTTTTAAATTAAATCCAGAAGGTATTGTGATGGATGATTTAGAATTAGAATTAATTGACCACGGCCTCGACGAGCTTGGAGAAAGTAACGACGACAACGACAATCCTATTATTGTTTTAAGATGCGCCTTTACCGATTTTGGTAACCTTCAAAAAGAATTGGAGGCAAAAAAATTAAATGTAATTAGCGCCGAGTTTGAATGGATCCCGGGTACTACTGTTCCAGTAACTGATGAGCAAGCAGAAGAAATTAGTAAATTAATTGACCGTTTAGAGGAAGACGAAGATGTAAACAAGGTGTTCCATAATATGGGATAATACCTTTGTGGTTTATTATTCTGCTATAACAGCTCTCACCGCTTCAATTACATCCTCTGTATTGGGCTTACTAAAGTAATCTCCATCGCTACCATATGCTGGTCTATGTGCTTTTGCAGCAAGGGTTTTAGGGCTTGCGTCTAACCACTTGTAACCACCTTGCTCTTCCATAACATGGTTAAACATATAGGCAGTAGCACCACCAGGCACATCTTCATCTACAAATAAAATTCGATTGGTTTTTTGCAATGATTTTACAATACTATGGTTGATATCAAATGGAAGCAAGGTTTGTACATCAATAAGCTCTACAGAAATTCCTTCACCGGCTAAACGAACAACCGCCTCTTCAATAATACGGAGCATAGAACCGTATGAAACAATGGTAATATCGGTTCCTTCATTGATAATTTCTGGCACGCCCAATGGCACTTTAAATTCCAATAAATTATTGGGTAATTTTTCTTTTAGTCGGTAACCATTTAAACATTCAATAACGATTGCCGGATCGTTAGATTCTAAAATTGTATTGTACATGCCTGCCGCTTGCACCATATTGCGGGGCACACAAACATACATGCCTCGGAGTGCATTTACAATCATCCCCATAGGTGATCCACTGTGCCAAATTCCTTCTAGTCTATGCCCTCTTGTTCTAATAATTACAGGGCAACTTTGTTGTCCATTGGTTCTATAATGCGTGGTAGCAACATCATCACTCAAGGGTTGTAAACCATAGAGTAAATAGTCTAAGTACTGAATTTCTGCAATGGGCCTTAATCCTCTAACAGCCATACCCACGGCTTGTCCTACAATTGTAAGCTCTCTGATACCAGTATCAGAAATTCGGTCAGCGCCATGCTTTTCTTGAAGTCCTGCAAAGCCTTGGTTTACATCTCCAATAAATCCAACGTCTTCTCCAAAAGCATACACTTTACTGTTGCTAACAAAGAGTGCATCAAAATATTTATTTAGTACTTCGTAAGCATTTACACTTGGGGCATCAGCAGCGTATGTAGCCTGCAATGCAGGTACACGGAGTGCCGATTTTGGACCTTCGTTGTATAGATAGGTATTGAATAGACCAGCTGCTTCATGCTTTAATTGCGCCGCATACTCCTTTACTTTTTCGACACCTTTAACTCCAACAGCAGCATCACTTACGAGCGCAAGCGCTTTTAAAACATCTCTACGAAGTGGTTCCTTAGTACTTGATAATTCGGAAATAATTTGTTGTACTGCTGGATGAAGTACTTGTAGCCCGTTAATGATTTGAACAGCTTCTTGCGCCTGCGTTTGAATAGGACCAATAAATTTTTCCCATGCATTTGCTTTAGCCTCTTTTACATACTCTTTTGCTTCTATTTCTACATTATTTAATTCGGTAATTGTTGCGAGGCCAGACGCTAACATCCACTCACGCATTTTTTTTATACAATCCCAGTTTTTTTCCCACGCTAAACGCTCTGCAGATTTGTAACGCTCGTGGCTACCACTTGTAGAATGGCCCTGCGGCTGCGTTACCTCTTCGATATGAAAAAGTGCTGGCGTATGCGTGTCTCTAATTTTTTGTAGTCCTTCTTCAAACACTTCACACATGCCGGCATAATCCCAGGCTTTTACTTTGTATATTTCGATACCGTTGGTGTCTGCTAATTTTTGCATACCCGCAAGCGCATCAGAAATCGAACTCTTTGTAGTTTGTAAATTTTTAGGGACAGAAATGCCATACCCATCATCCCAAACAAAAACTGCGAGTGGAACTTGCAAAACTGCTGCCGCATTCATTGATTCCCAAAAGTGTCCTTCCGAAGTACTTGCATCACCAATGGTACAAAAACAAATTTCGTTACCCTGATTACTTAAATGCGTATGCTCCGATTGATTTTTTTGTTGCGCTTCTCTAAAACATTTCGATGCAAAAGCTAGACCCAATGCACGGGGCATTTGGCCTGCTGTAGGCGCCATATCTGCAGATGTGTTTTTTTTATTTACTAGATCTAACCAGTTGCCATTTTTATCTACGGTTGGTGTAACAAAATGAGAACTCATTTGTCTACCCGCACAAAAAATATCATTGTTGCCATCAGGGTCTGCAAACAATTGAGAAAAATATTGTTCTACACTTGCCATACCCGCAGCAAACATGAAAGTTTGATCTCTATAATATCCAGATCTGAAATCTCCGTTCTTAAAATATTTTGCCAGCGCAACTTGCGCTACTTCTTTACCGTCACCAAAAATACCAAACTTGGCTTTACCTGTCAATACTTCCCTTCTACCCAGCAAACTAACCTCCCTACTAATGAGGGAAATCTTATAATCCTCTATCACCGTATTACGGAATCCTTCAAAGGATAACATCTCGGCTTGGGGCTCTGGCAAAGCGGTTGCGTTCATGAAGCAAAAATAACATTCGGAAAGCAATAGAACAGGGGAATTTTAGTTTTGGGGATAAATCCAAACTACCCTTAACAACCCCGTTTTTTAACGGTTTAGCCTTTTTTTAAGGCTATTTTGGCTCTAAATTGAACTATATATAATACTTTTACAGTGTACTTTAAACAAAGCACTTATATGAAAAAGATTTTAGCACTTACTTTATTAGCCATTACGGTTTCAACTAGCGTTTTTGCACAACAAGACATTAAATTTTCTGAAGGGTCTTTTAACTTTGGTAAAATTGCGCAAGGCACCCCAGTAACGCACGTTTTTAACTTTACCAATACAGGCGCAAAGCCTGCGGTTGTTGAATATTGCACTGCAGAATGTGGTTGCACTACTCCAGAAGTAACCAAAGAACCTATTTTAAAAGGCAAATCAAGCACTGTCAAAGTAACCTACAATGCAGCTAGCATGGGTGCTTTTACAAAGCGTGTTACTGTTAAATTAGTTGGTGTGACAGAGCCTATCATTTTAACCATTAGTGGTGAGGTAGTGGCTCCAAAAAAATAATTGTTAAGATTTATAGAAATATGTTACCAGCCTCCTTCGGAGGCTGGTTTTTTTTGCCCCTGCCTCAAATTGTAAACTTATATTTGCAACATGTTACAAATCAGCAAACGTGGCATAGAAATGCCGGCCTCACCTATCAGAAAACTAGTTCCCTTTGCAGAAGCTGCAAAAAAAAGAGGAACTAAAGTATACCACCTAAATATTGGTCAGCCAGATATTGAAACCCCTAAAATGGTTTTGGATGCTGTTAGACACAGTGATTTTAAAGTGCTAGAATACAGCCATAGTGCAGGCAATGAAAGTTACCGTAAAAAATTAGTGGGTTATTATAAAAGCGTTGGCATTGATGTCAATGAAAAACAAATCATTATTACCACAGGTGGTAGCGAAGCCATTTTATTTGGCTTTATGGCATGCCTAGATGCTGGCGACGAGGTGATCATACCAGAACCTTTTTATGCCAACTACAACGGGTTTGCAGTTGAAGCAGGGGTATCTGTAGTGCCTATCACATCACACATTGAAAATGGTTTTGCGCTTCCGCCCATTGAAGCTATCGAAGCTAAAATTACACCGCGCACCAAAGCGATTGTAATTTGTAACCCTAACAACCCAACTGGTTATTTATATAGCGCTGCAGAAATGGAGCAGTTAAAAAATATTATTTTAAAACACGACCTCTATTTGTTTTCTGACGAAGCATACAGAGAGTTTTGTTACGAAGGCACACAAATTAGTGCGCTTCATTTAACAGGCGTTGATGAACATGTGGTAATCATGGATACCATTAGCAAAAGATACAGTGCCTGTGGTGGAAGAATTGGTGCATTTATTACCAAAAATCAAGCGCTATTAGATGCCACCATGAAATTTGCACAAGCCCGTTTAAGCCCGCCAAGCTTTGCACAAATTGCCGGGGAAGCAGCCATTGATTTACCAGCCAATTATTTTGACGATACCAAGGCCGAATATAAATCTAGAAGGGACCTTATTGTTACCAGATTAAATGCCATGGAAGGCGTTTTTTGCCCTAATCCGGGCGGCGCTTTTTATGCAATGGCTAAATTACCTATTGATGACGCAGATAAATTTTGTCAGTGGTTACTCGAAGATTTTGCTTTTGAAAACCAAACAGTCATGTTAGCGCCTGCAACAGGTTTTTATGGTACGCCAGGTCTTGGAAAACAAGAGGTAAGACTTGCTTATGTGTTAAACCTAGAAGACATTAATAAGTCTATGGATTGTTTAGAAGCGGCATTAAAAGTTTACCCGGGTCTTGTAAAATAAATACATGCAAATAAACAAGCGAATAAAAAATAAGCGCCTTTTTCTAATCGTAGCCGGTATTGCTACAAGCCTTTTTTTTATGCGCGCAAACGCCCAGAGCTATAAACCAACCTACGGGTCGGCATTTGCAGGCAGTACCAGTATTTTTAACAACCCCGCATCTAGTGTGAATCAATCCTTTAAATGGGAGGCTACCATTTTAAGTGCGCAAGCAAATATCAATAGTAATTTGTTTTATGTTCAAAACGATTCTATTGGTGTTCATGAAGGCATGTTTCCAAAATACTTTCATGGCAATGTGGATGTTAATTTACTAAACCTTTTATATAAGCCAAATAACAAACAAGCATTTAGTGTTGGGATTAGAGCAAGAACGTTTAACCACATCAAAACAGAACCACTTGTTGCAGTAAATGGCATAAAAAGTATGCATGAGTTTTTTAAACTCAATAGACAAACGCCTTATTTAGAAGCTTTTGTTACCCATAGTGGTTGGTTGGAAACCAATTTAAATTATTCCCAAGAAATATTTAGAGATCAAAAAAGCACTTTAACAGCAGGGCTTACTTTGCAAATCAATAAAAGTATTTCGGCAGCTTATGCTACCGTTAATAAATTAAGTTATTTAGAAAGTACAAATGGCATAGATACTTTATATACCCTAACTGCAGGTGGCGCTTCATTTGGATACAGTTCTAATTATGATGAAACGGTTGCAGGAACTGCTAACACAGGAACCGATTTTGTAAAAAACGGTAAGTCAAGCTTTGGCTTAAGTATGGGCGCAGAGTATTTATTATACAATACAGAATCGCATAGCTTTCAAACCAACCATGCATTAAACTATGCATTAAAAATTGGTGTTTCCATTATGGATATTGGCGGCGTGTCGTATAAAAATACAGTTACAAGTAGCTTATTTAATGGCGTTCGTCCAAATATGAACGATCCATTAATTTCAGGTAAAACAACTGGTATTCAAAATAGCGATCAGTTAAGAGATTCGCTCGCTACCATATTTGCTTCTACCACCCCAATGCCTGAAACATTTACCATTGCTAAGCCTACACGCTTTAATCTAAATATTGACAAGCCACTTGGCAACAATTTTTATATCAACGCCGATCTTACCATTAATATGCACGCTAGTGCTGGTCTTACCAAACGACGCGTTCGTGACCTTAATTTAATTACGGTTACACCCCGCTATGAAACATTGCATATTGGTGTTTACATGCCTGTTCAATACAATACACAAGGACAACTCATGCTAGGTGGCGCTATCAAATTGGGTCCCCTCACAGTGGGCGTTCATAGGCTTAGATGGCTAACCAACTCAAGCAATATGGACAATGGTTCAGGAGGCGGATATCTCATGTTAAGCATACACCCCATGAGCCTTAAAAAAATTAAGACCATTATAGACTGTCCAGAATAAATTAACTTAGAGCATCAATCAACGTATAGTTATGGATATTCAATTTTCTGCCATTCGCCTGCAAACACTTGTCGTTGCCATTGGTTTTATTGGTATTACAGCGTGCAGAGAATCTAGAGAGATTTTTGCAGAATCGGCACCGCCAAAAAAAAGAACAACTGCTCCTCCTAAACCACAATATAAAAAAACGTTTAAACCAAGGCCTGGCTTTGAACCTTTTGACGGTATCGACCATGTTCCTGCCAATTATACTTTTATGTATGAGCCTATTTTTATTACCCAAAAACCGGTGATTAAAAGAAGAATAGGCGAAACCTATGTGCCTGAGAAACTAACCATTAACACCTACGGCTTTACTAAAAATAAAAAGGAAATTAATTTTAGAATGAGCTACCCTACTAATTTAAAAGGTAGCTATCATAAAATCAATACCGCCGATACAACCAATGCATTTAGGTTTATTAATAAATACAACGATACCTGTTACGTTACTAAATACACGTTAAAAGAAGTAAAAGACACCAGTATTTATCATATTGGTATTATACTAGACCATAGTGGCTCTATGGGTGATGAACGCTGCGCCGAATTACAAGACGCACTATCTGCAAGCTTTAAAAAAATGAGCAAGCGCAACTTAATTAGCTTATGGAAATTTGATTCGGATATTTCTTATGAAGGAACGGCATACGACAGTACTACCATACAAAAAATGCTATACCACAAAAGAGGTATGGATGGATTTGGAGGTGGCACCGCAATCAATGACGCCATGGACCGCGCATTAGATACCATGGCCAAATACAATAAGTACAAACCAGTACTACTTTTATTTACAGACGGGTACGAGAATTCTTCAAAAAATAAAAATACCAAATCGATTGTTGAAAAAGCACTCGTAAATAATATTCCGGTATTTACCATTGCTTATAGTAGTGGTGCCGACTCTGTTAATTTAAGAGCGATTGCTAACGAAACAAATGGCATGTATTTTCAGTGTTACGATAGATCCGAATTTGAAGAAGTGTTTAACAACCAGCTTTTTTCATTGAATAGGTACTATGAGGTAAGTATGATGCCTTGTATGTTTGATTATGAGAAATTAAGTATCAGCGCGGGTACCGTGAGTGAACAAAAGGCCACTGGCGAAAAAACATTTAAGGGCGTTAGAGAAACCATTTCGCTCAATGTGAATTTTGAATTAGATAAACATGATATTATGCCAAGGTATACGCCAGAAATAGAACAAATGGCCACTTATCTAACAAAAAATAGTTCGCTTCGTATTATTATTAGCGGTCACACCGATAATTTGGGTGAAGACAATTACAATATTATTTTATCCAATAAAAGAGCAGAAGCAATTAAATCCGCGCTTGTAAAACTAGGCATTGCTGCAGGCCGTATAGCTACCATTGGTAAAGGCGAAACCGATCCAATCACGCCCAACGACTCGGACAACAACCGTTTTAGAAACAGAAGAATTGAAGTAGAAATAGTGAACAACTAACCCAGCTTATAAAAACTCATTGCATTAGTGCTGTAAATTTTTTCTTGATTTTCTGGTGCTACTAATTTATTGATTACTGTCTGGTATTTATGATGTGTATTTACATAATCTCCAGCCAGCAATGACACAGGCCAGTCTCCTCCAATCATTAATTTGTTTATACTAAAATGTTTTAGAACATAAGCCACATAAGGCTCAATGGTGTTAGCAGACCAATCATTAAAATGAGCACAGCAAGTGCCTAGCCCCGAAATTTTTGCATAAAAATTAGGCATGCAAGCAGCCTCGGCAATAGTTTCTCCCCAAGCACTAAACTGCTCGTTGGTAGTAATGGGTGGATGGTTTAAGTGATCAAAAACCATTTTTAAATGTGGTATTTGCTTTGCCACTTGTATCGCTGCTTTAATGTGTTCAATTTTTACACCTACTACATCAAAAGGAACACCATGATCCGCCAAGATCCCTAAACTTTCTATGACAGCAGGTTGTAGTAACCAGTTATGGTCTGGCTCGTCATGTATGAGGTGCCTGATCCCTTTAAAATATTTATTTTGCAAATGTGCTTCTAATTGATTTTTTGCAAGCGTCGGATCCAGTAAATCTACCCAACCCACAACACCAATAATCCAAGGGTACTGCTCCGCACATTCAAACATAAATTCGGTGTCTTCTATATTGTTTGCAGCTTGCACCATTACGGCTGCACTTACATTAGCTACTTGTAATTGCGCTTCAATACCGGAAGGATAATAATTTTGCGCTAAAATAGAAGTATCCCCATCGAGCCAACTATACCTTACTTTTTGCAAATCCCAACTGTGCATGTGGGTGTCTATCACTTTTGCCATCATCTTTTATTTTACAATGAGTTCATCCATAAATAACCAAGAAGGATTTCCTGCGCCCGCAAACCCAGCAGGGATCATTGTTACAGGATGAGCTACTAACTTCATATATTGAACGGTAGTAGCCTTTATTTCAAATAAAACAGTTACCGCACCTTCTTTACTATTATCTAAGTTTTGTAGCAGGCCTAAACGGGTAAATGTTTTCCCATCTTCTGACCCTAACACTTCTACACTTGTTGGCAAATGAATCCAACTTCCCCTGCTATTGTAAAAACGAGTACTAATTTTTGAAATAGAAGTAGGCGCTGCAAAAGAAAGTGTTGCTTCTATATCTTTTCCTTCCCAGGCCAACCATTCGCCATCACTAAATCTACTATCATTTGCGACAATGCCATTGATAAAGCCATTGTTACCACTTTTATTATAGGGTGCTTTAGGTGCGTTGGTTAACTCGGAAAGATTTGCGCCCGTAGCTTTATTAATAGAAAATGAAGCAGACGCTACATCCGTTATTTTATTGTTGACAACAACACCCGCTTGCAAATTGGCATCACCGTTAATCGTGATAGGACCTGTGTATTGTTGATCTTGCACGCTAGGTAGTTTGCCATTTGTAGTATAGACAATTTTATGCGCTGCACCTACGCCACCAATAGAAACATGGATGCCCCCTGCCGTAGGTTTACTGGTGATTTGTACATTGTATAAATGGTCCGAAAAATGAAGCCCTTTTTGTTTCAATATAGGTTGCCACATCGTTACACGGTTTGTAAAATGATCGAACCCTGTTTTGGTTTTTGTCCATCCGTTTTCGGCAATAGCCATCGCACGTGGATACAACATAAAAGAGGCTAGGTCTTTATTGGCAATATATTCAGTCCATAAATTACCCTGTACCCCTTTTATATAAGTCGCTTCTTGAGCGGTAAGTGCCGCAGGAATTGGATTATAATTATATACTGCTTCGAGGGGTAAGAAGCCGCCAAAAGCAATAGAGTCGCGGGAATCAGAAGATTGATAAAAATTTAAGTAACAAGTGCCCTGCGGGGTCATGATTACATCATGATGCTGCTTGGCTGCAGTTATGCCGCCTTCTTCACCCTGCCAACTCATAACGGTTGCATTGGGTGCGAGTCCGCCTTCTAAAATTTCATCCCATCCTATAATTTTGCGCCCCTTACTATTTACATATTTTTCTACGCGCTGAATAAAATAACTCTGTAATGCATGTTCATCAGCGATACCTTTTTCTTTCATGAGTGCCTGACAAAAACTAGACCGCTTCCATGCTGTTTTTGGACACTCGTCGCCGCCAATATGAATATAACTTGAGGGAAATATATCCATTACTTCATCTAGTACATTTTCAATAAAATTAAACGTGTACTCGCTAGGTGCAAACACATCATCAAATACGCCCCAGCTTTCTTGCACTATTTTACCACCCTCTTTTTTTATTTTATTTTCTGTAGCAGTAGCATACATGTTTTTGGTGAGCTGCGTGGGTTCATTTGGAAAACAACTTAACTCGGGGTATGCAGCGATTGCAGCACTTGCATGACCAGGCATTTCAATTTCAGGAATAATATTGATGTGTTTAGCCGCTGCATAAGCGACCAGATCTTTTAATTGCGCCTGGGTATAAAAGCCGCCGTAGGCGGCATTGGTATTGCCTTTACCCGGATACTTGCCTATTAAAGTACCGCCACGCACCGATCCTACACGCGTTAATTTTGGATATTTTTTTATTTCGATACGCCAACCTTGGTCTTCTGTTAAATGGAGGTGCAAATTGTTCATTTTTTGCATGGCCATTACATCTAATAGTTGCTTAATAAATGATACCGGCATAAAATGTCTGCCCACGTCTAACATAAGACCTCTATAACCAAAAGCTGGTGCATCATCAATTTCTAGTACTGGAATATTTTTAGATTGCGCTTCTAATTGTAATAATGTTTGCATGCCATAAAAAGCGCCCACTTTTGTTTTTGCTGTAATAGTTATAGCAGTTGGCGTAACAGACAAATGATACCCCTCCATAGATGCTACAGCAGTAGTTTGCGGATCTACAATTAATTTGGCAGTAGCTGCCGCTGACTTTGTAAGTTTAAAAAATCCCTTTCCAGTTTCAACTTTATTAGGGTACGGAATAATTGGCAACTGTGCTTTTGCGCCAACAGCTATGAGTAGCAAAAGAGAAAATAAAAACTTACACTGCTTCATACAAAACTGGATTTAATGGGGTGTTTACAATTTCACCAACAGTAGCGCCTGGACACCAGGTATCCCAATCGGCCTGCTGGTTGTGGTTTTCGGGCGTTTTTAATACGGTGTCTTTATCCATGTATATCATGGTCATTACTTTACGCATATTACCAGACACATTAGGACCCGCTCGGTGATACAACCATCCTCTATGAAAACTTATTTCACCTACATCAAAAGGTTCCACCACATGGTTAAATGCATTCCGTTTTAATTCGGCTTCTAAAAAAGCCTGACTCTCATCACTAATTTGTTTATCCCTGCCAGCCGTTAATTTATTACTGCCCGCACTAAACTCTAGTGGACCATAGTTTAATGGTGTTGCTTGTAATGGTATCCATGCTGTAACGGTGTTTTCTGTAGCGAGTGGCCAGTAATATTGATCGGCATGCCAAGGGGTATGACCACCTTTTGGCTCTTTAAAAAGGGCCTGATCGTGGTATAAACGAACGCCCGCTGTTTGCATTAGACCAGTAGCAATCTGGGCAATTTTTTTACTAAATACAATATCTTTTACTGCGCTTGTATGCATCCACAAATTCATGATTTGCAAAAAAGCCTTCCCATAGGTGTCACGTTCTTCGAGGGGTATTTGTTGGTTATTTAAACGGTCTACCTCTTTAGAAATTACTATATTCATATAGTCAATAACCGCAGGCTCAAAAATATTTTTAATTTTTATAAAACCATTTTCGTTGAAATAGTTGACCTGCGCGGGTGTTACGCTATAGTTTACATCAAGTGCGGCTTTGACTGATTCTGGCGTAGCGTTCATAACAAATAATTTTACTCAATATAAAATAAATAGTAGATAATTAGGCCCATCTAAACACATAAGATACACACATGAAACAGCTCCTTAAAACCATCATTTTTCTACTTATAATTAACCAGCTTACTGCACAGCAGTTTTATGTTTCTCCAAAAGGCCACAATAGTAATTTAGGGACTGCTCAAAAACCGGTAGCAACCCTACAAAAAGCACAAGCCCTCGTAAGAGACTTTAAAAAAGCCAACCTAGGCTATGCGGGAGACATTATTGTTACAGTGATGCCCGGCACTTATGAACTTACATCAACGCTTTCTTTTAACGAGCAGGATGCGGGCAGTGATAAAGTCAATGTTAGATGGCTTGCTTTTGCAAAAAATAAAGTAATTCTATCTGGTGGAAAAAATATCAATGGCCGCCTATTTAAAAAAGTAACCAACCCTTCTATACTGGCTAGGCTAGAAAAAAATGCAGTAGAAAATGTACTAGAGGTTTCTCTTACCAAACTAGGCATCACTAATTTTGGGGCACACCAAAGCTATGGACACGGCCAGCCCGTTATACCTGCGCCATTAGAAC
Source organism: Sediminibacterium ginsengisoli (assembly GCA_945901845.1). Taxonomy (GTDB): domain Bacteria; phylum Bacteroidota; class Bacteroidia; order Chitinophagales; family Chitinophagaceae; genus Sediminibacterium; species Sediminibacterium ginsengisoli_A. Next base: position 100,194 of record CAMDLR010000003.1, on the reverse strand, counting down.
TTTATTACAACCAAGATCCATTACTACTTGCACATTACCCCAACAATGGCGCTGTAAAAATTGGCAAAGTAATAGACAAAGGTTCTGTACCCCGCATTGGTGACAAATCAAATAGAGGCGGCTTATTTAACTACACCGATAATAGACAATCAAAATGGGTAGGACAAAAAGACATTTGGATACAAGGCACTTTTAATTACGGCTTTGCAGATGATTACATCAACATTGCAAACATAGATACCACAAAAAAAGAAATTAAATTAGCCAGCCCACATATTTATGGTATTGCACACGGAAGGGATTTTCAGGAATACATCGCCTACAATATTTTAGAAGAACTTGATAGCCCCGGCGAGTGGTGGCTAGACAAAAAAACCGGTATGTTGTATATATGGCCTCCTACTAATAGCCCTACTAATAGCGCCGGCAAAACTGATATTGCTACTGCTAACATTACGGTTTCGATACTTGAAACACCCATCGTATCAATTATTAACGCCGGGCATCTAACAATCGAAGGCTTTACCATAGAAGCCGGAAGAGACATGGGGGTTTATTTAGAAGGTGGTAGCAATAATGCCATTGCAGGCTGCACCGTTAGAAACCTTGGAACCTCCGGCATTTTTATGGGACAGGGCGCCGAGGCCAAACAAAAAGACATGGGTATCGATGATTTTGATGGTACCCCTACTTCTGGCATCATTGGAAGTCTTCAAAATTATTTATATAAAAACACCAGCTGGAATAGAAACGCAGGCTTTAATCAAACCATCATCAGTTGCGACGTTTACAACACTGGGAGCGGCGGTATTTATTTAAGTGGTGGCGATAAACGAACGCTCACAAAAGCAAACAACATTGTTGAAAATTGTAAAGTACATGACTTTAATAGAAGAAATAAATTTATTTGGTCGGGCATTAGTGTAGACGGATGCGGCAATAAAATAAGACACTGCGAAATATCCAATTCAGATTGGCAAGGTATTTTTGTACATGGTAACGAGCACGTTTTTGAATACAATAATATCCATCACGTAACACTCAATTCGGACGACACCTCTCCATGGTATATTGGTAGAGATCCTAGCGATAGAGGCAATGTAGTGCGCTACAATTATTTTCACCACATTGGTAACCCCAACCGGATGAATATGGGTATTTATTGTGACGACTCATCGGCAGATGTATTTGTTTTTGGAAACGTGTTTTATAAAATGGAAACAAAGCATGGTATTTTATTTACCAATAGCGGCTGGGACCTTGTTATGAAAAATAATATTATTATAGAACCCACCGATGCTACGGCTCAAATATCGGCGCATTATTACACCTGGGCAGCAGGCTCCGAAAAATCGATGTTTGGCGAAAACGGCCTTATTAGAAACCGCCTTACAAAAAGCGTTGCTTATCAGCAAGAACCATATGCAAGTAAGTACCCAGGGCTACTCGAATATTTAGATACCATACCAGGTACCAATCAGTGGAAAGCCATGCGTGCGCATGGAAACGTATTTGCAGACAACCTCGTAATTGGTGGACCTAAAAGCCCCACCAAATTAATTGGCGGCAACTATGCCACCATTACAGAGAGAGATAATTATAGGTCTATTATCGATCCAGGATTTGTAGACATGGCGCATGAAAATTTCACACTACGCCAAACATCGGAAGTATTTAAAAAAATAAAAGGCTTTGAACCTGTCCCATTTGAAAAAATGGGACTGTACAAAGACAAATATAGAAATTAATAATACAAACTCTTAAGAATCCCCATTTCTAACCCCCTGAGTTCGGCAAGACCTCTAAGTCTTCCAATGGCAGAATAGCCTGGATTGGTTTCTTTTTTCAAATCATCTAGCATTTGATGGCCATGATCTGGACGCATAGGAATTGAGATATTGCGCTTACGCATCACTTCAATAATTTCTTTGACAACACGGTACATATCAACGTCACCTTCTAAGTGATTGTCTTCATAAAAATCGCCAGCTACATTTCTTTTGGTACTGCGCAAATGAATAAAATTAATGCGGTCACCAAAATTACGCACGATAGCTGGAAGGTCATTATCCGGTCTAACACCAAAAGAACCTGTACAAAAACACAGGCCATTAGATAAAGAAGGAACGGCACTAAATAATGCCTGAATATCAGATGCTGTGCTTACCACTCTTGGAAGTCCCAAAATTGTATACGGCGGGTCATCTGGATGAATCACCATTTTCACACCACATGACTGGGCAATAGGAATAATTTGATCTAAAAAATAAATAAGATGCGCGCGAAGTTTTGCTGCATCAATTCCATCATAAGCCGCTAACGCATTTCTAAACGCTTCCATGGTAAAACTTTCTTCACTACCCGGAAGTCCTTTAATCATGTTGTGTTGCAATTGCAATTTTTCGGCATCAGTCATGCCGTTAAACCTAATTGTGGCAGCTTCCATTTCAGCTGGCGTATAATCTGCAGCCGCGTTTTTTCTTTCTAGTATAAATACATCAAATGCAACCACCGCAGCTTTTTCATACAACAGCGCTAACGACTTATCGGGCATTTCGTACTTTAAATTGGTACGCGTCCAATCCATCACTGGCATAAAATTATAGGTCACAATTTTAATACCGCAGTTACTTAAATTTTGTAGCGTTTGCTTGTAATTGTCAATGTATTTTTCAAATCCAGCAGATTGCGTTTTAATAGCTTCTTGCACGGGAACACTTTCAACGACATCCCAGCTAAGCCCTGCAGCTTCAATAATTTGTTTTCTTTCCTGAATAGCCTCAATAGGCCACACTTCGCCATTTGGAATTTGATGTAATGCAGACACCACACCCGTACAGCCCGCCTGCCTAATATCCCATAAACTTACAGGGTCATTAGGGCCATACCAACGCATGGTTTGAATCATTCTAGTTTGTTCAGACATACACTTTATTATTCTAAATCTTCGGCAGCAATAACATTTACTTTAGGAACCAATAAGTGCATAATTACCCACGCTAATAAATAAGCAGATCCGCACACAATAAACATGATATAATAGGCCGTTTCAATTTGTCCTATAGAACGGTAATGCACAAATAAATTCTTTTGTACGGCCATAGAAAGTAAAATACCTCCAATAGCCCCAAACATGCCACCAATGCCTGTTACAGAGCCTACCGCACGCTTTGGAAACATATCACTAACTGTTGTGAATATATTAGCACTCCATGCCTGATGCGCCGCAGCTGCTATTCCAATTACAAATACAGCCAACCACATATTCATACCGCCTAATACTTGCGCAAACAAAATAGGCAATACTAAAAACGCATATAGTAACATAGAAGACTTACGTGCTTTAAATACAGCCCAATTATTTTTAATTAAATACATGGGAAGCCAGCCACCAAAAATACTACCCACTGCAGACATGGTATATACTGCAGCAACCGGAAGCGCAATGGCAGTTCCTTTAATATGGTATTGGCTTTCTAAAAAATCAGGTAACCAGAAAAGATAAAACCACCAGATTGGGTCGGTTAACAATTTACCTAAAGCAAATGCCCATGTTTGTTTGTATTTTAACAATGCGACCCAGCTAAAAGATTTTGTGTTCAGTGCATCTCCTTCTGCAATAGCATCTGCGTCGCTATTAATATAGGCAAGCTCGGCAGGTGATAATTTAGGATGTTCCGATGGTTTATAATAATGCTTATTCCAAAAAAACAACCAAATAAATCCTAGTAAACCAGTGGCGATAAATGCCCACTGCCAGCCATAAGCTGCTGCAATAAATGGAACAGTTAAGGGCGCAATAATAGCACCAATATTTGCACCCGAATTAAACAGACCTGTTGCAAAAGCACGCTCTTTACGTGGAAACCATTCTGCTACTGTTTTAATAGCGGCCGGGAAATTACCAGCTTCGGTAACGCCAAGGGCAGCACGTGCCACCGAAAATCCAAATACACTTTTAGCAGCGGCATGCAAAACAGCAGCAACGCTCCAAAGTCCAGTAGCCAAAGCATATCCTTTTTTAGTGCCCACTGTATCAATAAATCTTCCGGCCAACAATAAACCTATCGCATAGGAAACCTTAAATGCGATTTCTACATTTGTATAATCAGCGTCATCCCACTTAAGCTCAGTAGTTAAGGTAGATTTCAATAAACTAATGACCGCTCTATCTAAATAGTTAATAGTAGTAGCAAAAAATACCAGGCTACAAATAGTCCAGCGGTAACGTCCAATATTTTGTTCCATATAGTAATGCTTTAAATCGTAATTATCTTATAGTTTTAACAAGCGCTAGCAATTCTTTTGTTTGCGCTTCTAATTGTTCAAAATTTTTATTGGTAAGCACTTCTTTCGTGATAAGCTTACTACCAAGCCCCACACCTGCCACACCTGCTTTAAACCAGGTCCCAATATTTTGCGCTGTAGGTTCTACACCACCCGTTACTAAAAAATCAACGCCAGTAAATAAAGTTTTAATAGCATCTACAAAACCAGGACCCAATACATTGCCAGGAAAAAGTTTTATAAGTGTCGCACCCGATTTTTGTGCTACATGAATTTCGGTAGGAGTCATACAACCTGGGATCCATAAAACTTTGTGCATGTAAGCAACATCTGCAACACTCGCATCAAAACAAGGGCTAATTAAAAAATCGGCACCAGCTTCAATAAATGCAGTTGCATCTTGTGGCGTTTTAATGGTACCAATACCAAGTATCAAACCAGGCATTGTTGATTTTAAGGAAACTAAATGCGTAAAATTAGCAAGTGCTTGTGGACCTCTATTGGTAAACTCAACACTCCTAACACCACCATTATATAATGCACGAAGTACCCCTTCGCATACCGTAACATCATCATGATAATACAAAGGCAATATGCCTTCTGCTTTTATTTGATTGACAAGAAGCGCTTCTCTTTCCATTTAATACCTTGATTTAATTTGCTCAATTGTTTGCTTGGTGCTATCACCGAGCTCTTGCAATTTACCAAAAGCTGCCGAAGCGGCATAATTTATCGTTTCGGTGTGATCATGCCCATTATGGATACCATAAATAAGGCCCGCCATAAAACAATCTCCACTCCCCACTTTGTCTACCACCGAACTAGCCTCAAAGCTAAATGATACCGCTTGTTCGCTGATTGTATCAAGCGTAGCATAATAATTTACACCAGCACCATCGGGGGTAAACCTAAAAGTGTTAGCTACAACTTTACAATTTGGATTTTGCGTAAATAATATAGCAGCCGTTTCTTTTGCACATGCAGCAAACTCCTCTTTAGTGACTGCTGTTTCTGCACCTTTGGGTACCTCGATGCCCATTAGGTCTCTAGTACTCCAAATATTACCCATGATAAGGTCTGCATAAGACACCAGTTCTGGCATCACTTGTGCAGGTTGTTTGCCATATTTCCAGAGTTTAGCACGGTAGTTTAAATCGACAGAAATAGTAAGGCCTAATCGTTTTGCAGCCTTTAATGCATCTAAACATACAGCTGCAGCCTGTTCATTTAATGCAGGACTAATTGCACTAAAATGAAACCAATCAGAACCTTCGAGTAAAGTATCCCAATTTATTTTTCCCGGGAATAAAGCAGTTGAAAATGAAGCATGTGCACGGTCATAAATAACACCTGCATTTTTTAAATCGGCACCTTGTGGTAAAAAATAAATACCCATTCTGTCTCCGCAAAACTGCATGGCATCTACACCTATATTGCAAGCGGCAATCGAAGCTGTAATTTCTTTGGACAAATAATTGTCTGGCATTGCAGACATGTACGTAACTGGTTGTTGCCATCCGGCCAACGCCTTTGCCACATTGAGTTCTGCGCCACCAATATGAACAGGCATAGTAGCGTTATTAATCCAAGCCTGGTCTAATACGGGCGACATACGAAGCAAAATCTCACCAAAACAAAATACTTTTTTCATACAAATGACATACCCGTTTGAATTACAAGATAATATGAAATGAAATAAAAAAGTAGATTATTTGTCTTTCCACCCAAAATAATCATTGGCGTTGTTGTAACAAATGTCTTGGATAATTTGACCTACCCACTTTGTATCGTTTGGTAATTCACCGTTTTCAATTTCATCTCCAAATAAATTACACAATATGCGTCTAAAATATTCGTGCCTAGGAAATGATAAAAAACTTCTCGAATCGGTAAGCATACCCACAAACCTACTCACAAGACCCATATTGCTTAATGCATTCAATTGTTTTATAATACCATCTTTTTGGTCTAAAAACCACCAACCACTACCAAACTGTATTTTACCAGCTACCGATCCATCATTAAAATTACCAATCATAGACGCCATGAGTTCATTGTCGGCAGGATTTAAATTATAGATGATTGTTTTAGCCAACTTATCTTCACTATCCAGCTTATTTAAAAATTTAGAAAGTGCTGCTGCTTGAGAAAAATCACCAATACTATCCCATCCTGTATCCGGACCTAGTTTAGAAAGCATACGTGAATTGTTATTACGCAGTGCCCCTAAATGATATTGTTGCACCCATCCTTTTTCCCAATCCCATGCTGCAAAGTGAAGTAACATGCAGCTTTTAAACTTACGCTGCTCAATAAGGCTTAGATCTTTACCGCCGTATACTTTTGTAAAAATCGATTCAATTTCCTGACCTGTAAAATCTTCTACATAAATCTCTTCTAGTCCATGATCACTAACAGCGCATCCCATTGAAGCAAAAAAGTCGTGGCGGTTTTGAAGTGCAAATAAATAATCTTTAAATGAAGAAACAGATAAATTGGTTACAGACTCTAATTTTTTTACATAAGCAATAAAGGTAGCAGCGCTAGCAACTTCCATGGCTTTATCAGGTCTAAAGGCGGGCTTAATTTTTACCTCAAAATCACTCTCCGAAAGCCTTTTATGGTATTCTAAAGAATCAATTGGATCATCTGTTGTACAAATGACTTTCACATTCATTTTACGAATCAAGTTTTTGATACTAAAAGAATCTGTTTGAATTTGTGCACTTGCATTTTTGTAAATAGACATTGCAGAACTTGGATCTAGGATTTCATGGATGCCAAAATATCTTTTTAATTCCAAATGCGTCCAATGATACAGCGGGTTTCGCATGGTATAAGGAACAGTAGCTGCCCACTTTTCAAATTTTTCATAATCGGATTTACCACCCGTGCAATAAGATTCATCAACACCACTTGTACGCATCGCTCTCCACTTGTAATGATCGCCGTAGAGCCATCCCTGGGTTAAATTTTCAAATTTAATATCTTCAGCAATTTGCTGTGGTGACAAATGACAATGGTAATCGATAATTGGCATTTGTTTAGCGTACTCATTGTATAATAACTCCGCTGTTTTTGTTTGCAACAAAAAATCTTCACCCATAAATAACTTACCCATCTCTTTCAAATTTTAATTATACTATCAACGCCAAAACATCTTTTACAGAACTAGCTTCAATTGCATCCACATAATCAAATACCTGTTCGTTAAAAACGTCCGATGCTACAAATGTATTTTTAGACGCCCAAGCAGTAGACATTTCTGCGGCTTTGTCGTCTTTAATTTCATATAATGAACCAGCATAGGCTCCCATATATTTTCGAGGCTCCATTTCTCTAGATTTCATAAATACTAAAAAACCAGCAAAACCAAAAGACATACGTTTAGGCGCTCTACCATTCTGCTGTAAATACTTTTCAACTAATGGCACAACCCTCATTTGCATTTTAGACGTGTATTGTAGAGAAATGTTTAACCACAAATGCTCAATACTCTGGTTCGAAAAACGGTCAATCACCTGCATTGCAAAACTACGCGCTTCTTCTAACGAAATTTCGCCATCAGCTACGAGTGGTACAATTTCTCCTAATAACATTTCAGAGATATATGATCTAAATTGATTGTCATTTAGTGCCTCTTTAACTGTTAAAAACCCACTTAAATAAGCCACCCCACAACACAAAGAGTGCGTAGCATTTAAAAGCCTTAATTTAATTTCTTTGTACTTATTAATGCTAGGGGCTAAAATCACCCTAGCATCTGCGGCTGCAAAAGATAGTATTGATGCGGTTTTTTCACTGGCAGTTTCTATCGCCCACAAGCGGTAAGGTTCAGACATAATAGCTAGGGCATCAACGTAGCCTGCTTTTTGTTCGAATGTTGCTACTTCAGATGCAGGCAATTTACCTGGCACAATACAATCAACCAATGAACTACAAAAATCATTGTCATTTTTTACCCACTCTATAAATGAGGCATCAAGCCCTTTTAATCGTGCTAATTCTATTACAATTTCTTTTAGTTTAATGCCATTATCACTAATGAGCTCGGTTGGAATAATTACCAACCCTGAATCTTGCGAGCCATTAAAAATACGGTAACGTTCTATTAAAAAATGAAGTAGTTTACCCGGAAATGATTCTGGAAATAAAGCTGTAGCATCCGAGGGAACAAGTGAAATGCCAACTTCGGTGGTATTTGAAATAATTACCTGAATATCCTTACTAGCTGCGCAAATTAATACTTCATCCCATTGTGATTTTGCAGAAATAACCCTACTAATAGAAGCATTAATTGTGGTGCGCTCTATGGGCAATCCATTTTCAATGCCTTTTTCAAGTATCGTATATAATCCATCTTGCGCACCATAGGCATCCGTGTTTCCCTGATCTGTAGATTTTACAACTACAATTCTTCCATTAAATAAACCCTGTTTATTTGCTTTGTCAATGAAATAATCAGGCAAGCCGCGAAGCAACACGCCAGTTCCAAACTGCAACACTTTTTCAGGTAGCGCAAATAATGCATCTACATTTTGGTTGGTAACAGTCGTATATATTTTTCTATTTAACATCATTTATTGTTGTCATAGCGCCAACTATGCTGCTTTAAAATTCATTATTTTTTAACTGGGATTTGAGATATCAACCATTTTACTAAACCTTTTGCTGCCTCAGCATTTTGATATATAGCCGGGAGCATTCGACCATCTGTGTATTCATTGTAAAGCCAAGGATCACCGGTTGCAAAAACGGTACCCTTACCAATTTTAGCAGTTGCAAAAACAACCAAATCTCCTTTTGTTAGTAATGATTTAGCAGGCGACTTAGCAGTTATGGAACAAACTTCTTTTTGATAAATAGTTTGAACATTTTTAAAGATTTGATGCCCCGCAGGTACATCAATTTTCCCGCCTACATAATTTGTTCCAACTACTTTATTATGAGTATCCTCATTAAAATGAATACCAAATAAATCAGATAATTTATTAATAGCAGTAAAATCGGCGTTGGGTTTATCATTATGAAATAAAACCAATACACCTCCTGCTTTTACCCAATTATAAATCTCCTGGGCGTCTCTATCATTCATGTAATTTGGGGTAGGATTGTCTGCTATATTATCCGCATCAACAATCATATATATAGAAGCATTTTTTAAATTGCCAGCTGTTGGTGCTTGCGACAATGTTTTAGTTTGTAATCCATTAGAAGTTATTATATTTCCTAAAAAAGAAAACCCATTGTTATACATTTCAGGCCACTTATAATGGTAGGCATATTCAACACCTTTAATGTCTTTTTTCTTTTCTGCATTGTAATAATCGTCCAACAAAAAAACTTTATTCTTACCAGGTTTTGGCAGCAGATGCCACTCCATTTCAGTAGCAGCTAGTATAAATACACCTACTCCATTGGGGTCCCCACTTAGGGTTCCTTTCAAATTGGCATAGCCCTCTTTGCTGGTATCAATAAACTGTTTTAAAATACCATCATATCCTTTTTTTGAAACCGCCAAATAACTAGCAGGTAAAAAACCTAAACGCACCGCTTTAGCATTGGCATAAACAAACATCGCACTTGCGGAAACCTGTACTTTTTTAATAGCATCTACACGTCTTTTAAAAATGGATACCAGTGTATCACGCTTTGGATGTGCAACCGGAAAATTTTCAAGCACATCTACAAGTGCCATTTCATACAAACCTGTTTTAGCATCTCTTGCATGCTGTTCCATCCCAATAAATCGATTAGCGATATCATCAAAAGCTTCGGGCTCGTGAAATTGTTTTGCATAAGCGGCATAAAAAGGCTCACCCATATAAAGTATGCCTTCATTTTTGCGCAACTGTGCTTTTAATTGATCTCTTAATAATGATGCTGCTTTGTAATATTTTACCTGACCAGTTACATTATAAAGTGACAATAAAATTCTCCCGAGTAAAATATTATCAATATCATAATCCTGCACTTTATGAAATTTGATATCACCGTTTTCGGAAATAAAATAATTGATGCTATTTTGGAGGTAAGAAAAATAGGCGGGATTGGCGGTTTGTATCCACAAGCGCTCAATGCCAAGTAATCCAAAGCTTTGATCATACGTCCACTTGGTAGGCTTAGCAGTATCTGCACCAACTGGCACTTTCCATAAAGTAGCCATAGCAGTTGCTGCAACCTCAGCAGCCAAAGATTTAGTTTGCGCATAGGCAAGATGCATATTTATGATTAGCGCAAATGATAATAAAAATAAATACTTCATAGTTTCTTTAGAAAGTAGCAGACCCTGTATAATCTATCAATTTAGTCTCAAAAATTAAATAAGCTTTACAGCTTGGCGTGCTAAAAGTTTCCAATCTTTTCCAGTCTTTGTAAAAACCAATAAAATTTTCAATTTTATTTCGCTAGGCTTACCGCCATCGTTAATATTTGCAATTAAACTATGCCTAACTAACGCAATGTTTTTTTGCACAGATATGGTTTGACCGTAAAATTCAATAGATACAAAATCCGATTTACCTGAAACGATTTTTTCTACAAATTCATACTTACCTTCTATGGTTCCATTACTATGCCCATAGCTTAGGCTATCATGTACAACAGATTCTAAATCTTCTTTTATCCCACTTATCATAGCTAGACGTAATTTCTCCACAGTCGAAATCACTTCAGAGTCTTGTCTAGATTGAGTAAATCCAACCAAAGAATAAGTTAGTATCAATAACAGAAGCGCCGCTTTTTTCATAATAAAATATTAAGATTAATAGGATGGGAATTATAGAGGAAGCACCCGTATATTCCTAAATCGAACCACATCGCCATGGCCTAAAAAGCCAATATGACCTGAAGTTCGCTTCAATCCGGGGTGCTCGTTATGATCCATGGTGCCGCTTGTTGAAGCCTCCTTAGTATCAGCATCCGTAATGGTTTCGCCATTTAATATGACTTTAACGCGTGTGCCTTTTACAACAACAACTTCTTCATTCCACTCACCAATTGGCCTTAAATAGCCCCTTCTAGCCGGCATAACACCATAAATTGAGCCGTGGTATTGATAAGGCTTTAAATTCTTGTAGATTTCGGCATCATTGTCTAGTATTTGAAGCTCCATACCCACGTAAGCGGCGTCACCCTCCAATGGCGTTCTAATCCCCAATCCATTATTAGCACCAGGGGTTAACTGAAACTCAAAACGGTATTCAAAATCGGAATATTCGTCTTTGGTATACAAATTACCGCCGCCTGTGCTTTTTGGATTTACTACAATGGCGCCATCTTGCAATAGATAGCCAGCCTTATTACCTACCCACTGATCTAGGTTTGTGCCGTCAAATAACAATTTAAAACCTTGTTGTTTTTCAAAATCTGACAAGGCATTTGGCAAATTGCTAGGAAGCTCTCTAATATAAATATTTCGGTAGGCAACATAAGTGCCGTGTGCCTGCAGTTCAATTTGCTCTTTTACAAAAATTGGAAGTGTGCGGTCCCAATAATTTTCTAACACAACTTTATCTGTTACAAGTACACCGTTTAAATAAACAGTTACCACTGCGCCACGCATAATAATATGAAACGTATTCCAACTACCTATTTTATTGTCAGCAACTGCTAATGGATTACGCTGGTTTTTTTGATTGTTATAAAGTCCACCAGAACCAACTTGCGCGCCCACTTCACGTCTACTAGTATCCCAAATTTGAACCTGTGGTGTCCCACGTAAGTAAATACCAGCATCGCCTTTTTCGGTGATTTTCCAATCCACAAAAAGTTCAAAATCACCGTATTGTTTTTGGGTACATAAATTATCGCCATGGCCGGTAAATACAAGTAGGCCATCTTTTACAACCCAATCTGATTTTATGGTTGCATCCGCTTTTGCCCCCGCTTCCATTAATTGTTGTGCACTCATTTTTGAGCGTGCAATAGGATTTGCAACAAGACCTTTCCAGCCCGTTAAATCTTTACCGTTAAATATATTTTCGAAACCATAGTCGTATGGCATGGCCTTAATGTGATACGCCAATTTGCTAGCCAAAATAGCACTATCCTCACCGCGCAATAAAGCAAGCGCTCTTTGTAAAACAGGTCTTACCATGGGACCTTTAAAATCGGGATTAGCAAGTGCCAGTTTAGATACAACAATCGCTGCATCAGACTGTAGCGCCGTAGTTTCTAAAAATTTAGCAGCAAACATGAGCGCACCTAGTTTATTTACTTTGCCGGCTTCAATAATAATTTCTTTTTGAGCGGTGGGGCTTTTTGCAATTTCCATTTGGTCTTGTAAATCGAGTAATCGTTGGGCTGGAAGAACTGCTTTAGCTGGCGTTAATGCAACTGCCTGTATAAAAGGTAAAACACTTTTGGAGTGTTTGATGGCCGCCTCAATAGCAGGCTTTGTCGCTGCTGAAGCATTTACCAGTGCAGTTTCAAGTGCAGCTAATGATTTTTTTGAACCAATGGTAGTGAGTGACATGGTTGCCACGTCTGTGTAACCAGGCAGCTCAATATAGCTAGAAAGTGTATTTACTGCTTTGTCAGATCCCAAATAACCGAGTCGCTCTAATAAATAAGAACGCACTAAAATATTTTTTTCTTGAATATTTTTAAGTTGTGTTAGCCCATTAACAACAATGGTAACCGCTTTATTTTTTAATGATTTATCTAGTGATGCTGCATGCAAATAGGCATCTAACGCATACATTGCTTTTACATGTGGCGCATTGGCACCGGCATCCGTATTGTTAAAGGTATTAAAAAAGTTTTCCCAAGCTGCGCCATTCCATGCTTGCATTTTTGTTACAGTTGACCCAACAGAAGCTGCATCACTTTGTGCAAATAAATTGCTAGCACTAGCTATAAAAATGGCTGCTACAATAAAAGCTATAATTATTTTTTTCATGTCGATAAATTTATCAATTACTAAACTAGATACCAAAGGGTGCACGCATTGGTGGGTTGATCATTTTATTGGCCTCATCATCATTAATAAATACTTGTGCTTCTGGATCAAAATTTAATGTTCGTCCTAATTGAAGTGCAATTTTACCCAGGTTAATAATCGTGCAAGACCTATGTCCATTGGATTCATTCAGCGCAAAAGGTGTTCTGTATTTTACCGATTCTAAAAAATCTGTAACCTGTGGTGCAGGATCTGGTAATAGTGCTAGCTTTTCTTTTAGGTTTGGAATGGTAGATTTAAAGCCAGCAAATAATTTGCCTTCCGGTCCTTCTATGTAAGCTACCGATTCGTCTTTGGCTTCTCCATCTAAAATAATTTTACAACCATCGGCATAGGTATACACTATTTTTCGAAACGTGCCACAAGCATCAGGGTGTTGCTGATCGGCATCAACTTCTACTTTTACTGGACTGGTATGGTCTTTGCCTAAAAAATATTGAATAGGGTCTAAATAATGTTGCCCCATATCGCCAAGTCCACCACCATCATAATCCCAATAACCTCTAAATGTTCCGTGCACACGGTGCGCGTTATATGGTTTGTATGGTGCAGGTCCTAACCATCTGTCATAATCGAGTGTTGCAGGAACTGGCTGCGCTTCAAGCCCTGTTTTCCCAATCCAATAAAATTTCCAATCAAACCCTGTGTGTTTACTAACTGTTACTGTTAGTGGCCAACCAAGCATACCCGACTCTACTAATTTTTTAATGGGCCTAACAGATGTTTTCATGCCATAAAACTCATCTTGAAATCTAAACCAAGTATTAAGCCTAAACATACGGCCATGCTGTTTTACCGCTTCCACCACACGCTTGCCTTCACCAATGGTGCGGGTCATTGGTTTTTCACACCAAATATCTTTACCTGCTTTAGCCGCTTCAATAGACATGATTCCATGCCAATGCGGTGGCGTAGCAATATGCACAATATCAACTTCTTGCATGGCAATGAGTTCATGATAGTCTGAAAAAGTTTTTACACCGCCGCCTACTATTTTAGATGCTGCTGCTAAATGCGTTTGATCAACATCACAAAGCGCAACAACCTTGGTACCTGCAAGGCCAATATGGCCTCTTCCCATACCGCCTACACCAATGATCCCTTTGGTTAATTGATCACTTGGCGCAATAAAGCCTCTTCCTAAAACATGTCTTGGAATAATTGTTACACCCGCAGCTATTGCAGCGGTACTGCGTAAAAACTTACGTCTTGAATTGGATTGTGACATGGCAAAAATCTTAATGTGCTTAAAGATATAAAAGTAAGCCAACACTATAAAGACAGTTATTAGCTAATTTTACCCATAAATACCCCCGAATTATGAAAAACGCAAACCCTGTTAGTATTCAGGAAATAAATCATACACAAACAAGGCCTTACCATGCCTGGCAAGACGGAGTACTTTGGATTACAAAAAAAGAGGAAAACCGATCTAGTTGCCTGCAATAAATTTATTGACGCGCATCCAAGAGGTTGCTCTTTCAAACCAAGCATCGTTGGTGGATGCATTATGAAGTCCAAATCCATGACCTCCATTTTGATAAACATGCATTTCTGCGTTTACCTTATTTTTAACAAGTGCTTGATAAAACCGAATACTATTTTCTACAGGAACTAATTTGTCATCAGAAACGTGCACCAAAAAAGTAGGGGGCGTTTGAGCAGTTATTTGCAGGTCCGATGAAAACAAATTAAGCTTTGCAGCTTTTGCTTTTTTCCCGAGCAAATTATCTCTTGAGCCTTTATGGCATATGGCCGAATCCATACTAATAACAGGATATACTAATATAGCAAAATCAGGTCTTAAATTAGTAATGCTCGTATTTTCGATATAAGATTCAGAAAATTTTGTGATACCTGTACTTGCCAAGTGTCCACCTGCCGAAAATCCAATCACCCCAAGCATAGCAGGATTGATATCAAAAGCTGCCGCACGGTCTCTAACAAGTTTTATCGTTTGCTGCAAATCTTGTAGTGGTACAATTTCTTTATTGGTCATGCAACTATCAAAAGGCAATCGGTACTTTAATACAAATACCGTAACACCTATTTTATTAAACGCTTCCGCCACTTCATTTCCTTCGTGTCCAGAAGCGAGTCTCGAATAACCACCCCCAGGACATACAATGATTGCTGTTTTATTGGCATCTTGCTTTGCAGGATTAAATACCGTGACGGTTGGACTCGTAACATTTGCAATAATAGTTTTGCCAGTGGCATTTTTACTGACCTCTTCTTCTTTATTACATGGAAGTGCATTTGGCACCGGACCTTCGTAAATAGAAAATTCTTTTTGCGCAAAAAGCACGGTAGTGGCTGCCATAAAAACGATGGTTAAAAAATATTTTAATGGCATCAGATTTTAATTTTTTCGATTTTTCCACTGAAGATAAATAAAACTGCAATGCCAAGTGGCACCAATGCAGCCGCTAATATAAAAAAGGGCGTATAAGAAGTTTTAGTAAGTGCTGGAACCATCCAGGTAGTAGCGAGCACGCCCATATTTGCTGCAAAGCCGCCAAGTCCAGACAGGGTGCCCACCGCTTTTCCAGATAAATAATCGGAAGGCATGGTTTGAATGGTACCAATAATAATTTGAAATCCAAAGAGCGCAAAAAAGATAGCAACCATGGCGTAAGATGGATTGTTGAGTACGATAATAGTAAGTAATGATGGGAACATAAATAAACCACCAAGTAGTATATTAAATTTTCTTGTTTTGGTAACCGTCCAACCCTTATTTAGAAATTGACTAGACAACCAACCTCCACCAATACCTCCAATCATGGCACCTACATAAGGGAACCAAGCAAATGCACCAATGGCTTTAATATCAAAATGAAATTTATCAGATAAATAAAGTGGCAGCCAAATAACAAAAAGCCACCAGATAGGATCGAGTAAAAAGCGAGACAATAAAATACTCCAGCTTTGTCTCAATTGCAACACTTGCTTAAATGAAAGTCCCTTGTCTGAAGGATCACTTGCTTGTTGACCATCTAAAATATATTGACGCTCCTGTTCGGTTAACCAAGGGTGCGCATCTGGCGTTTTTTTATTGATCCATAACCAAGGAATAATCCATAATAAACCAAGCAGTCCAATTAAAATAAATGTGGCTTTCCATCCAATAAACCCATATAAAAAAGCAATGAGTGGTGCAGAAATAATACTACCAATAGAAGCGCCTGCATTAAAAATTCCTTGTGCGAGTGCGCGTTCTTTTACCGGAAACCATTCGGCATTACTTTTTGCTGCACCAGGCCAGTTGCCTGCTTCGCCTAAACCTAATAATGCCCTAAAAATTGAAAAACTCATGATGCCCCTTGCGGCGGCATGAAAAGCGGCAGAAATACTCCATACTACAATTGAAACAACAAAACCAAGTCTTGTACCTATCGCATCAAATAATTTACCACTCAAAGCCTGACTTATAGCGTATGCAATCGTAAAACAACTTACTATAAAAGCATACTCCGATTTATTCATTTGCAATTCTGAAGCAATTCCAGGCCACATGATGGCAAGCGCATTACGGTCTATGTAATTAACAACAGTGGCTAGCCCTATCAAACTTAAAATCCACCAACGCAAGCCTTTTAATTTCATAAAACCAATTACTTTTTAAATGCCTCTAAACTTTCAATAAACTTAAAGATAGCGGTATTAAGCATTGCATTTTGGTCTTTATCAAATTTTCCATGAAGGCCTCCCGGGATGGTAATAAATTCGGTTTTAACGCCAGCTGCTACCAGCGCTGCATGAAGTGCAACAGACTCTTGGTAAGGAACGGTAGGATCTGCATCGCCATGAACAATAAATACGGGCGGACTTGTTTTTTTAACCCAATGAATAGGGGAAACTGATTTAATAAATTCTTGATCCTCTTTTTTTGCACCCAACCAATTGGTGGCAGATTTACTTTTTATGTAAGGACCATATGCCCAATCATTTACATCGGCAATACCGTATTTGTCAATGATGGCAGCCACT
Source organism: Sediminibacterium ginsengisoli (assembly GCA_945901845.1). GTDB lineage: Bacteria > Bacteroidota > Bacteroidia > Chitinophagales > Chitinophagaceae > Sediminibacterium > Sediminibacterium ginsengisoli_A. The sequence continues at coordinate 82,952 of CAMDLR010000003.1, read as the reverse complement.
TTCACATTTTCTACTCCGCTACAATTGCTATCAAATAGGTGGTTGTTTTGAAGAAGGCCACCCATTAAAGCGAGGTGCCCTCCTGCAGAGCCGCCCATAATAATTATTTTATTAGGATCCAGATGAAGTGCTTTTGCATTTTTTATTAAATAAATAAGTGCACAACGCGTATCCTCAATCGCTGCAGGAGCAGTTGCCTGGCTGGTTAACCTGTATTCAATATTTGCAACTGCAAATCCTGCTTTAAAATATGGAGCAAATCCACCCTGCTCTTCTTTAGCACCATGGTTCCATCCACCGCCATGAATATTAATAATTACTGGCGTAGGTTCACCCACTGCAGGCGGCAAGTAAACATCCATACGACCGTCCCAATCATTTACTTTCGCATACACGACATTTAATTGCGCCGTAAAACCATCTGGCAATGGAACTACATTGAATTTAGAAGAGTCCGTTACTGTGGGGGTAACAACGGGTGTTGTTTGCGCAAATACACCTGTGCAAAAACAAGTAATTACGAATCCGACGAACGTTACCCTTTTCATATGTTTATTGATTTAATTTTTTCCTGCTTTTTTTACTTTTACCTTATTCGCGTGTCTGCCACTTCCATCTCCATTATCTAAATAGCCAGCAGCCGGATTTAACCCATCTAGTATTTTTTGTAATTTATCTTTTTCTGCCTTATTCGTATCGTCTACAGCCACTTCTTTTTCTTCAAATGGTGCATTGCGCATATCAAATAAATTTCCTGCTCTATTTAATTTCCAATTTGAAGATCTTACATACCAATCATTGCCAAGTTCGGTAAATATCCAATCCCTTGGGGCACCTTTAGCGCCTTTTAATTGGTAAGCAAAGCTTTTACCATCCAAAATGTTCTTGGTAGGAAGTGGGGCTTCTGCTAGTTCCGCAAAAGTTGGTATAAAATCGGTGGCATCAATTAAATCTTTGGAAACAATACCTTTTTTAATTGCGTTTGGCCAATTCACAATCAATGGAACCAAACTTCCACCTTCTGTCATTGTACCTTTTTTACCAACAAGCTTTTTGCCATTAACAGTACCAATATTTGCTGCTTGGCCTGCGGTACCATTGTCTCCCATGAAAACAATAATGGTATTGTCTCTAATTTTTAAACTATCTAAAGTGCGTAAGAGTTTGCCAACTAGCTTGTCCATGTAATTGATGTTATCAGTGTACAGCTCTTTAAAATCTGTTGTTCCAGGTTTAGAATCTGGAGTTAGCATTATTTCGCCATGTACATGAACCATGGAATAATATAAATAAAAAGGATCTTTGGTATGCTTTGACAAAAAGTTTTCTATGTGGGTATGCATTAAATCAGGCATGTACTCTTTGTCTTTTAAGACAGATTCCTGACCATTTAATACATATTTTTGTTTCTTCTCTTCTTTGCTTACGTAAACCCCACTTCCAAAAAAACGGAGGTAATCATCAAAGCCAAATTCGGCAGGTCCTAAAGGTAACTGTCCCCATTTACCAACCATCGAACTCGTATAGCCCGACTGTTTTAATATTGTTGGCATCATGGTTTCTACAGAAGGCTTCATTTGACCTGTCATGTCCTGATTTACAGCACCCGTTCTAAATGCATACCTGCCCGTTAAAATTAAGGCTCTAGAGGGTCCACAAAGAGGCGCTGTATAGCCATTGGTATACCTGATTCCTGTTGAGGCCAGCTTATCAATTACAGGTGTTTTAAATAAATCTGCACCATAACAGCTCACGCCATCTATACCTAAATCATCGGCTAGAATATAAATAATGTTTGGCTTTTTAGTTTGGGAAAAAATTGCTGTATTACAAACAAGCAACGCCAATAATAAAGTTTTTAATTTCATTTTTTATTTTTTTAATTGAGATTCGAAATAACGAAGCATCTCTTTTTTATACTTAGCAGTAATTTCCTCGTAGTTTTTATCTTTTGCTGCATTGCGTTTTTCTAAGGGGTCTGCTTTGTAATCATACAATTCATCCCCAATTACCGATGCCGGATTAAATGGCATTGTAGATCTAAAACTGTTTCGCATCCAAATGGTATACCGGTATTGTTTATCTCTAATAGAATAGCCCATCACATTTGCATCGGCATAACCCAACCTATTATTTTCTTCGGCAGCACTACTTCTAGGGTATTGACTAACAGCATATTCTTTTACTGCAGACTCTGGATTTATCATTACAGGTTTTAAACTTTTACCTTGCAATTGAGCAGGAATAGGCACTCCAGCTAAATCACAGATGGTTGGAAAAACATCTACGTGCTCAGAAAAAGATTTTGTTCTATTGCTTTTGATACCAGGCCCACTAATAAACAATGGCGCGTGTGTAGCTTCTTCAAAATTACTATGCTTACACCACAAATTATGGTCTCCTAAATGCCATCCATGATCACCCCACAATACCACAATGGTATTTTTTGAAAGTTCCAATGAATCCAAAGCATCCAGTAGTTTACCTACGAGTGCATCGGTATAGGAAATGGCTGCATAATAGCCGTGTATAAGTTCTTTTTGCTTATCAGCAGAGAGTGTAAGACCAAAATCTTTTTGAGGGGTCGCCGCAATATCTGCTGGCATATCGGTGTAGGCCCTTAGCTCACCAGCAGTGTGATAAGAAACGTCTACCGAATTTGTTATTTTATCCTGAAAGGGCGCCACAACAATATCCTCTCTTTTGTATAAATTCCAATATTTTTTGGGTGCCACAAAAGGCAAATGCGGCTTTGCAATTCCTACTGCAAAGAAAAATGGCTGATCCGATTTGCTTAACTGCGCTAAAATATCTTTTGCTTGCAAAATATTAGCGCCATCTGTATAAGCATTATCGGGTACATCTATTCCTTCGGTTGCAGGCTTAACTTTAATACCAGCTTCTTCATTGGCCTGGGCTTTTGTTTTTCCCGAAGCAAGCGCTTCATTAATCACTTTTTCTACGGCTAATTTTGTTTCAGGATCTTGGTAACGACCTTCAGCGGGCTCGCCCATGCCAGGCACATAATATTTTTTGTCAGTTTTATGATACGGTACACTCCATGATTGCTTATCCAAATTTGCATCAACATTTCGGGGATCAAAAACCTTTCCAATCCCTTGTGTCGAATACCCCTGCGTAATCAAATATTGAGGCATTGTAACAATATCTGGGCTTACGGCACGAATCTGTGTTTTGAGATCCCAGATTTTAGTATAATCAGGACGCATACCCGTAATAATACTTGCACGCGTAGGTCCACAAACAGCTTGTTGGCAATAATTATTTAAAAAAGTGGTGCCTCTACTAGCTAACCTATCTAAATTAGGCGTTTTAATAAAGGTATTACCATAGGCCCCTATTATTGGCTTTAAATCATCTACAGCAATAAAAAGAATATTTGGCTTATTTGCAGATTGAGCCATTGCAACGACCTGCAAAAACACTGTCAAAACACCAAAGACTAAAAGTTTTTTCATTTGATAGTTATTGAATAGATCAATTTATTTTTTTTAATTGAGATGCAAAAAATGAAAGCATTTTTTCATGCATATCTTGTGCAACTTTAACATATGACTTGTCAGCAAATATATTTTCTTTTTCTAGCGGATCTTTGCTATAATCATACATTTCTTGCGCATAGATTTTTTTGTCGCTAAATACATCAGCAGTCGTAAAATCATTTACCCAAATAGTATATCGGTACTTTTCTGTACGCATACTATAACCCATTATTTTGTTGGATTCGGTGCCAAACTTTTTCATGTCTTCTTTACTCAATTTTCGAGGATATTGACTAACAGAAAAATCTTTAACTGAAGCCTTATTATTTTGCATAATTGGCTTTAAACTTTTACCCTGAAGCTGAGTTGGTACACCAACATTTGCTAAATCACAAATGGTAGGAAAAATATCTACGTGCTCACTTAATGAGGCAGACTTACCAGCCTTTAAGCCTGGTGCAGCAATTATTAGTGGAGCTCTTGTAGCATTTTCCAAATTGGTATGTTTTTCCCATAAATCATGGTCACCTAAATGCCATCCATGATCGCCCCATAATACAATGATGGTATTATTTAAAGTACCCAATGAATCCAATGTGTTTAATAATATACCAATTTGTGCATCGGTGTAAGATACCGCCGCCATATAACCATGAATGAGTTCTTTTTGCTTTTCTTCTTTCAAGTATACATGGTTACCTGGCTGGTTAAATGTTGCAAAAGCTGGAATATCAATATAGTTTCTTAATTCACCAGATTTATGGTAGGCAAGTTCCGGCGCATTGTTAGCATGCTCACGAAAAGCAGCCAGCTGCATATCTTCTCTATTGTATAAATCCCAATATTTTTTGGGCGCAACAAATGGTAAGTGGGGTTTATGAAAACCAACAGCCATAAAATAAGGCTTGGTATCTTTTGCCATTTTAATCAATTGTTCTTTTGCCTGAAGTGCTAAAACACCATCTTCATAAGCATTATCTGGCACATCAATACACTCTGAACTAGGCCCCTTGATGGTAGTTGGCTCTTCATCATCATTGTCTCTGGCTACTCTTTCCTTTTTTACAGCAAACAATGCTTTGTTTTCTGGCTTTTGATATTGCTTATTTGCAGGCAAACCAAGTCCATTTGCATAATCAGATGCTTTTTGCTCCAGGTAAGGCAGGTTCCAAGAAACGGGATCAATTTTTTTAATGGCACTACTTGGATGGTAAATTTTACCGCCACCAAGAGTGTTGTACCCTTGTGAAATTAGATACTGCGGAAGTGTTACAATATCTGGATTCATATCCCGCATTTGTGTTTTTAAATCCCAAATTTTAGTATAGTCTGGACGCATACCTGTCATAATACTTGCACGTGTAGGTCCACAAACGGCTTGCTGACAATAATTACTTGCAAAAACAGTACTCATTTTTGCAAGTCTATCAATATTGGGTGTCTTAACCATTTTATTGCCATAGGCTCCAAGCTCAGGCCTTAAATCATCAACGGCAATAAACAAAATGTTTGGTTTTTTTACCTGCGCACTTGAAATAAATGCAAATAGCAAAAGGTGTAAAACAAATAGTGGGGCATGCTTTTTCATGTATATTTATTTAGTATTTTTTTCTAATGAATTGTTGATCCAGATGAGTGGATTTCTAATGGGTGTATTTCTAATAACTTCTTCATTTGTTGGAAAATGTTCCAACTTTTTCCATGTATCAAACCAACCTGCATTGTTCGTTGCTTTTGAACCAAATAACAAAGAAATAGGCGCTACTGGCCATTCGTCAAAGTACATCACATCTTTTGCATAAGGCCAACTTGCTTTATTTGCAATAAAAGGAAACATAAATTCAATTCCCTTTTTTATGCTAACATTTCCAGTACCTATAAAATCAAATAAATTTTCTTTTTGGGTTGATAACACATGAGCCAGGGTTACCATTGCATCCAAATTAAATAAAGAATACCCATAAGGCTTTGTTCTTTTTAATTCTAATGGAAAACTTCCATTAGGGGCCATCTGACCAAGCAGCAACACTTGTTTAAAACGTTTTGAACAGTATTGAAGTAAATTTGTATCTCCCACTAATTTTGAAAAAACTGCCACCTGCATTACCCAACAGGTAGCATGGTTATTTTTTGCCTCTCTTTCATCAATTCCATAAGGATGCGTAGTTACCCATCTTAAATACTGAGTGAACCAGTTTTTTATTTCAATGATATCTTTGTTATTTATTAGATCCGCCTTTTCCAATACAGAAACACTTTGCGCCACTTCAACCATTTGAATCATATCAATAATTCCGATACCCCTACCAGAAACTTTTCGGGTAATCGCTTGCCCATATAAAAGGGACGGATTCATTAAAGTGGCCGTGTCTAACAACCAAGCTTTAAGATGCCCCATAGCAGCATTACTATACTTGGTGTTTTTTGTAAGTATATATGCCGAAGTTAAATTACCAACCGCTTTACTAAAACGAATCATGGCTAAGCGGTGTGCTGTAAAATTTTGAGGATTGGTTAAACCGTCCCGTTGAATATAAGGTCCATTGGGGTGGAGTGAATCTGGCCACCAATAATCCCCTTCCGAAAAGAAATCGTGCTTACCTCCTTTAGATCTTTCGGAAGAATAAGCGGTAACAGTTATTGGCAGTTCGTCTAATGCCTTATTGGCATCAATCAATACTTGCTTAGAAAGAGTCTTTGCAACCTTTTCAGCAAAGCTAATTTGACAAGTTGCACTAGTTATAAAAACTAAACATAATAAACTTGTCAATATTGCTTTTGTCATAAAATGCTTTGACGCTATTAAGCTTAATTCGTTTAATGATCTCCCCCAACTAAATTTAGTTAGGGGAGATATATTGTTTAGTAGCCTGGATTTTGAGGTATCACCAATTTAGTATTATTGTCTATTTCACGCTGTGGAATAGGAAGTAATAATTTATCATTGGTAACATAACCTTGTATGGTAACCAAATTAGGAGCTGGTGAAGGATATTTAGAATAATGTGCCGTAAACAATGCACTAAAATTGCTTTTCATACTTACCACTGGATCGAGGGTTGGAAGCGTCGTTTTATAACGCAACAAATCAAACCAACGTACATTTTCAAATGGAAATTCTAATCTTCTTTCGGTAGCTAATTCAGTAGCAAATATGGCATCTGTAGTAACTGTTGTTGCAGTTAAAGCTGGCAGTCCTGCTCTTGTTCTAGTTTGGTTGATTAATGTCAAACTAGCGGCAGTGTTACCCTGCGCTTCGGCAAGCATTAATAATACATCGGCGTACCTAATTACAATCCAATCACTTTCGCCATCACCTTTAATAGAAACCGGTGAAATCATTTTTTTAGGATACAACATTTTTGCAGTACCATAAGATCCAATGCTCATATCTCTGCGTAAATCAAGTACATCGTACTTTGCAAAAAGATCTGCAGTAGGTGTATTAAACCCAGAACCATCACCATTAATAACTGCGGTACCACTTAACTCTGGCGCAAAAAAGTTTGGAAATGGAGAACCTTGTCCAATACCACCTGCCTTGTAACGAACGGCGAATAGAACTTCTCTATTCATTTCATTCGTGGTAGCAAAAATATCTGCATAAGATGCATTTAAGCCATACCCACTATTGGCAACAATATCAGTTAATAATGTAACCGCATCAGCTTTTCTGTTGAGTGTTAAATATACTTTTGCAAGTAGCGCTTTTGCTGTCCAACTATTTACCTTACCTAAACTAGTTACAGGAATAGACGCGTATTTTACTGCAGAACCATTAGCGGCAGCATATTGCAAATCTGCAATGATTAGCTTATAAATTTCAGCTTCCGAAGATCTATTAATTGCAATTGCATCAAACGGACCAACAGGCTCATGAATTAGAAACACACCACCATACAAACGAACCAAATTAAAGTAGTGGTAGGCTCTAATAAAAGCAGCTTCCGCAACAGCAGCTCTTTTTTCCGCTGCTGTGATTTTAACAGTTGATGAATCAGAAACTAGTGCACCAGCGGTAGCGCTGTAGTTTACATTCAAACTATTTAGTATCACATTTAAGTTTCTAATATTAAAATAGTTGGCAATCCAGTAGTTATAAACCGCCTGGTGAGAAGTGTTTGGAATAAATAAATCCAAATCACTTAAATCTCTATTCGGCACAGATTTACTTCCTGCATTACCCATGATCGTATTGTCGCTTCTTAGCTCTGTAAGTTTCCACTCGTTTAAAAGCGGTTCCCTAAGTGCATTGTAACATCCATTTAATGCAATTTGAATGTCGCTTGCATTGTTGTAAAAGTTTTCAGTGGTAATATTTGACTGCGGATATAGTTCAATGTTTTTGTTACATGAGCTTAGAAATATCGTGGCAAGAGCAAATAATTTTATTACGTTTTTCATATAAAAAGATTTTTTCTTTATTAAAAATTAATATCAATACCAGCGGTTAAAGTTTGAGGTATCGGGAAAGACCCTCTTTGATATCCATCAATCAATACAGAAGAATAAGGACCGTTACTAAATCTTCCTTCTGGATTTAAGCCTCTATATCCGTTAGCCGTTTGGAAGAATAAGTTCTGTGCAGTAAAATAAAAGCGCATAGAACTTACTTTGAATTTTTTGGTCACTGAACTTGGTAAAGTATACCCAAAGTTAACTTCGCGTAATGAAAAATAAGAAGCGTCTTCAACTACATAATCCGTAAGCATCCAGTTATATCCATTGGTAGAAAACGGCGTTTTACCATCACCCGGATAATTAGGACTTATCCATCTGTTTTTATTGTATGTGGTAATGGTTCTTCTAGACTCGTTGTAGTTAGGATCACCATTTATAATTTTACCCCCCTGCACACCTTGCATTAAGAAGCTAAAATCAAAACCACCAAATTTAAAGGTATTGGTAATACCCCAGTTAAAATCTGGATAAGGATTACCTATATCCGTTCTATCTGAGTTATCCAAGATACCATCTTTGTTTACATCCACTATTTTTAATCCGCCAGGAACAAAAACACTAGATAATTTAGAAGTCAAACCTGATTTGGTAATTTGCTCTTGAGACAACCAAACGCCATCTGTTTTAAACCCGTAGTAAACAACAAGCGGGTCGCCTACTTTGTTTCGGTAAACTTCGGTACGCTCACCTTGATTTAATAAAAAGGCTTCTGTACCTAATTCCAAAATTTTATTTTGGTTTTGTGAAATATTTGCTGAAGTCGTCCAGCTAAAATTTCTACCCTGCACATTTTTAGTGTTCAATTCAATTTCAAATCCTTTGTTTTCTAAACTACCCAAGTTGTTCCAAAACTGCGGAACACCTGTGAATGCCATTGCAGACTGTTGCAACAATAACTTATCGGTTTTAGATTTATAAATATCTAATGTTATGCCAATTCTGTTTTTAAACAAAGAAAGATCTACGCCAAAGTTTGTTTGGCCTGTACTTTCCCAAGTAATATTTGGATTCGACAAAAATGAATTAGAACTCACCAAACCCGGTGAAGAAACACCGGTACCACCACCATAGGTGTAATTTGCACCGTATAATAAATCTAGGAATGCAAAGTCCACAATTCTGTTATTTCCAGATACACCGTAACTAGCGCGCAGCTTTAAGTTACTGATCCAGTCCATGTTAGCCATGAATTTCTCTTTGCTAACTACCCAACCTCCCGAAATAGACGGGAAACTTCCCCACTTTTTTCCGTTTCCAAAATAAGAGCTACCATCTGTTCTAAAACTTACAGAAACCAAGTACTTATCATCATACGCGTAGTTTATACGACCTAGATAAGATAATAACCCAATTTGATTATTGGTACCAGACGTTCTAGCTGCATCAATTTGTGCTGCACTATTAAGTGTTCTTATATCGTCACTCGGAAAATCGATACCTGCAGTTTGCTGGTTTTTAACTTTCGTAGTTTGAGAAGTAAAACCTGCCAACACAGCAAAATCATGTTTATTAATAGACTTTGTATAATTAAATGTATTTTCAGATAACAAGTCTGTGTAATTATTATTAATAAATAATCCACTATTGTTTGAGCCCTCACTGTTGTATTCACGCTCAAAAAAGTTTAAACCATTGGTAAAGTTTACCATGCTTGTAGCTAAGGTTTTAAACAACAAACCTTTTGCTAATTGAATACTTAATTCGGCAGAAGATTGAAGTCTGTACTCGTTACTAGCGATATCAGATCTCAAAACGTCTGATAATGGATTTTGCTGAGCCGAACCACTAGGGTTAGAAGTTGTAGGAGATGTCCAAGAAGAACCGTCAGGCATTAAACCAGTATACTTTAATCCAGAATAATGTCTTGGATGCGAGAAATCGCCTTGTAAAATACTTGAATATTGAGGATTGCTTCTAACAAGTGCTGATGTTAAATCATTGTGGTAAACAGGTAACCAACGAGGCATTCTCCAAAAATTCGTAAAGTTTTGAGAAGGAGAAATTCTTTTGGCATAAGAAGGGTTTACATTCAGCGATAACTTTACTTTTTTACTAAAATCAACATCCACTTTTGTTCTGATGTTAAATTTTTCGTAGTTACTCTTATTCATCATCCCTTCATCGTTCTGATAACCACCAGATACAAAATATCTAACATCTTTAGACCCACCAGATGCATTCAATTGAATATTTTTAAATGATCCTGGACGTAAAGATTCTGATTGCCAATCGGTAGATTGACCTCTTAATAATTGCGTTTCGATAATGTATGACGCTCTATCCGCATCAATTACCGTATTTGTAGACTGAACCACGTTAGGGTCCACCGATCTAGCTTTCATTTCGGCAAAAAGCATCCCTACATAATCTTTGGTAGACATTACATCGTAACGCTTGTAGTCTTTTTTCTGCCCAGAAGCAAATTTGAAATTATATTTAGTTTTACTAACACTACCTTTTTTTGTAGTAACCATGATTACACCACTTGCCCCTCTAGAACCATAAATAGCAGCAGATGCAGCATCCTTTAAAACCTCAATAGATTCTACGTCGGCAGGATTTAAAAAAGATAATCCATCAGGAACTGGCATTCCATCAATTACGATGAGCGGACTAGATCCTGCATTAAGCGAGCTGATACCTCTGATACTAATTTTTGGAGCCGCACCTGCTTCAGAAGAAACGTTTTGGATTTGTACACCAGCAATTTTACCTTGTAAGGCTTGGTCCAGTCTCGCAACCGGTGCTTCATCTAATTTTTCATTTTTAAATTTAGCAATAGCACCCGTTAAACTAGATTTTTTTTGCGTACCATAACCTACAACAACAACCTCAGATCCTTCGGCTACTGCGACAGTCATGTCTACGTCGATATTTTTCTTAGAACCTATTGAAACAACTTTTGTTTCAAAGCCTACATAAGAGAATACCAATGAATTAGTTCCAGCTTTTACTGAAATACTGTAGGTACCATCGGCCTTAGTAACAACACCTTGTGTTGTTTTGTCGGCCATAACAGAAAGTCCTTCAAGCGGAGCTCCCGTTTCTTTGTTGATAACCTTTCCGGTTATCTGTTTGTTCTGTGCAATTACTGCTGACGTAAAACAGAGTAATAACAGAAAAAATAAAATTCGCATTTTTTTCATATGGGCAGTTTTTAAATTTTTAAATCAATCGTATATTATTAGGTTAGTAAATAATTTGTAGTGGAATATATTTTATGTTCGAAATGTCAGCTACTTTTTTAACGCAGGCAGGGCAATTATACTTTGTAGAAATTTCGGCAAAGAATTCAAGCGGTTCGTCAAAATTAAACGGCTTAATCTGTTCACCTGTCCATGCTTTTTCACCTATCAAGTATGGAACAAGCACATCACAACCTTTTTTTATTGAATTACCATTGGGCGCTGTAAACTGCCATAAATCAACTCCAATATGAGTGGACATTTGCGCAATTTTCACAAGCGGCTCTACAACAAATAAAGAGTAGTGTAAAGAGGTTGTTCTCGCTAATTCTGCAGGGAAAAATCCGTTTTTATCCATTTGGCTTCCTATACGCTTCTTAACATTTGCCACAATTTTTTTTGCCAACATGGTATTGTTGGTGAATAGAGCAAATGATAGCCTTTGCGCATCATACCATACGCCATGGTTGTTGGTAGCATTCATTTCGTCTGTGCCATTCTTGCTTGCTTGCATCCACTTTAAAAAAGAGCTAAACCAACCCTGCAATGCTTTATTATCAGAAGGTGTCCAAGAATTGGAGCTTTGTAATAAACCCACAGCCTCTATCACTTTTATAAAATGCCTGGTATCAATCAGACCTGCTCCCCTACCATCATTTTGTCCTTTAACTGCTTGGCCAAAATTTAAATTTGGGTTCATTTTTGTAGCGTCATCTAAAAACCAAACACGTAAAAGATTAGTGGCATGCTTTGCATATTTTTCGTCGCCAGTAAAATAAAAAGCAAGGGCTAATTTCTCAACCTCTGCGCAAAGAGCAGGCATGTATGCTTTATCCTTGTAATCATTTACTTCCGGATTGGTTTTGCCATCTTTTCTGATATAAGGCAATCCATCTTTAGTGTCCGGATTGGGCCAGAAATAAGGAGCCAAGCTCATGTAATCATGTTTGTCTCCACTAGGTGGTGTGTTTAATTTTTCCATCACACTCCCAGGCTTAAACTGCAAAGACTTATTTGCGAGCTCTATCAATACATTAAAAGAGGCTAGCTTTTTAGGATCCTTATTGGCAACCGCTAACTTATTGGCTGCGAGCACTTCCTTGTTTAAAGCAAATACATTGATTGCCTGCGCAAACAAACTATGCTGCATCAAACAAAAACAAAAAACAACAATATATTTTTTAAACCTTCTCATTATCTAATTAAAAAAATCTTCACGCATGGGAGAAAAGACATCTACAAGTACCCCTTTTTCTAAACAAACTGCTCCATGAATCACGTTGGATGGAACATGAAACACATCCCCTGCTTTTAAAATTTGCTTGTTGCCGTCAATTTCTATTTCAAATACACCGCTTTCTACATTGGTAAGCTGTACATGATGGTGTTGGTGAAGCGCACCTACGCCACCTTTTTCAAATTCAACACGCACAAGCATCACTGAATTGTCGTACGCCATAATTTTTCTAGTCAACCCTGGTGCCATTTGTTCCGCATCAACTGATTCGTTTCCAATAAAGCCCGTTCTCTTTGCTCCATTTAATTCTACTGACATATCTATTTTTATTTTATAATTTTTTATTTTCTAAGTATACCACAAACGGCCCTTGCCAATTGTAGGCTTTACCATTAATGATAAGTTGATGTATTTTTTTATTGTCAAATATTTTATTAGACTGAAATACCATTAAGTGCTTACCATCTATTACCACTTCTGCACCGCTGTAATCATCTGTATCCACAACTGGCAAAACAGAAGACACACGCGAATATGCATTTGTAGTAAATTCGGAAGTAGCATTAAAATTGCCGTGTATCTCCAATACATTCAAAGCAAACATATTTTTAGCACGGGTACGTGTAATATATGAAGACTCTCTACGTAAATTAAAGTTTGGATCATTGGCACCTGTTCTTGTAAAAAATACTTGTACAGAATCTTTTACAAATCCAGAAATGGTATAAAATGTCTGGTTGTTTAAAAAAGTAAATTGAGTAAGCGGCGACTTCACATTTGCAGAAGCCTCTTTCCAAATATGCTGGTAACCATTTTTTAAACCTAATGTTTGTAATGCATTACCATGTGTGGCATATTTAAAATTGGTAGAAATCAAATTCCCCATATAATTAAATGGAAGATCGTATTGATGCTCTTTACTGGCCAAGGTTCTAAAAAAATCTACCATAAGCGGCTTTTGTGTACCTGGTAGCGTAATCAAATAAACACTTCTATGGAGCTTAACATCTTTGTAGGCGTTTGAATCTAATGCAGCAGTTGCTTGAACAGCGTAATTACCAACTACATTGTATAGTGGGATGGGATGGTATTTTTCGCTTTGCGCCTCTACCCCATTAAAATGGCTGGTTTCATCTACTGTAACCGTGTTGTGCGCAATGGTTTGCTGCGCATATGACTTGGTTTCAGGCAAATACCTGCCTCCCCATTTTTGTTCAATTCCTATAAAACGTGCTGCGCCATAGTCCTGTAAAACCTCGTTTCCGTTATCGTATAAATTAATATTTAGTTTATCGTAATGACCATGAGACAATCCGTGCGAGCTGTATTTAAAAATGAGTGATGTTAGATTTTTATCCTTTCCTGTTCTAAGCACGGTAACACCACCAAAATCTCCTTTGGCACCATCTGTAAAAACAACCGATTTGTACGGATAAAAAGGTGCAATATTTTTATTTTTCAAAAGCGCTTGACTAACACCTAAGCCACCTTTACTAAGTGTCACCCTACCTTGCGCTTTTGCCACTGGCAAATAAGCAGGATTTTCACCATATACATCCCAAGCAATATTAAGTGCAACCACTACCTCGTTTGATACAAATGTTTTTTCTTTTAGTGCATCATTGTAACTATAAAATCCACCGTCTAAGTTGGTTTGCTCAAGTGCTCCCTCTAATGCTTGCTTCAAAATCTTATTGCGTCTTTCAAAAATTTGCAATGAAGGTTTGTAATGATTCACTGCATTTGCAAACAAGTAAAAAGGTAGTACAGCGTAGCGGGTATAATACGGACCTTCATTATAATAACCATCAGGCGAAAAAAGTCCATCTAAGTGCGCTGTTAAACCTGCTTTCCCGTCTTTTTTTGATCCATACAATGCCATTTGCACATAGTCGTCATTGTCTGTGGCGATGCCTACGATTCCGACACCCGCAGTGGCCCATACTGCATGGTTATGAATTAAATCAAACCAAGGTGTAATGTCTTTTGTAAAATAATCTACCTCAGGTTTAAAGGCTCCTGTTGCAATTTGAGCTCTTTCGGCGGGAGTTAAATAATCATGAATTAAATCAAAAGCAAGACCAGCATATACCAGCCAGTTGGCGTCGTTTAATGCCTGCCAAAAAATTCGACCCGGCGAAGAACTTGTAGCCTCTGGGTGATTTTTTAAGGTTGGATTTAATACTGCGTATTTAAAAAATAAATCTTTTACAAGTTTTGCATATTTAACATCGCCGGTTAGCTGATATAGCATACCGCTATTAAACATGATGGTATAATTATCCTTGTGTTTATCATGCGTATATCCACCGCCTGCGTGTTTAGGAACTGGCACATCTATGTCTTTTCCCAAATTTGCATCCACTGATTTTTTTATTTCATCGAAAGATTCTTTGAGTAAGGGATTGGTAGGGATACTTTTTTTAACGAGCGCAATGTCATTTGCGGTTGCAAATGCAAGAGGATGTTTTTGTGCAAACAGAGTAGTATGCATCAAAATGGCAGCCAAGGAAATAAGAAAAAATACTATCGTCTTTTTCATAAAGCAGTTAAAAGCGGTCAATCGTTGGGTAATATTAAGTGCAATTGCAGAGGTTCGTATCAACAAGATGCTATTATTTTATCTATATTTCAAGCATTATTATTAGATATTTACTAATAATAATGCTATTATATTAGAATATCTATTATTATAATTTCCGATAACGTTACCGGCAACGCTGCCGGTTTTTTCCCGTAAATTGTATCTTTTGCCGCTTATTTTTATACCGTACTATGGAAAAACAAACCACCATAAAAGACATTGCGATTGCGCTCAACATCTCTACTTCTACGGTAAGTAGAGCCCTAAGAGATGCGCCCGATGTTAAAGCAGAAACCAAGGCTGCCGTAAAAGCACTGTCAGACAAACTTGATTATCAACCCAATAGATTGGCCCTAAGTTTACTGAACAGACAAACCAATACCATTGGTGTTATCATTCCCAACTTAGATTACGTGCTTGCAACCATGGTTAAAGGAATTGACGAGGTTGCTTTAGAAGCAGGTTATACTGTAATGGTTTGCCAAAGTGACGAGAGTTATGGCAGAGAAATTGTAAACACAAAAAGACTATTAGAAAGTTTAGTAGATGGCTTTATTGTATCCGTTTCCAGTGAAACTAAAATTTTTGAACACATCAAAAAAATACAAGACAAAAAAATACCACTTGTATTGTTTGATAGAATTGTAAATAATATTGCTGCACCAAAAATTAGACTCGATAATATAGACGGGGGTGTTCAAGCCACAGAACATTTAATTGAACAGGGCTATAAAAAAATAGCCATTTTAGCGGGTCCCGAAAATTTAAATATTAGTAATAAAAGAATGGAAGGGTATCTTCAAACCCTTAAGGCAAATGGCTTACGTGCAGATAAAGGCCATATCATACACTGCGATTTTAACCAGCAATACGCATACGAAGCAACCAAAGAATTACTCGCTTCAAAAAATAGACCGGATGCTATTTTTACCATTAGTGATCGCATGGCTATTGGCGCCATGCTTGCCATTAAAGAAAAAGGACTTTCTATGCCGCATGACATTGGACTTGTAGGTTTTAACAATGAACCTATTGTAAGTCTCGTAACCCCTGCTATTTCAAGCGTAGAAATGTATGCATTTGAAATTGGTAAAGCAACTGCAAGGGCTTATATAGAAATGATGAGTGGCGCAGCAGGCATGTCTAATCAAGAAATAATTATTAAGCCTAAACTTTTTATAAGAACGTCATCAAAAAGGCGATAAAAATAAAAATATGAAAAAAATATTCGTTGGAGTGATGTTGCTCACCACCTTACAGGTATGGGCAAATAAATTAAGCGTAAGCACTACGCAAGAATTAGTGAACAGTGGCTTACAAGCTAAAGCTGGCGACACCATTGTCATTAAAAGCGGCAATTATCTTAATTGTAACCTGCTATTAAGTGCCAAGGGAACGATGCAAAACCAGGTTGTATTTATGGCAGAAAAATCAGGGACTGTATTTTTTACAGGAAACAGCTACTTACATATTACAGGCACGTATATTACCGTAAGTGGGGTTGTATTTAAAAATGGTTATTCAGGAAAAAATCATGTCTGGCAATTTAGCCATGGAAAAGAGGTAGCCAATAACTCTAGAATAACAGCATCTAGCATTCAAGATTTTAATAACCCTTTACGTTTAGATGAAAATCATTGGCTCACCTTATCTGGAAAAAACAACCGAGTAGACCACTGCAACTTTACCGATAAAACAAATTTAGGTGTACTAGTTGCCGTATTACTTGATGACGATAGAAGCAGAATCAATAACCACACTATAGATAGTAACTATTTTGGCATCAGAAAACCGCTTGGCAGCAACGCGGGAGAATTGATTAGAGTAGGCGTTTCGCAACACTGCACATTTTATAGCAATACAACTATTAAAAATAATTTTTTTGAATATTGTGATGGGGAAACAGAAATTATTTCCATAAAATCATGTGGCAATAAAGTAGTGGGCAATGTATTTAAAGAATGCCAAGGTGCTGTGGTTTTAAGACACGGCAACGATAATACTGTGGAAGGGAATTTGTTTTACGGAAATGACAAAGAAGGAACAGGCGGTGTAAGGGTTATCAATGAAGGTAATTGGATTATAAATAATTTTATGAGCCATTGCAAAGGTCAAGGATTTAGATCGCCACTAGCAATTATGGCAGGTGTATTTAATTCGCCAGCCAACAGGTATCTCCCGGTGAAAGATGCCGTTATTGCCAACAATACTTTTTTAAACTGCAGCCCCTTTAGTATCAGTGAAGGTAAAGATGCCGAGCGCAGCGTAGACCCTAAAAATGTGCTCCTCCTTAATAATCTGTTTTACGCAAATAAGCCCGGACCTCTTTGTTATACCGTTTCAACAATTGACAGTGTATACGCTGCTGGTAATGTTTACAGCACTTCGCTTACAAACCCTGGTGTGAGCGGGTTTAATGCGGGTGCTATTTCGCTGCAAAAATGGGACAGCAAAGGCTTTCCTGTTATTGGCGCCTCCGGCGCCAATAACGCCACAAAAAAATTCCTGGACTCCTTAAATGCCATCGCTAGTACAAGAGGTGTTCCCGCATTTTCAAATACAGTAGGTGCAAACGATATAAATTATTTTAAAGCACTGTTTGCAAACGCACCAACACTTGGAAATAGTTGGGAGTCCAAAAAAATGAGCGCCACAACTATTTCGCAAAAAACAATTACGGTTTCAACCGCAAGCGAATTAGAAACTGCGATTAGCGCAGGCGCCAATTCAAAAATTGTATTAAAACCAGGAACCTATAATTTTTTGCAGCCTATTGTTATTAAAGGCAGCATTACCATAACAAGTAATGGAGCGGCTGTAAATTTTGCAACAAGTAGTGCGATTAACAATTTGTTTACCCTCCAACAAGATGCACAATTAACGCTGCAAAATAGTAGTATTAACGCGGCTGGATTAACTGCACAACATTTTATTGCAGTTACGCGTGATGGTTCGGGTATTCACACGAATATTCAAATAACCGCCAGCAAAATTTTAAATTTTGCCGGCGCCGCAATTATACTAGCGCCAAAGTCTAGTTATTTAGACAACATTACGATTCAAAATAGTGTATTCGAAAACAACAAAGCCACCCTACTCTCTTTAAAAGACGAAGACGATAACAAAGGGTATTACAACGCCGAAAGAATTGTTGTAACAAACAATAGATTCACAAACCATACGGGTCAAATAGCAACTATTTACAGAGGCGGCACAGACGAAAGTACCATGGGACCCATCTTTAGTTTCTCCAACAATAAAATAGTAAATTGCACAGCAAATAGTGCGCTCATTGAATTATTTGGCGTTCAGCAATCAAAGGTAAACAACAATTTATTTACCAGCTCCAATAAAGCCGGTAAAACCATTGCTTACACCGATAACACCAAAGCATTTCATTACCAAAAAAATAATAGCACCGTTAATAGCGGCACTATTCAAGAAAATAAATTTGTCATTAACAATTAAATAAACACTTTAAATACATAAACATGAAAATTATTCACCAAGTACATCCCGAAGATTTTGTAAAGTACACCACCGAGCAAATTAGAGCTAAATTTTTACTAGACAATTTAGTAGAACCAGGTGCTGTCAATTTTGTATATACCCATTATGACCGAATGGTGGTAGGCGCTGCAACCCCTACTACTGCTGCTATTCAGCTAGGCACCTATGATGCTTTAAAGTCTGAAAACTTTTTGGATAGAAGAGAACTTGGTATTGTAAACATTGGTGCAACCGGAAGCGTTACCGTAGAAGGTCATCTTTATACCCTAGACAAAATTGATTGCTTATACATTGGTATGGGTAATAAAGAAGTTACTTTTCATGCGAGCTCAGATCCTAGCAATCCTTCTAAATTTATTTTATTCTCTTGCCCAGCACACGCAAGTTATCCTACGCAGTTAATGCAAAGTAAAGATGCAACGCCTGCCGAAATGGGAAGCGCAGAAACGGCCAACCACCGTACCATTAATAAATACATTCACGCCGATGGTTTAAAAAGTTGCCAACTCGTACTTGGTGTAACCAACTTTAAACCAGGTAGCATTTGGAATACCATGCCAGCGCACCTGCACGACCGTCGTATGGAAGCATACTTCTATTTTGATTTACCTGAAACACAACGTGTCATTCATTTCATGGGTGAGCCGCACGAAACAAGACATCTTTTCTTAAACAATGAACAAGGCATTGTATCTCCATCATGGAGTATCCATAGTGGTGTTGCAACAGCGTCATATTCATTTATATGGGCGATGGCCGGCGAAAACATGTCATTTGCTGATATGGATTTTGTAAACATTCAGTTATTAAAATAAGTACCATGCTAAATTTTAGAGTAGATAATAAACTTGCTATTGTAACCGGTTGTAGCAAAGGCATTGGTATGGCAATTGCGATAGAACTTGCTAATAGCGGCGCCGATATTATTGGCGTTAGTGGCTCTATGCCTGCAGCGGGTAGCGATGTTGAAAAAGCAGTGCTTGCAGCGGGTAAAAAGTTCTACCCCTACCAAGCAGATTTTGCGAATAGAGATTCGGTGTATGCCTTTTTACAAAAAGTAGTAACAGACCATCCAAAAATTGATATCCTTATTAACAACGCTGGAAGTATTCAAAGAAGTCCAGCCGCCGAACATCCCGACGAGTTTTGGGATAATATTATTGACATCAATTTAAATGCGCAGTTTATTATCACCAGAGAAATTGGCAAACAAATGATTGCCAATGGCGGTGGTAAAATAGTGTTTACGGCCTCTCTATTAAGCTTCCAAGGCGGTATCAACGTACCTGGCTACGCTGCTAGTAAAGGAGCAGTTGCCTCCTTAATTAAGGCATTTGCCAACGAATGGGCAGGTAAAGGCATTACCGTAAACGGTGTTGCTCCAGGCTATATATCCACAGACAATACGGCACAGTTAAGGGCCGATCCGGATAGAAATGCCTCTATTTTGGCCAGAATCCCTGCAAATAGATGGGGAACTCCCGAGGATTTAACCGGAGCTTTCATTTTTTTATCCGCTCCTGCATCCGACTACGTCAACGGCACCATTGTAACCGTAGATGGTGGCTGGATGGGTAGATAACTATATTTCAAGTTTAAGGTATCATTCGTAAGTAATTATTAAATTTAACCTTACGAATGATGCCTTATGTTTTTACAGCCTAGCAAAAAACTTTTTTACAGCTCTGCAGTACTCATTGTACTTGCCATTACTGCTGTTGTTATTTATCCTTCAGATCCAATCGATTACAATACCGAGGTGAAACCCATTTTAAATAAAAAATGTATTACCTGTCATGGTGGTGTAAAACAAGAGGCTGGATTTAGTTTACTCTTTGAAGAAGAAGCATTTGCACCTACTAAATCTGGCAAGCCTGCGATTATAAAATATAAGCCAGAAGAAAGCGAACTTATTAGAAGGTTGCACCTCACCGATCCTGAAGAGCGCATGCCGTATAAGCACGATCCTTTAAGTAAAGAAGAAATTAAAATTTTAACCACTTGGATTAAAGAAGGTGCCAAGTGGGGATCACACTGGGCGTATCAAAAAGTGAAGGAGCCAGAAGTACCAAGTATGAATGATAACTGGGTTAACAATAATATTGATAGGTACATTCTAGAAAAATTAGAATCCGAAAAATTAAGTCCTTCCAAAGAGGCAGATAAAGCAACACTATTAAGACGCGTTAGTTTAGATCTAACTGGGCTTCCTGCCAATAAAAAAATTGCAGCAAAATATTTAAGCGACAATTCTGATAAGGCCTATGAAAATTTAGTAAACGATTTAATGGCTTCGCCTGCTTATGGCGAAAAATGGGCAGCACTTTGGCTAGACCTTGCCCGTTACGCCGACACCAAAGGTTTTGAAGCAGACCGTAGTAGAAATATTTACAAATACCGCGACTGGCTCATTGATGCATTTAATAAAGACAAACCCTACAACGATTTCTTAATTGAACAAATTGCCGGAGACCTCTTACCAAACCCTACCGACGCCAATTATATTGCCACTGCATTTCATAGAAACACCATGAACAATGACGAAGGTGGCACCGACAATGAAGAATATAGAACCGCTGCCGTGCTTGACCGCGTAAACACCACATGGAGTGCTGTTATGGGCACAAGCTTTAATTGTGTACAGTGTCATAGTCATCCTTACGATCCGTTCAAGCATGACGAGTATTATAAATTTATGGCGTTTTTTAACAACACCCGCGACGAAGATTCTCCTTTCGAAAACCCTGTACTCCGCCAATACCTAGGAGCCGATAATATAAAATTTGAATCGCTAAAAACTTGGCTCTCAAAAAATGCGACTCCAGCATCCGCTAATTATTGGACCACTTTTATCCGTACCCTTCAACCTACGATTAATGCTTTTCAATGCGATAAGTTTGTTGATGGCGCTAACGGATGGTATGCAACACTTCGCAACAATGGTACCTGTAATTTAAAAGATGTAGCACTCACTGGTAAATCAGAGCTTCTTTTTAAATATGCATCTGGTGTAGACAAAGGTGTGTGGCGCATTTATTTAGATAGTTTAAATGGTAAGCTCATTAAAGAAGTGCCTATCAAAAATACAGGCGGCGGCTTCGTGCACGAACGCACATTGCTTCCTTCCATACAAGGCAATCACACATTATATTTCAAGTATTATTCTCCAAAAATAAAAAACAACACAGACAACGGTATTTTATTTGAATGGTTCTCTTTTGGAAATCCATTTCCTGGAAAAGAAAAACCTGGATACGATAGTGCCTACAAATATTTTAATGATCTTTTAATGGCTGGCGCAGAAACCACGCCCATTATGATGGAAGCCAATCAAGATTTATCAAGAACAACACATGTTTTTGAAAGAGGTAGTTGGCTCTCCAAAGGAAAAAAGGTAACACCTGATGTGCCTGGCGTATTACCAGCCCTTCCAAAAAATGCACCAAAAAATAGAATGGGCCTTGCCATGTGGCTCACTAGTAAAAACAATCCGCTTGTTGCTCGAACCCTCGTTAACAGACTATGGGAACAATTATTTGGTAGCGGTATTGTAGAAACCCTAGAAGACCTGGGCACGCAGGGACTATCACCTACCCACCAAACCCTTCTCGATTATTTAGCCTACCAACACATGCACACGCATAATTGGAGCATCAAAAAAACACTCAAAGAAATGGTACTTTCTGCTACCTATAAACAGCAGTCCATTTTTACCAAAGAACTCATCAAAAAAGATCCTTACAATAAATTGTACGCAAGAGGTCCAAGGGTCAGACTTTCGGCAGAACAAATTAGAGACCAAACACTTGCCGTAAGTACTTTATTAAGTCCGAAAATGTATGGCAAAAGTGTGATGCCTTATCAACCAGAAGGCATTTGGCGTTCACCGTATAATGGTGATACTTGGAAATTATCTGAAGGCGAAGATCAGTACCGCCGTTCATTGTATACCTATTTTAAAAGAACGGCACCTTACCCATCTATGATCACTTTTGATGGAGGCGCCAGAGAGGTTTGTGTTATTAGGCGCATTAGAACCAACACACCACTTCAGGCACTTAATTCGTTAAATGATTCGTCCTATATTATTATGGCCCGCTCCTTTGCAAAAAGTATGGAAACTATAAAAGGACCTATCGAAGCAAAAATAAAAACAGGCTATGAGCAAATGATGTATAAGCCAATTGCTGCAAATAAATTAAATGCACTTACCTCACTCTATCAAAGTAGTTTATCAAAATACCAAAGCAACAAAAAAGCAGCCACCATATTAGTGAGTGATAGCACACTTGCATCACCTACAAATAGAGCAGCACTTGTTGTAGTAGCAAACGCCATGCTTAATTTAGACGAATGGCTTAATAAAAACTAATTCCCATGACGCAAAAAGATTTATATAACCAGCGCCTTGTTAAAGAAGCCCAAAAGGCCGTGATGCAACATCATACGCGGAGGCATTTTATTAAAGAAAGTGCCATGGGATTTGGCGCAATAGCACTTGGCGGATTACTGGGCGGCTGCAACACATCAACTAGTCCCAATTTTTTTGATGCCACCAATCCATTAGCGCCAAAAGCCCCGCCGTTTTTAGGCAAAGCAAAGTCGGTAATTTATTTACACATGGCTGGAGCTCCGTCTCAACTCGAAATGTTTAGTTATAAGCCTGAGCTTGCTAAACTAGATGGATTAGATTGTCCCCCTTCATTACTCAATGGTAAAAAATTTGCTTTTATTAGAGGGGTTCCTAAAATGCTAGGGCCTCAAGCAAGTTTTAAACAATATGGCGAAAGTGGTATTTGGTTATCTGAAAACTTACCGCACTTATCAACTGTCATTGATGATGTAGCAGTGCTTCAGGCCGTTACCACCGATCAGTTCAACCATGCACCTGCACAACTTTTAATTCATACTGGAACACCGCGCCTAGGCAGGCCTAGTATGGGTTCTTGGGTTACTTATGGGCTTGGTTCAGAAAATAAAAACCTGCCAGGATTTGTAGTACTTACTTCGGGTGGTAATAATCCGGATGCAGGTAAAAGTGTTTGGGGAAGTGGATTTCTGCCAAGTGTGTATCAAGGTGTACAGTGCCGTAGTGAAGGTGATCCGGTTTTATTTATTAAAGATCCTGCAGGCATGGACCGCGATATTAGAAAAGCAAGTATTGATGCTATTAATAAGGTAAATGAAGAATCTTATACCGAGTATCAAGATCCAGAAACATTATCACGTATTTCTCAATACGAGCTCGCGTACAAAATGCAAATTTCAGTGCCGGGTGTAATGGATATTAGTACCGAGCCTGATTATATTCATGAAATGTATGGCACTAAACCCGGCGAATCATGTTTTGCCAACAACGTATTACTTGCGCGCAAATTGGTTGAAAAAGGGGTTCGTTTTGTACAGCTATTTGACTGGGGTTGGGATACGCATGGCGACTCTGCAGGTAACGCAGTTGATATTGGACTTAAAAATAAATGTCGAAAAATTGATAGGCCTATTACCGCACTCTTACAAGATTTAAAACAAAGAGGACTACTAGATGAAACACTTGTTGTGTGGGGTTCAGAGTTTGGCAGAACACCCATGCAAGAAAATAGAGAAGGCAAAACCATGCCATTTAAAGGACGTGACCACCATGGCGAAGCCTTTTCGATGTGGATGGCCGGCGGTGGCATTAAAGGTGGCACTACCTATGGTGAAACAGATGAAATTGGTTACAATATTGTAAATGGTAAAGTAGAAACTTTTGATGTACAAGCGACCATTTTAAATCAGCTAGGTTTTGACCACGAAAAATTCACCTACGAATCACAAGGAAGAAATTTTCGATTAACCGACTTGAGTGGTAAAGTGATCCATGATATCATAGCATAAAAAAATAATGATGAGCGTATTTATTGGAAGGTTCCATCCTGTTTTTGTTCACTTGCCTATAGGAATATTACTTTTTGCTGCCCTTTTATTTTTTGCTTCTAAAAAGCAAAAGTTTGCGGCAGTATCAACAGCAGTGGCACCGGCACTTGCGTTAGGTTCGTTTTTTTCTATCCTATCCTGCATAACAGGCTATTTACTTTCTATTTCAGATGCATATAATGAGGGTATTGTATTTAAGCACCAGTGGCTTGGTATTGCTACTGCTATCACAAGCATCGTTTGCTATATCGCCTACCAAAAAAAGTTCAAGTATGCGGGCATACTCATTACATTGTTAATGACACTTATTATAATTACCGGACATAACGGCGGCAGCCTTACACATGGAGAAGATTATTTAACAGCGCCGCTTTCAAATAGCAAGAGCGATAAAAAAGTAATTGCCAATATCAATGAAGCCGTTGTATACAAAGATGTGATAGAACCCATATTGGCTGCAAAGTGTTATAGTTGCCATGGTGATAGCAAGCAAAAAGGAAAGTTAAGACTTGACCTTCCAAATTATATCATGCAAGGTGGTGAAGAAGGAAAAGTATTAACACCCTTTCAACCAGGAAGTAGTGAGCTTATCAACAGGCTTTTACTTGCAACTTCCAACGAAGAACATATGCCCCCAAAAGAAAAACCGCAACTTTCCAAAGATGAAGTGGCACTGCTACACTGGTGGATTGAATCGGGTGCCAGTTTTACTGAAGTTGTAAAAAACACCAAACAAACCGATGCTATTAAAGGGGTATTAGCTGCATTTTCTACTGGTGATGCGACCGCCGCCGAGCAAACACAATTGCCTGCACAAAAAGTAAGTGCTATTTCAAGTGACTTACTTACAGAATTAAACAAACAAGGTGTTGCGGTTGTACCGATTGTAAATGAGTCTAATTATGTACGTGCTAATTTAATTGGGGTTGAAACATTAAGTGCTAATACCTTTCAACTTCTATCAAAAATATCAGATCAATTGTTACAATTAAACGCATCGTTTACAACAATCAAAGACGAGCATTTGAGTGCGCTATCTAATTGCAAACAACTCAAACAATTAGAATTAAACGGTACTAGCATCACAAATAAAGGACTTGCATCACTTGCTGCCTTAGAAAATTTAGAAATTTTGAGTATCACGCAAACCAAAGCTACCGCAGAAGGTATCAGTAGTTTAACCGCCATTAAAAACTTAAAAAAAGTATTCCTCTATAACACCAGCTTTACAAGTGCAGCCATTGCACAATTAAAACAAAAAATACCAGGCTTGCTAATAGATACAGGGGGTTATAAATTGCCAATATTAGTTACAGATACCACAGAGGCTAAAGCGCTAGAAATTAAAACCAATTAAACATTTACCCGGTAATCATTCGAACGTATAAGTCTTCTACTTTTTTGCGGGCCCAAGGGGTTTTACGTAAAAATTTTAGACTCGATTGAATGCTAGGGTTGTCATTAAAACAATTGATAGGGATATGCTGCCCTAAATCTTCCCATCCGAAATAAGCAACCAATTCAGTTACTATTTTTTCGAGGGTTTTACCGTGTAAGGGGTCATTTGACACTTGTTGCATATGCAATATTAAGTAATTTGCCGCCATGACAGCGCATCGATACTTTGTAGTACATAAACCTATTAATATGGTTTCTCAATTTATCAGCTCCCACGAT
The DNA here is from genome assembly GCA_945901845.1 of Sediminibacterium ginsengisoli. Classification (GTDB taxonomy): domain Bacteria; phylum Bacteroidota; class Bacteroidia; order Chitinophagales; family Chitinophagaceae; genus Sediminibacterium; species Sediminibacterium ginsengisoli_A. The sequence continues at coordinate 56,879 of CAMDLR010000003.1, read as the reverse complement.
GTTAATTTACTAGGTAGTTTAAATTTTAATTTTCCGGAAGGCACACATGCGATTGGCCGACTAGACAATCATTCGGAAGGACTCCTTTTATTAACCACCAATAAAAAAATCACCAAGCTTTTATTTCAAGGGCCTAAGCCACATACCAGAACCTATCTTGTTCAAGTAAAAAATAAAATGACACCTGCTACGGCAGCGGCACTCGCTGGTGGTATACCAATTAGTGCACCTAATGGAAGCCAATATCTTACAAGCACATGTACGGTTTCCATACTAGAGGATCCTGCACCCTACCAACATTTGTTTGATGCATCCTTACTAACGCCGGCAATACGGGTACATCAAAATGTAGTAACCAGCTGGGTGCTTATCACATTAACCGAAGGAAAATTTCATCAAGTACGCAAAATGGTAGCAGCCGTGCACCACAGGTGCCTAAGACTTATCAGGGTAGCCATCGAAGCTGTTTACTTGGGCAATTTACCGGCGGGGAAAGTACAAGAATTAGAAGAAGCAGAATTTTTTAAACTGCTAGATCTTTAGTTTGCTTTTTTATAAAAAAGGTGCATGAGTATAATATGCGGAAGACTCACGCAAGCTAAAAAAACAAAAAACACCGCAGCATAAGACTGTATCAGTTGCGCATTGGTATGTTGCAAATAAAAGAAAATAGAAAAAATAAGTAGTGCACCCACATTAAAAGGTAGCGACTCTATATAAAGTTTTTTGGGCGCAATTTGTAATTTACCGGCAATATGCCCCCAAGCATTTACGCTATGCGAACCAACAAAATAAAGTCCAAAAGCAAGCATGAGTGGCATTTGAGTTCCCAATAAAAGAATACTCATCAAAAAAAGGCATGTCTTTTTTGAAATCCACCACAGTGGCAAGAGTAAAAGAGAAGAAACGGCAATGACTAGATTTTTATATTGTAACAGGTTAAGAGATGCTACAAAATCTGAAACGCCCTGCATATTATTAAGCACCAAAATAGATTCATTGAGGTGCGAGAAAATAATAAAGAGTAAAATAGATAAACCAAATATAAAAGCGTAGACTTTTTGAGCAAATGAATGTAACGAAACCCGCATTTCTACCATTTCAGATTCTCCAAAATGAAATGCAGAGTAAGCAATAAATAAGAGTAAAGAAAATACTGGAAACCACTGCCATACCATAAAATAAGCAGCTATAATCAATAAATACTGTGCAACAAACTTGAAAAGATTAAACTTTTTCGAAGCCAATAATAAATGATCTACTGCTCCATGCGGAATACCTACTACGAGCAAGCCGGCAATTAAACCAGCATAACCAAATTGGCTAGCTAGTGCTGGGCTTAACCCTTGCAGCAAAAAATAGACCAGCATACAACCAATTGTAAATAAGTACCCTTTTTTTATATAACTAGTCCAGTAAATAAAGCAGGCTTTTAAAAAAGGAACGATTGGTAGTGACGTAAATATTTTAACCTCTTCTGATACAGTAGACTTTTCATCCAAAAAAGAAAAGACGGCCTGTATAGAATTTTTTTGAAATAGTGCTGTAAATATTTTTTTACCGAGGTTTGGCCACCTAATTAATATAATTAAAAGCAAGTGGTCGTAAAATAAAAAACGCGCTTTTGTTAATGGAGCTTGCGCTGGATTTTCAAATGACGCCGCAAACGCATGCATTTTTTTAAAGCCATAACCTGTGGTAGGCTTAATTAAATTGGCCCTTGCACCCATATTAATAATGCGGTTATCACTAGACGCCGGATGCTTTAATACCGTCATGGGTATACACCCCTGTTCTTCTGCTATAACTTCATAAGCCCCAAATTGAGCCTTAATTTTTTCATCCAATATATTTTTTGCGTAATCAACATTAATGGTATCAACACCAAACCTTGTTAGCTCTACTAAACATTCGTTAGACGCATAAGGTAGGTTGTATACAAACTGCGTATATCTAGACTGATCCACATCAAAATTCATCATTTGAAATGTATCAACGTTTAATGGCGACTCTTGTAAGCGAATATGATATCCAAAAAATGACTGAAGTAAATAAGATTTATTGTTCGTTTCTGGGGTAAAATTTGGCGGCCTACTATCAAAAATAATAGCACCATGTATGACCTGACTGTCAAAAGCAATTTCTATGCAATCAGTTAAAGAGTTCAAAGATTTTACCTGGGCATCAAATTTGTCTATTGGATGTGAGGTAATAGTTGCGTGTAATAAATTGTAAAAATCAATACTTATTATACAGTAATAAGGCTGATACTGAATAGACTGTACCTTATTATTATTGGTTTCAACAAATTGGTATTGATGACTAATGATTGATGACAAATCTTTAACGATTGTGTCATTTGGGGAAGACCAGAAACAATAGGTTTTATCGTTTGTGTTTTTTTGCTGCGGTTCTATTACAGCAATTCGTTTGGTTTGATGATAGCCTCTTTTAATAAACTCTAGTAACATCAGACCATTAGAAGCGCCCATACCAATAAATACATAATCATAAGGTATGACTGTGTTGGTATTATGATTATGGTCTAATAACATGCAAGGAAAAGAATCTGAAGTGGCTACAAAATAAAAGGCGAGGTCTGCAATAAATACATACCTCGCCTTTTTATAAAACTGTTGAAATCAATTAATCTTGAGTTCTGCTTAATGAGTAGATCACTAAACCAAATCCAATTTTGTTGATTGCATCTGCAACGTTGTAAACGATATCCATGTAGTGAGATGCTACTGCAGCGTCTGCAACTAATTGGATACCAAATAATCCACCTGGAGTTCCTAAGATGTAACCTAGAGGATAGATAGCCCATCCAACAAGTACGAACCAAGCAAGTGTTTTTGTTGCTTTAGCAACTTGTGCACCAGCAGTTTGAGCAAGTTGAGCAACTTCACCAAACCATACTAGGTAAACAATGTAGAAATAAGCAGCACCTGAAGCTACGCCCCAAACTACACTACTTCCTCTGTAAATTGTTTCACCAAAGTAACCAGTTACAAGCATTACTAGTGAAGCGAAAATCAACTTCCATAATAAACCTTGCTTAGCACCTGCTTTTTTAGTGATTAAGTAAAACTCAACACACATAAGAGGCACAGTTAAGATCCAGTCTACATATCTGAAGAAAGTAGGTGAATCTCCAGTTGCTAAGTTATACCCTCTCATGTAGTAGTAGTGTACTGCTGCGATGAAAGTGATCAAACCAGAAACTAGAACTGAGGTTCTCCATTTTGTTGGTGTAGAGCTCAACTCAAAAAAGAAAAATACCGATGCGGCCATCATGGCCATTGTGCCAATAAAAAACGTAAATGCTACGTAGTTGTCGGAGGCGATTTTTAAATGTTCCATAGGGCAAAATGATTTTGTTTAATCGAATATAACGATTATTGGAATAATTTGTTCAAGCTCAAAAAGCAGTTTTGATGCAATTTTACCCATAATTGTTAATTAAGCATTACTTAATGAGCACATATGAATATGTAACAGTTTGATTAATAATACAATAGATGATTATGTGAACTTGTTTAGCCCCTAAAAAAAAGTTGATAATATGTTAAATTGGTAAAAAAATAGTCATTTTAAAATAACATAGTAGGATGCAGCTCATCCCAACCTGTTGCATCCTGATATGCTTTTGCAATTCTTAAAATACTTGCTTCATCATATAGTTTTCCTACAAAACTAATACCTACTGGTAAATTGTTGCGCTTATCAAACCCAACAGGCACGCACACGACAGGGTTACCCGTTAAATTGGTAATCGCAGATTGGTTACCATCACCTCTCGACGGACAAATGACAGCATCAAAAGGAGCCATCGCTTCGTTAACATCTTTCATTAATACGTAACGGTGACGCTGCGCATTTACATATTCTACGGCAGGTACAAAACGAGCGGTTCTAAACTGGTTGGGCCAATCATTTTTTGTTTGACGCGTAAGGGCATCATCTAGATTAGAACGTGTAAGGTCATCAAATTGAGCAGCACATTCTACACCAATAACTACGTCCATAATATTGAACTTATACACGCCGCTATCCGGGAAATTTACTGGAATAAGTGTTACACCCATTTTTTCAAATGCTTTAAGTGCCAACCACTCTGCTCTTGTGGTATCTTTTATTTTATCAAAATAATTTTTGGCGTAAGCGATTTTATAATTTTTTATGGGCTTTACTGCGTCGTAATTAAATGGCATGTTCACCGCAGACAAATCTTTACCATCAGTACCATGTAAATAATAATACACTACCGCTGCATCTGCAGCAGACCTACAAATAGGACCCACTTTATCCAAACTATAACTAAGTGCCATGGCACCTGATCTACTAATGGTACCAAACGTTGGTCTTAATCCGGTTGCGCCACAAGTAGTAGAAGGTGAAACAATACTGCCCCAAGTTTCGGTACCAATAGCAAAAGGCACAAGCCCAGCAACGGTTGCAGAGGTTGACCCCGCCGATGAACCAGAAGAGCCATATTTTAAATTCCAAGGATTTTTAGTTCTTCCGCCATACCAATAATCACCCATGGCAAGAGCGCCGAGCGTAAATTTTGCTACTAGCACGGCACCTGCTTCTTTTAGTTTTGTATACACATAGGCATCTTCGTCAATCACTTGCTCTTTATATGGAGCAGCACCCCAGGTTGTTTTAGTGCCCTTAACTGCAAATAAATCTTTAAGTCCATAAGGAATTCCGTGTAACAATCCTTTGTATTTTCCTGCTGCAATTTCAGCGTCTGCTTGTTTAGCCTGCTCAAGTGCAAGGTCTTCAGTTAAACTAATCAAGCACTGTAATGTATCTCCGTATTTTTTGATGCGCTCAATAAAAAAACTAGTTAAGGCTACAGAACTTATTTTTTTATTTTTTATCAAATAGGCCAACTGCTCAATCGAATAAAAAGCGAGTTCATTTTTATTAGCTGGAAGGGAAACAGTGGGAGAAGCGCCCCACTTAACCGGCTGCTGCACCATATTAAATTTCATGCCAGAAACAACAGGCGTTTGCCACATGCTTAAAGGAGTGGCATTGTTTAAAGTAAGCTTGTGCATACTTTTATAATTGTATAAATTATCTTTCACATCGGAGTAGAGTGTATCAATTTCTTTTTGATTAAATGTCAAATCAAAAACCTTTGCTACAATATTTAAATCAGATGTATTAAACGTGCTGTCTTGTGCAATAACACTGAAAGAAAAAAGAACTCCAACAAACCCGAATAGATATTTCATACTTTAATTGTTTGTGTGATAATGATGGACTAAATATACTAATTTAAAAATTCGAGAATACTAATAATTGTTAGTACTCATAAAAGGGGTATTTTTATAGTGAATTCAATCTAATTATTACAATGATTTATAAACTTGTAACAGACGCCGCAACAGCAGTAGCAGATATCACAGATGGAAGCACAATCATGTTAGGTGGCTTTGGCCTTTGTGGTATTCCGGAAAATTGTATCCAAGCAATTTTAGAAAAAGGCACTACCAATTTAACCTGTATTTCAAATAATGCGGGCGTAGATGATTTTGGTATTGGACTACTACTCCAACAAAAAAGAGTAAAAAAAATGATTTCGTCTTATGTAGGGGAAAACGAAGAGTTTGAAAGACAATTACTCTCTGGTGAATTAGAAGTTGAACTCATACCGCAAGGAACACTTGCATTTAGATGCATGGCCGCAGGTTATGGTATGCCAGCAATTTTCACACCTGCTGGTGTTGGTACCGAAGTAGCTATCGGTAAAGAATCAAGAATTTTTGATGGTAAAGAATATTTATTGGAAACTGCATTTAATGCAGATTTTGCCATTGTAAAAGCATGGAAAGGCGATACCGATGGAAACCTAATTTTTAAAAGCACTGCGCGCAATTTTAATCCGCTCATGGCCATGGCTGGTAAAATTACCATTGCCGAAGTAGAAGAATTAGTAGAGCCAGGCATACTGGATCCTGACCAAATTCATACACCGGGTATTTATGTGCACCGAATTTTTGAGGGAAAAAATTATGAGAAAAGAATTGAAAAACGTACCACCAGTAAATAAAATTTTATGTTAGATAAAGAAGGTATTGCAAAACGAATTGCAAAAGAAGTAAAAAATAATACCTACGTTAATTTAGGTATTGGCATTCCCACACTGGTTGCAAACTATTTACACGAAGGCATCAACGTATGTTTTCAAAGTGAAAATGGATTATTGGGCGTTGGCCCTTTTCCAAAAGAATATGCTGTTGATCCGGATGTTATCAATGCAGGCAAGCAAACCATAACGGCGCTTCCAGGTGCTAGTTCATTTGATTCTGCGATGAGCTTTGGTATGATTCATTCCAAAAAAATTGACTTAACCATACTTGGTGCCATGGAAGTTTCTGAAAACGGAGATATTGCCAACTGGAAAATTCCGGGTAAAATGGTAAAAGGTATGGGTGGTGCCATGGACCTTGTTGCTTCTGCAAAACATATCATTGTAGCGATGCAACACGTGAATAAAGCAGGCGAAAGCAAACTCCTTGCCAAATGTGATTTACCCCTCACCGGAAAAAACTGTGTTAAAAGAATTGTGACCGAATTAGCCGTTATTGATATTGCTCCAGAAGGCGGATTTATCTTAATAGAAAGAGCGCCTGGCGTATCGATAGAGGAAATAAAAAATGCCACTGCTGGAAAGCTCCTTATTAGTGGAGACATACCAGAAATGGCATTATAAAAAAGGTAAAATAAATTATAGATTACCTCTTAATTCTTGTTCTCTTTCGAGGGCTTCAAAAAGTGCTTTAAAGTTACCTGCTCCAAATGATTTAGCTCCTTTGCGCTGAATAATTTCAAAAAATAAGGTAGGTCTATCTTCTACTGGCTTGGTAAATATTTGTAGTAAATATCCTTCATCGTCACGGTCTACTAATATGCCTAGTTTTCTTAAAGGCTCTAAGTCTTCATCGATGGGACCAATACGGTCAAGTAGTTGATCGTAATAGGTATTTGGCACTTTTAAAAACTCAACGCCTCTTTCACTTAATGCTGTTACTGTGGTAATAATGTCCCCCGTTGCAATGGCAATATGTTGCACCCCTGCATCTTTATAAAAATCAAGGTATTCTTCTACTTGAGATTTTTTCTTTGCTTTGGCCGGTTCGTTAATTGGGAATTTCACAAAACCATTTCCATTACTCATTACTTTACTCATGAGCGCCGAATATTCGGTAGAAATTTGCTTGTCATCGAAAGTTAAAATGTTTTTAAAACCCATCACGTCTTCGTAAAACGAAACCCAGGTATTCATTTGATTCCAACCCACATTACCTACGCAATGATCTATGTATTGAAGACCAACATCAGATGGATTGTAATGGCTTTCCCATACTTTAAATCCTGGCATAAATGTGCCCTTATAATCTTTACGCTCAATAAATAAATGAACTGTATCGCCATAAATATGAATACCACTCATTACAATTTTACCATTTGCATCTTCACTTGTAGTAGGCTCCATGTATGGCTTTGCGCCTCGCTTTACGGTTTGTTCAAAAGCATCGGTAGCATCGTTTACCATTAAAGCAACCGCTTTTACACCATCACCATGTTTGTTTACATGCTCCGCAATCGTACCTGTTGGATGCAGTGGTGTTGTTAAAACGAGTCTTACTTTATTTTGTATCAGTACATAAGATACTTTTTCTTTATCGCCCGTTTCAGGACCACTGTATGCATAGCTCTGAAATCCAAAAGCTGTTTTGTAAAAATGTGCTGCTTGTTTTGCATTACCTACATACAACTCTACATAATCTGTTCCCATGAGGGGTAAAAAATCTGTGCTCATATAAATATTTAATTCTTATTCAACATTGTGTTGCCAACTCTTGTGGTAACTTTCATCTTCAATAGCAATGGCATCTTCGGTTAACATCAGCGGCTTAAATGGATCAATCATAACGGCCAGTTCTTCTGTTTTTTCTTTACCAATCGAATTTTCTACAGTACCCGGATGTGGACCATGCGGTATGCCACCAGGGTGAAGTGTTATTTGACCTTGCACCACAGATTTTCTACTCATAAAATCACCATCAACATAATAGAGTACTTCGTCACTATCTATATTACTATGGTTATATGGCGCAGGAATAGCATCTGGATGGTAATCATATTTACGCGGCACAAATGAGCATATCACAAAATTGTGCGCTTCAAATGTTTGGTGCACAGGTGGTGGCTGATGCACGCGACCCGTAATAGGTTCAAAATTATGGATCGAAAAAGCCCAAGGATAATGATATCCATCCCATCCAATAAAATCAAATGGATGCGTACCATAGGTATACGGATAAATGAGTCCCTGCTTTTTAATGAGTACTTTAAAATCGCCAGTTTCATCAAAGGTTTCCAAATCAGAAGGCCTCACAATGTCGCGCTCGCAAAATGGCGAATGCTCCATCAATTGTCCATATTTATTTTGATACCTTTTTGGAAAATGTATAGGGCTAAAACTTTCGATTATAAATAACCTGTTGTCAGTGTCATTAAATTCTAGTTGGTAAATGGTGCCTCTTGGAACAACAATATAATCACCGTACTTAAAATATATTTTGCCAAATCCAGTTTTTAAAGTGCCCGAACCTTTATGGATAAACAACACTTCATCGGCCTGACTATTTTTATAAAAATAAGTCGTCATAGACTCCATGGGTGCCGCCAAAGAAATTTGCAAATCGGCATTTACCAATACAATTTTTCTACTCTCTAAATAATCTTTTTGTGGCTTGATATTAAAGCCAAGCAAACTAGTATGTCGTAAATGTTTTTCTCTTGCAATTTTTGGTTCTACCGAATACGGAGTACCCAATTCTTTTACAATGGTAGGTGGATGCGTATGGTATACCAGTGAATACATACTAGAAAAACCTTCGGTAGAAACGAGTTCTTCGGCATAGAGCGCCCCATCGGGTTTTCTAAATACGGTGTGGCGTTTTGCAGGAATTTGTCCTAAACTATGGTATATTGGCATAACAGTGTATTTATTCCGTTGCAATACTAACAATTATTAGTATAAAATAGAATATTATTTTACCTTCGTTTTGCACAATTAACATTCCATGAAAATCATTAGCTACCGTTTAAACAATGCCACATCATACGGCGTTTTGGTCAATAACGAACTCTATTCATTACCGGAAAATCAGTCGGGTTTGCCTGCTTCTATGAATGCATTTTTAGCCCTAGAAGAAAAAGGGATGCAGCTTGCCCAGCAAACAGCAAATCAAATTGCAGATAAAAGCATTGTAGCCGTGCCCATAAAAAATTATGAGATTTTGGCGCCTGTTCCTCACCCTACTTCTTGTAGAGATGGATACGCTTTTAGACAACACGTAGAAGCAGCCAGAAAAAACAGGGGCGTAGAAATGATTCCTGAATTTGACCAATACCCTATTTTTTATTTTACCAATCACCAAGCTGTTGAAGGTCCCGGTCCTGTTTATTGCATGCCCGATCATTTTGAGCAACTCGATTTTGAACTTGAAATAGCCATTGTTATTGGTAAAAAGGGAAGAAATATTAAAGCCAATGAAGCAGATGCGTATATCGCAGGATTTACCATCATGAATGATATGAGCGCAAGAAAACTCCAAATGGAAGAAATGCTTTTAAACCTAGGCCCTGCCAAAGGAAAAGATTTTTCTACCGTTATTGGACCATGGCTTGTTACACCCGATGAGCTTGCACAAAAAGTAGCGCCAACCAAGGCTGGTCATGTAGGCCTTAATTACAATTTAGAAATGAAATGTTACGTCAATGATATTTTGGTTTCGAGTGGGAATGTAAAAGATATGGACTGGACATTTGCAGAAATCATAGAAAGATGTTCTTACGGCGTTACCCTATATCCGGGTGATGTTATTGGCTCTGGAACCGTTGGTACCGGATGCTTTTTAGAACTCAATGGAACGGGAAAAAGATTGGATCCTAATTTTAAGCCACAATGGTTACAAAATGGAGATAAGGTAACTATGTCTATTGATAATTTAGGTATTTTAGAAAATCAAATTGTTGCCGAAGATAGCAACTGGTCCATTTTATCCCTAAAGAAATAAGCATGCTTACCATCAACACTTCAGACATAAGTCCATTAGAACTTCAGGGATATTTACAAAGTGCCATAGCGCCGAGGCCTATTTGTTTGGCATCTACCATTGACAAAGAGGGTCAGGTAAACCTTAGTCCGTTCAGCTATTTTAATTTATTTAGCATGAACCCGCCCATTTGTATTTTTTCTCCTTCCAGAAGAGTCAGAGACAATACCACCAAGCATACCCTCGAAAATTTGAAAGAAGTACCAGAGTGTGTGATCAATATTGTAAACTATGCCATGGTGCAGCAAGTATCGCTCTCTAGTTGCGAATACCCTAAAGACATTAATGAGTTTACCAAAGCAGGATTTACACAAATCCCTTCCGATATGGTAGCACCTCCAAGGGTTGCAGAGTCACCGATACAACTTGAATGTACCGTTGCACAAATTATTGCCCTTGGCGAAAAAGCAGGTGCCGGAAATTTAGTACTTGCAGAAATTAAAAAAATACACATTGCAGAATCGGTATTAAATGCCCAAAACAAAATTGATCAAGCAAAATTAGATTTAGTAGCAAGACTTGGTGGAGATTGGTACGCAAGAATTAACGAACAAAATTTATTTGAGGTAACCAAGCCAAATACGCAGCTAGGTATGGGTTTTGACGATTTACCTAAATTTATAAGGGATTATGCAGGGTTGACTAGCAATGAAAAAGCACAGCTCGCAAATTGCACAACAGTTCCAGCGTCATTGGCGCAAAACGAAAATGATAATATACAATTGATGCCTGCAAGTATCGAAGCCATTAAACTAGAACTAGCAAACAACAATGCACAAAATGCTTGGACGATTATTGAAAAATCAACCTCGCATCAATAATTCCAAGTCCATCGGTTATTAATGTTGTAAAACTAGGATTTCCCGTTTTTTGCTTTTCGAGATATCCCCTTATTTCAGCTGCAAAAATTGAGGCGTCTGTTTCAGGTGCCACAATTTCTAAAATTTCTAGTGCGCAAAGCCAATCTTTTTTATGCGATGTAAGTACCTGATTAAATACAGTTTGGAGTTCCGTTACATGCGCCGTGGTTATTGATGCTAATTCAATTTGCCCTCTTATTTCCCTAACCTTTGCAAACAATGCATGATAGGCATAATCCTGAGGAGAATAGCTAGGCTGATGTGTTTGCTCAGGCGATACATACAACTGATCTTCAAAAGTGCTGATATCGGCGGGGCCATTAAATACAGATACAATAGAGGCACCCACGGCCATATCAAATACACCCCATGATGGGTCAAACAAAACAAGTCCATCTTTACTTATTACCGTACAGGATGTGAAAGAAAAAATGATGTTTTTTGTTTCCTGCTTTATACTATCTCTTAAAATACCTTGAACGGTAATGCCTGATTCAAATGATAATAGTACTTCTTTATTGAGTTCAATGCCAACATCAGAAAGGTCTTGCGCTGTAAAATCTTCGAGCGGCTTTTTGGCACCCATTAAATGTCCAACTGGCGACCCAAAACCATCTGCATGGTAGTTTTTACCATGACCATGTAACTGTTTTTGGTTAAATGATAAAGCGGTAGGACCCGTTGTTTTTATATACGCTACACTAGACCCTGGCCCTTCTATAACCTGCGTACAAGCACCTGATACCTGCATACCAGAACTATATACTAGTGTACAAATATTTTTACAATCAATGGCTTTTTTTACGCCCTCTAAACCGCCTACCCTAAATGCCATCGTATTTTCAAACTGTTTTAAAACATCAATTAAATTTTGAAAAGTATGTGTAACAAAAAGTTGAGGTTGTTGCTTGGTAATATCATATGAATAGGTAAGCGCATCAATGGTATATGGTATTTTTTTTACCTCAGAGTGCATGCATGAAGCGCTCTCCCCTATTGACGATAATAAACCTGCTCCATAAATTTTGGGTTGATCGAGTGGCCCAATTAAACCATACTCGACGGTCCACCATTGTAATCGACTAAGCAATGCCATTTCGGAAGGTTCGCCTAAATTTTGCTGTTGTTCAAAAATAGTGGCCTCTGTTTTTTTAATAACTGCTTCATCAATACCTGGCATTTCTTTTAAAATAGAAAGCTGTCTGATGGTTTCGTAGAGTTCAAAATCTTTGGAAGAAAGAATAGCTTTGGTTCCTATATACCCAAGATAGCTTAGGTATTGGTTGTAATCAGAGTCACTAATAATAGGTGCATGGCCCGCCGATTCATGAATAATATCGGGTGCACTGGTATATTCAATATGTTCTAGTTGTCTGATATCGGCAGCAATTACAAGGACCCGGTATGCCTGAAATTCCATAAATGCTGCAGGCGGAATAAATCCATCTACCGTAACTGCACCCCAACCAATATTAGCAAGTGCATCATTAATTTCTTGTAGGCTTGGAATTTTTTCGATGGTTAAACCGGCCTTTTTTAAGCCTGGAATATAGGGGTAGTAAGCAGCGTCTTTTAGGAAACTATAATTTTGACGCATCACATAACGCCAAACGGCATGGTCTACACTGGTATACTTCTCGTAACACTGATCTACAATGTATTTCGCCAAATGTGCTGGCAAATTAGCCACCTGCTTATTATTAAAATCGTTCATTATTTAGCTCCTTGTAATGAGCTAAAATAGTGTAATTTAAATAAATTAACAAACGTTAGTTTTTAGTTAAATGGGGTCGCCCATTTTTTGTCGGTGTATACATTTGTGCCTGCTAGGGTTTTTAAGAACGCTACAACTGCAGCAATTTCGGCGGGCTGCAAATTTAAACGCTGCACATTTACACCATTGGGTTTTAAGCGTTGATCTAAATTTCTATTGTCATTAATAAATCCTCCATAATGAGAAACTGCTGTTGCTAAATCTCTTATACCACCTGTGTGCATTAACCGGGTATTTAATTCGCCCCTATTATTAACAAGGTCTCGAAGTGTAGGTGCGCGTGTAACATTAATATCTTGACCTGCACCAACTGCGAGTGCTATTACTCCATTGTTTCGGGTATTAGGATCAATATCAAATTCTGGCGCATTATGACAAGCATTACATCCAAGTCCTCCACCAATTCTACTGCTATTCCCATCAAAAACAGGTGGGGTTAAAAATAAATCTTTACCGGTGTTCTCTTGTGTAGTAAAGTTTGGAAAAGGTTGTCTATCGTTATTTACCTGCGCTCTACCAATATCATATTTAGCATCAAAAGATTGAATGCTTCTTACAAACTGCGCCAAGCATTCTTGCAATCGGGGCTCTGTAACAGTAATATCTCCATAGGTAAATTTGAATAGTTCATTGTAATAATCAGTAGCCTGTAACTTGGCTAAGAGTGCTGCAATATTTGCTCTTCCGGTTTGTCCACTAAAACCCATCTCTTTATGATCGGCAATGGGCTGTGTAGTTTGGCTTTCTAAATTGGCCGCCCTTTCGTCCCAAAAAAACTTAGCCTCCACACCAAATCTTTCATTGACTAGTCGCATAGAATGTCTATCCGTTAATCCACCAGCTACACCTGAACTAATGAGTGCGGTATCTGAAAAAGCAAAAGCTTGCTTATGACAACTCGCACAAGAAATAGTATTATCAATGCTTAATTTTTTATCGTAAAATAAAACCCTCCCAAGTGTTGCTTTGGCATTGGTAATTGGATTGTTTCCCGTGTTGTCTTTAACAATATAAGCAGGCTTTGTTTGCGCTGCATAGTTGGCTAAATTATTGAGGTCAATTTGTGCGCCAAAGGCAGCAGCAACCGCTGTAAAAACATTGCCCCCTGTCGCGGGCGTATCTGCTTTAGAGCAGGCTACTAATAAAATAACAAGACTAACAATACCTGAAAAAATGAGGGGGATTTTTCGCATCGATTTATTTATTTATGGGACAGTCAGTCACCAAAAACGTTTAAAAGGCATTAATTATTAAACTGCCAATTATTTGTTAATACAACAGATTCAAATTTTGCTTCTTGCTTATCAGAAAGTGATGCAAAGAAATCTATTCCGGTCAAGGTTTCCAAATAATCTATTGAAACCACAAATTGCTTAAGTGACCCGGCACTTCCAGCATTGGGAAGTAAAAAAGCAATGGCTTCAACTCCTGTTTTTGTTTGCTTAAACACTATTTTATAATAGGCACAGGGAACGGCAATTTTTTGGTTGACGCTGCCGCAGCTTTTGTTTAACAAAGGACCCGTTACCACATAGACACCATTTTTTTGTAACGCCCAATCCCTTACTTTGTCTTCAAGTTTAGCCCATATACCTCTATTAAATGAAGGTGTTTGCGGAGACATATTTGACATATAAAAACTTTCATTCATAGACGTATTGTTTAATTTCATGTCTGCTGCAGGACATAAATGCCCCCTGTCATATCCAGATTTTGCATAACTACCCGGCCCAACCGGATTTGACAATAATGGGTCCGCTAAAAATTTTGAACTTCGTTTTTGAGTGCCATTTATAAGCATAGGTGTAAGTGAATAAGCCACCCATTCTGCCAGTTTATCTGCTTCACTGTAGGAAATAGTATAGTAAGTATGCGCAACGGTATATCCTTTGTAGTTGTTAGGAAGAAGGGAATCTGAATAAACGGTAGCACTAACAAAAGAAATAAAACTTAATAGCCCCGTTACTAAAAAAGTAACCCGCATAAAACTTCTCATTTATTTAATTATTGTAAAGTAAATGCAACATAAGCATCACTCGATTTACCACCCCATTTAGAGCCACCACATGCAATAACAACATATTGTTTTCCATTGGCTTCATAAATACTTGGCGTTGCAACACCTGGCGCTGGTAAATCAATTTCGCGAAGTATTTTACCGGTTCTCTTGTGAATGATTCTAAATTTCCCATCTGCAGAAGCGCCAATAAATAAAAGACCTCCCTTTGTTACTGCAGGACCCCCATAATTTTCTCGACCTGTTGCTTGAATCCCTTTTGCTTTAAAAGCTTCAAATTCACCAAATGGAATCTTCCAAACATGCGCCCCTGTTTTTAAATCGATAGCCGTTAATGAACCCCATGGAGGAGAAATAGCTGGGTATCCTTCTGGTGTTAAAAATTTATTGTAGCCCGTTAATCCATAAGTCGTTTTTTGTTGAGGCAATGACGCTGACAATAGCCCTGCAAATTTTTGTTGCTGTACCGTTTTTATATCTAAAACATAAGAGGCCAGCGCAATTTTTTCTATATCTGTTAAAACATTATTACCCGGCATCATCCGCCTTCCATTTTTTACGAGTTGTACAAATGTCTGAGTATTATATATTTTTGCAGCACCTATCAATGAAGGATAATTACCGCCACCTTCCATTTCAGTACCGTGACAGTTCATACAGTTTTGAGTGTAAATAACTTTACCAGCATCATAATTGGTTAGTAGTGGCTTGATCTTGTTTTTATTTTCAACCATTTCTAAAATCCAACTCATTTCATTGGTATTTACATAAAGTAGCTGGGTTTCAGGATCAAAAGCTGGGCCTCCCCATTCGGCGCCACCATCGTAGCCTGGAAGCACAATTGTTCCCTTAGTAGATGGAGGTGTAAATATTTTGCTTGGCCCATATTTTAAAAAAGTATTTTTAATAGCGGCATAACTTTTTACATCAATTAAATTATTTAAATCATTACTATCAAAAGACTGGCGTACAAGCGGCTTAGGTATTTCCGGCATAGGTTGTGTGGGCCATAACTTTTCATTTTCTAGGCTTGTAGCCGTATTAACTGGCACTTCCTTAACCGGAAATAATGGCTCACCTGTTTCTCGATTGAGCAAAAAAAGAAAGCCGGTTTTTGTGGTTTGCGCTACTGCATCAATTGGTTTACCGTTATGGGTTACGGTAACAAGTGCTGGGGGTGCAGGCAAATCCATGTCCCATACATCATGATGTACCGTTTGAAAATGCCATTTTAACTTACCTGTTTCTGCATCGATTGCTAACAATGAATTTCCATACAAGCCCATACCAGTTCTATCTCCTCCGTAAAAATCGTTAGATGGATTTCCAGTTGGAGCAAATAAAATTCCTCTTTTTTCATCTAAACTAAACCCTGCCCAACTATTAGTAGAACCCATATGTTTGTATGCCGTAGTATCATCCCATGTTTCATAGCCTTTGTCTTGTGGATAAGGTATGGTATGAAAAATCCACTTTTGTTGTCCTGACTTTATATCAAAAGCTCTAATATGACCGGGCGTTTCATCACCAACCAATCCACTAACAAAAAATAAATTTTTGTACACCATCACAGGTGATGTTGGTGCTACAAAAAGTTTATCCGGATTTCTACCCAACCCATTCACTAAATTAATACCTCCTTCTTGGCCAAAACTTTTTACTAAATTACCAGTTACCGCATTTACACAAAATACAATAGGGCCAACAGTGTAAATGACTCTTTTATCATTTCCATTTGCCCAATAGGCAACACCCCTATTCATATTAACACTACTGCGGTGCCATGTTTTATTGGCTACAGAGTCGGCTGGATTAAATGTCCATAATTCTTTTCCGGTTGCCGCATTAACAGCAAATAATTTTAGTTTAGGAGAAACCCCATACATCACACCATCCACCACAATTGGATTACACTCCATTGGGCCAAATTTTGTGCTGTCATTTTTTTCTGAATAATAGACCCATGCAACCCCCAGTTTTGCGTAATTAGTAGTGTCTATTTGATTGAGTGAGGAGTATTTTAAATTCTCACTACCTCCCCCTGTTTTAGACCAAGAATGGTAAGCGGATTCAGGAGCGTCACAAGCTAGAAAAAGCAGCGACAGTCCAAAAAAAAGAAGCCATTTACTCGTGTTGTTGATCATTCGGGTTAATTGTGCCTAAAATGTGTGGTAAACTACTCATTTTGGACGTAATTTGACAATAATTATAGGTTTTAATTGGCCCGCTTTTAAAAAAATGGGTCACAAAAATGAGTACCTTTATAAAATGCGACCTCAACAAACCATAAAACAACTTTTAGCCCTAGCTATGCTGGTTGTTTTTGCGTTTAGCATTACGCCGCAAAAAACCATTCACGATTTTGTAGCGCCACACATAGATCCTACAAAATGTGACGTTCACATTAAGGCGCCTATCGAGCAGGTTGAAAATTCCCAACTCCATTGCACATTTGATTTTCAGGTTGCTACGACGCCATTTGTCAATTACAATTTTAGCATTGTCATTCCAACACAATTAGTAGCGAGAGCTCAAAATAATTTTTACAATGAAACGGAGAATCACACCTTTCCGCTTTCAAAAGATTCCCGTGGCCCACCTCATTGCTAATTCATACTAGCAATTTTTAAATTTTCTTTTTTAAGTACTCAATTTATTATTTTGAATTGTATAAAATGTATTGTGTCATTGTGCATAATGACATGCCTAACAATATTTCAAGCGAATGCCCAAAAATGTAATTTGGTGCTTTCAGGTGTTGTTATGGATGCATCTAACAACGCGCCACTTGAAAAAGCGGTGGTTGAGATTAAAGAGTTAGGTATCAAATTTATTACAGACATAGAAGGTCATTACCATTTTTATAATTTGTGTAAAGGCAGTTATACGATTGTCGTTAACCACATGAGCTGTGATAGTATCAAATACAAATTTACAATACAGCAAAATATCATTCAAAATTTTAAATTGCCACACGCCATTAATGAACTTGAAAATGTGATTGTAAACGCCAAAAGAGACCTCAATGTAAATTCTATAAAAGAAGTTTTAAGTAGCAAAATTGTGGACGCCACTAGAGGGCAAAGTTTAGGTGAAATATTGAGCCGCGCCAATGGCGTTACTGTTTTACAAACAGGTAGCACCATATTTAAGCCCGTCATACATGGACTTCATAGCCAGCGGGTACTGCTTATTAATAATGGTGTGCGGCTGGAGAGTCAACAATGGGGCAGCGATCATGCACCTGAAATCGACCCTTTTATAGCCGAAAAATTTACGATTATAAAAGGAGCAGGCGCTTTAAAATATGGCAATGATGCAATAGCAGGCGCCGTATTAATTGAACCAAAAGCATTGCCCAAACAAGCCCAAACAAATGCCGAATTTAATTCCGGTTATTTTTCTAACAACAGACAATATGTTGTGAACGGGATGATTGAATCATCACCCCTTAAATTTCCTGAATTAAGCTACCGTATTCAAGCTACCTATAAAAAAGGCGGCAATGCGAGAACGCCTAACTACTGGCTCCATAACACAGGATTACAAGAGTTTAATTATTCGGGCGCTGTAGGACTTAGAAAAGAAAAATACAACACCGAGTTATTTGTAAGTAGTTTTAATACAGATCTGGGTATTTTTATTGGATCGCATGTAGGTAATTTAAGTGATTTACAAAACGCGATTACAGCTAGCAAACCAACTCAAAATATTGATGCTTTTAGTTATGCTATTGGAAGGCCAAAACAAAATGTACAACACTATACGGTAAAATCTAAATCACAAATTTATTTGCCCAATAACAATAAACTCAATCTTTTAGTATCTTATCAAAAAAACCTAAGAAAAGAGTTTGACAGGGCAATGCTCTCTAATAGACCAGAATTGGATTTAGATATTTCAACCACCATGGCTGATGTTAATTTTGAAAGCGGACCTACTAAAAAAATAAGTAGCAACATAGGTCTAGTAGCTATGCTGCAAGAAAATGTTTGGGCAGGTAGCCGTTTTTTTGTTCCAAATTTTCGCACACAAAACATTGCTGTATATAGCATTCATAATTACAACGTAAACAATTGGATGTTTGACGCAGGTGCAAGATTTGATTACAGACACTTAAGAACCTACCGTAATAAATCGGATAGTATTACAGCTGCCAACAGAACATGGGGCAATGCTTCTGGAACCCTGGGTGCTACCTATAAAATAACGCCGAATTTTAAATGGCTTATTAATGGCGCATACGCGTGGAGGGCACCACAAGTAAATGAACTTTATGTAAACGGATTACACCACGGAACATCAAGTTTTGAAATTGGTAACCAAAATCTTAAAAGTGAAAAAGCGTTTAATATTTCTACGCAGTTAAAATATCAAACCGATAGTAGCTGGCAGTTTGACCTTAGTGTATACAATAATATCATTACTGATTTTATTAACCTAATACCATCCGTTCCGGCCACTTTAACATTAAGAGGCGCCTATCCAACTTTCAGGTATGTCCAAAGCAACGCTGTTTTAAGAGGGATCGATTTTAGTGTGCACAAAACACTAAACCGCTCTTTTATGGCAGGTGCAAAAACGGCACTTTTATGGGCAAAAAATAGTGATACCAAAGAATGGATCATTCAAATGCCTTCCAATAGAATTGAAGGTGATATCACGTATTCTTTTGCCAATAAAGTACTACAAAACGCTGCTATTGAACTGCGTTATATGCACATCATGCAGCAAACTAGAATTCCCGTAAGTATTGCCGATTACATTCCGCCACCTAATGCATACAGCCTTCTAAACCTAGATTTTAGCAGTGATGTAGCGATTGGAAAAAAGCAAATCAGTGTAGGGTTAACGGTTGTCAATTTACTCAACCAAACCTATCGAGACTATATGAATAGGTTTAGGTATTTCAATGACGAACCAGGTAGATCTATTAACCTCCGAATTAAATTAAAATTATGAAACAAATAAAACTAGGTGCCATATGCGCCGCGTTGATAATCCTCTTGGCAGGCTGCTTAAAAAATGTAAGCAACCCCAATGACGAAAATGAGCATGAAGCCATTAATAAAATAGAACTCGTATTTGCAGAAACGGGTGGTGCTACTACAAGCTTTATTATGGAAGATCCGGATGGCGATGGAGGCAATCCTCCTTCCCGTATTGACACCATAAAATTGAACAACAACAAACAGTATAGTCTAACTGTAAAAATTTACAATATTTCGAGCGGCGTTGTTAAAGAAGTAAGTGCCACTGTTTTAATGCAAGCTACTTCACACGAATTTTATTTTATTCCTTCAGGCGTATCTGTAACGATTCAAAAAACAGACAAGGATAAAAGCGGATACCCTATTGGATTTTTAAGTACTTGGCAAACAGCAAATGCAGGTACTGGCAGTTTATTATTTAAACTCATGCACAAAACGGCTTTAAAAGGGCCTAATGATGGACCAAACGTAGGTCATAGTGACATTCAATTAAACTTACCAATCGTAATTAAGTAAAAAACAAAAACATGAAAAAGCGTATTATATTTCTATTGAGCATTTTGATTTCTAGTGCAACATTTGCACAAGTTAGTTTTGGTTTAAAAGCAGGTTACAATGCTGCTAGTGTAAAATCAAATGAAGCAGAAATTACCGCAGATGGACAAACACTATCTGGGTTTCATATTGGATCTGTTGTAAATGTTCCCTTGAATAAAAAGTTTTCATTTCAAACAGGCTTGAACCTTGGAATAAAAGGCGTGAATGTGGCGCATGATGGACATGGCGACAAATATAAATTTACAGCCATTGACATCCCATTAAATGTTGTTGTTACTAGTAAAAAAGGTTTATTTGCTGGAACGGGTTTAAACCTTGGCTATAACCTGTCAGGAAAACTGGATGCAAGTGACGACCCTACCGAAAATTATGATTTTGAATTTGGGAGTGCCAAGAATTTTACAAGAGCAGATCTTGGAATCAATTTTTTAGTAGGCTACCAAACAAAATCTGGCATTTTTGTGAGCGCTAACAGTTTAGTGAGCTTAACAGATATCGCACCTAGTGCAGTTAGCTGGAAAAACAACGTCATTAGTTTATCAATTGGATATAATTTTTAACCATAAACGGCATACTTTTTATTGAAAAATAGTATATTTAAAAAAACAAAAGTATGCCGTTTACAAGGTTACAGCCCCGCTATTTCATGGCTATATGCCTGATTGCAATGGTTTGCACCAGTTGCCTGCGTGAAAAAAATGGTGAACTATATTTGCCTGATGGCTTTGAAGCCGCTGTGGTGGTAGATAGTTTACCTGGCAGGGCTAGGCATTTGGCAGTAAATGATAATGGCGATATTTATGTAAAAGCCAATAAGTCTATCGAAGGCGGCATGAACTATGTTTTAAGAGACGAAAACAATGATGGTCGTGCCGATATCATTAAAAATTTTGGACCCCTCGCAAGTGAAGGTGCTTACGCCACTGGCATGCGCATTCATAATGGATACCTCTATACCAGTTCAGAAATGCTGGTGTACCGTTATAAATTAAAGAAGGGTGAAATGGTGCCATCCAGCAAGGCAGAGTTTATTGTAATTGATAGCGGACAACCACGCGAGCACGATGGTAAGCCACTTGCATTTGATGGCAAGGGTCATATTTTTGTTCCTTTTGGCGCACCTTCCGATGCTTGCCAAGAAGAAAATAGATTACCTGGCTCACCAGGTATGAAGCCCTGCCCTATTTTAGATTCTAATGCAGGCGTCTGGATGTTTGATGAAAATAAAGTCAATCAATTTAGAACCACCGATGGTATTAAAGTAGCAACAGGATTAAGAAGCCTCGTTGCTATGACATGGAATACACAGGATAATACTTTGTATTGTGTAGGTCACGGTAGAGATGGACTTTCTAGCAGCTGGCCTCAATTTTATAACGAATGGCAGAGCGCTGTTTTACCTTCCGAAGCATTTTATAAATTAAAGCCGGGTGCTAATGCAGGTTGGCCTTATTATTACTTTGATCAAATGAAGGGTAAGGTAATGGTGAACCCAGAGTATGGTGGCGATGGCACACTCGAAAACACAGATAAAAATATTGAAACACCGATTGTAGGTTTTCCGGGTCACTATGCACCCAACGATTTACTTTTTTATACCGGCGATCAGTTCCCTGCGCGTTATAAAAATGGCGCTTTTATTGCCTTTCACGGATCAACCATTCGTGCACCTTATCCGCAGGCAGGTTATATTGTAGCTTTTGTTCCATTTGTAAATGGCAAACCACAAAAGTGGGAAGTATTTGCCGATGGCTTCACTGGAAAAGATACACTTGTAAATACTAGTGATAGTAAGCACCGCCCTATGGGACTTGCGCAAGGGCCAGATGGCTCGCTATATATTTCCGATTCTAAAAAAGGGAAGATTTGGAAAATTCAATATAAAGGAAATAAAGAAAGTTTTTCTGAAAAAAATCTAGCAAAAATGAAAGCTAGAGAAAACAAAACCAATATAAAAAATCCAGACATTGTAAAAGATAATTTAGAAAAAGATAAAGTAGTGCTAGGTGGCGAAAAACTCTATCAAATAAACTGCCGTGTTTGTCATCAACAAAATGGACAAGGGGATGGTATTAGGTTTCCAACGATTGCAAAAACAGATTGGGTGAATGGAAACAAGGATACCCTCATTGGCGTAATGTTAAAAGGACTTGAAGGACCTATTAAAATTAATGGTCAACCATTTCATGGAGCGATGCCTAAATTTTCGCAACTACCGGATAGAGATATTGCAAGTATACTTACGTATATCAGACAAAATTTTGGCAATAACGCAGACTCCGTATCTAAAACCTCTGTAACCATTGTACGCCAGCGACTTCGCCTTATAAAAAGAAAAGAAATGCAGTTGCAAAAAGAGGCCGAAGCCAAATTAAATGGACCAGCTACTTTACGTAAATAGGATTTGCCAAGCCATTTAAATCGTACACCACTTTCCCGCCTTTAATGGTAAGTTCGCATTCAAATTTTTCGGTGCCATTTACTTTGTATCCTGTTTTATCGTAGAATCCAAAGTTCCCTTTTCTGATATTTAAAATAGCGATATCTGCTTCTGCACCTTCTGTTAAATGTCCAAGGTTGGTTCTATTAATCACTTGTGCAGGTTTCCATGTACTTGCTCGAATCACTTCAAAAAGAGGCATACCTAAATTCATAAATTTAGACATCACACTTAATTGATCTTTCATAGAACTGTTCATGCTACCGGTATGTAAATCGGTGCTAATGGTATTTGGAAACAAGCCAGCTTTTAATGCAGGTATCGCTTGCGTGTAATTAAAACTCGCACCACCATAACCTACATCAAATATGATGCCTCTTTTTTGCGCTTCTAAAACAAAAGGTTTTAAGGTATTATTGGCGTCAACAATTTCTTCTCTAGCGCCATTTAATGCAGCATAGGTATGGGTATAAATATCACCTGGGCGAAGGTGTTTGAAAAATAATTCTTGAATTGATAAATTGGGTTGAGAGCCGCCAAAATCAATGATAACAGGTAGTTCAGCTAGGTTACCCGCTTCTACTGCACGCGTTGTAGGCGTCCAATCGGCGCCATTAAAATGCGCCAACTTAAAGCCAACTACATAATCTTTGTATTGCTTAGCGGCACTTGCTGCAAATTTTGGATTCATATCTGCAATGTCCTGCTCGTAATTACCACCGCGCATGCCCTCTCCCACAATATTTAAAAAAGACAACACCCTCGTTTGAGAAATATCAATTACATTTTTTTTAAAGGTTGCAAAGTTTCTCCAGCCTGCGCCACCACAATCTACCACCGTGGTAACACCTACTCTAAATGTATATCCATCTGGCATAAGTGCACTTAATCCATCACTTAAATAATGATCCGGCTGCGTGCCTGCAAAAACGTGCGCATGCATATCAATTATTCCTGGTACTACTTTTAAGCCGGTAGCATCCACAACTTGCTTAGCCTCAGATGCAGGTAAGTTTTTACCAACTTTAAATATTTTACCAGCCTTGATGGCAATGTCCATTATAGCATCAATGCCGTTTTTAGGATCAATCACATGACCACCCTTAACAAGTACATCAAAACTAGCAGGGGCCTGTTGGGCTTTTAACTGAAGTGACAGGGCCACAAACAAGGTAATTATGAGTAGGTTCTTATTCATACATTGATAGATTAATTAATGATTGTATGTAATTTATAAAAAAACGAGGAAAGTGCATAAAATATAGGTGTATAGAAACCCTTTTTTGCCATTATTTGATTAATTTCTCATTCAAATTTATAACCGATTGCCATGAACATGATTGCTACACTAATTGTTAGTAACATCCTCCATTTTTTTGTGCCAGATACTGCACACCACCAACTCATTGTGGGCTCTTATACCAAAAAAGGAAACCCAGGCATTGAGGTATATGCAGTGAACGCAGTAACAGGAAAGCCTAAGTTGCTGTATACAAAAGAAAATGCCAATGCTTCTTATTTGACACTAGCAAACAATGGAAAATCAATGTATGCCGTAACGGAAGGTGGCAAAGACGCTTCTTTTGTAAGTGCTTATCAATTAGATCCAAGTAATCAATTCCAAAAACTCAATCAAGTGCCTATAAAAGGGGCAGCCCCTTGCTTTATTAATTATAGAACTGAAAGTAAAACGGTGTACACGGCTAATTACACTTCAGGTAGTATTAGTGTTTTTAAAACACAGGATAATGGAGCACTACTTCCAATTGCACAAGAAATAAATTACAACGGATCTAGCATTCACAAAGCAAGACAAGAAGCTTCGCATGCACACAATGTTGTTTTAACACCTGACCATACCCAGTTATTAGTAACAGATTTAGGTGCCGATAAAATTTATTTGCATAAAATTTATGCAGATGGCTTACTCGATGAAAAGTACACCAGCGTATCCATCACACCCGGTAACGGTCCTAGACATTTTGTGTTTAATAGCACCGGCACACATGGTTATTTAATCAATGAATTATCGGGCACTGTTGATGTATTTTCTATTCGTGCTAATGCGCTAGAAAAAATACAAACCATTGTTGCTGATACTACTAATACTATTGCTACAAAAGGTAGTGGCGATATTCATATTGCGCCAAGTGGTAAATGGCTTATTACCACCAACCGCGTTACGAGTGAGCAGTTAACGGTGTTTAAAATTGAAGCAGATGGCAAGCTTACAAAAATGTACCATCAGCCAGTAGCGCAAAGGCCCCGAAATTTTAGTTTTTCACCTAATGGAAATTTTGTTTTTGTAGCGAGTCAAACCGAAGATAAAGTACAAATATTTTCTTTTGATGATGCCACCGGGAAATTAACCAACACCAATCAGGACATGGCTGTAAGTGGCCCAGTTTGTTTGGTGTTTAGTAACGATCCAATAGAAGTTAATCCAGAAGAACGCATCAAACAATTAAACATTCAATTAATTCCTGTTGTACCGCCTATTGCCAATTATGTAAAACAAGTGCAGGTAGGCAACCTGGTGTATTTGTCGGGGCATGGACCAGACAAACCAGGCGGTGGTCAAATGTTTGGACACCTTGGTAAAGATGTAACCATCGAAGAAGGCCAACTGGCGGCAAGACTAACAGGCATTTCAATGATTTCTACTTTAAAAGCGCATATTGGCGATTTAAACAGGGTAAAAAGAATTGTAAAAGTTTTAGGGCTTGTAAACTCGGAGCCCAATTTTACGCAGCAACCACAAGTGATGAATGGCTTTTCCAATTTAATGGTCGAAATTTTTGGAGAAAGAGGAAAGCATGCAAGATCGGCACTTGGTGTAGCCGCGTTACCTAATAATATTTCGGTAGAAATAGAAATGATCGTTGAACTCAAATAAATATTACCATACATTTTTAACATAAAACAAACCGCTATGAAAACAAACAACCGCCGCTCCATTTTTCGAAAAATGTTTGCAGGCATATTGGGTGTTACAGGTACAGCCATGGCTGCAAACGCTGCTAGCAATAACAGTGATGACAGTGCACAAAAAGAAGTATTTAATGTGCAGTACGATCAGGACGTTCCACTTTTTTCAGGTTCTACAAAATTTGGAGGAATGGTATTTGTAGCGGGAAAGGGTGCGCATTTTGAAGGTGACATCAAAGCACACACCGATCATGTATTAAAAGAATTAGAAAAAGAACTCATTAAAGCTGGATCCTCTATGGAAAAAGTTTTAAAAGTAAACGTATACCTGGCTGATTTAAATGATTACAAACAAATGAACGAAGTATACAAAGGTCGCTTTGGGGCCAACCCGCCTGTAAGAACAACAGTAGCTACTTATGGTGGCGTTCCGGGTAACTCATTAGTAGAAATGGATTGTATCGCAATTGCTAATTAATAAAAACAAAAACTATGAAACGTAGAGACCTCATCAAATATATTTCAATTTCACCACTTGCTGGTGGCGCCATTGCTAGTGGACTTGCTAATGCTGCACCAAAATCAACCCCGCTAGAAGTTGCTAAAAAACGCGACTTATTTAGTGAACTGGGTGTGCGCACATTTATTAATGCAGCAGGCACTTATACCGCCATGACTGCAACACTTATGCGCCCTGCAACAGTTGAAGCCATTAGACAAGCCTCCAATAAATTTTGTATGCTTGACGATTTACAAGATAAAGTGGGCGAAAGGCTTGCACAAATCACAAGGGCCGAAGCGGTTGTTGTAACAAGTGGTGCATTTGCTGCATTAACACTTGGCATGGCCGGCATATTAACAGGCATGGATCCTGTTAAAGTAAAACAGCTTCCAAAACTCGAAGGCACCGGTATGAAAACAGAAGTGATTTGTCAAAAGTCACACGCCATCGGATACAATCAGGCCTTAACCAACGCGGGTGTTAAAATTATAATGGTTGAAACACTCGACGAATTAATTAAAGCTATCAATCCAAACACGGCAGCCATGCACTTTTTACACGTGCAATCAGATAAAGGACAAATTCAGCACGAAGAGTGGGTAGCTATTGGAAAAAAATACGGCATCCCTACAACCATTGATATTGCCGCAGACGTTCCGCCTGTAAGTAATTTATGGCGTTTCAATGAAATGGGTTTTGATTTTGTTGCTATTTCTGGTGGTAAGGCTCTCCGTGGCCCACAAAGTGCGGGTTTATTAATGGGTAAAAAAGACCTCATTAAAGCAGCAAGATTATCAATGCCTCCACGTGGTGAAACCATTGGTAGAGGTATGAAAGTAAACAAAGAAGAAATTTTAGGTATGATGGTTGCCGTAGAAGAATTTGTAAAAATTGACCATGATGCAGAAGCACTTATTTTTTTAGAAAGAATTAAAAAAATACAAGCAGCTGCCGATTCGGTACCAGGTATTACTACAAAAATTTCTACCCCTGTACTTGGCAATGTTACACCTACATTAAATATTAGTTTCGACTACAGTAAAATTGGTAAAACCGGGGAGCAACTTCGTCTAGACCTTCGTAACGGTTCTCCTTCTATAGAATCGGTGGGTGGTAAAGATAATATTGGTATGACTGCATGGTCATTACAAGAAGGTGAAGATGTAATTGTTGCTAAAAGACT
The DNA here is from genome assembly GCA_945901845.1 of Sediminibacterium ginsengisoli. Classification (GTDB taxonomy): domain Bacteria; phylum Bacteroidota; class Bacteroidia; order Chitinophagales; family Chitinophagaceae; genus Sediminibacterium; species Sediminibacterium ginsengisoli_A. Next base: position 29,481 of record CAMDLR010000003.1, on the reverse strand, counting down.
AAAAGAAGTTTTAGAAAGTGCTGTAAAATAAATTGTATGAAAAAAACGGGGCTCTTAACATTACTCATTGTTTGTTTCTTTATAACAAATGCGCAACAGTTTCCTACTTCGGAACTTATATACCTAACATCACAGTGGAAGGGTGAAAGATTTGAAGATGGTAGACCTAAAATACCTGATGCCATTATAGAAAGAGCCAAAAAGATTGGCATCGAAGAAGCATGGCAAGTGCTTTACAATGAGGGCTATAAAAATCAGTTTGAAGGCAATTGGAAAATGGTACATGACAATGTTCCTGTTGTAGGAAGAGTTGTTACCGCGCGTTATAGCCCATCTAGGCCCGATATAGAAGCGCTCATTAAAGAGCGTGGAAAAAATGAAGGCAGGGTTGGCAATACCAACGCATGGCCCATTCAAGTACTTCAAAAAGGAGACGTATATGTGGCAGAAGCATTTGGAAAAATTGCGCAAGGCACATTAATTGGCGATAACTTAGGCGCTTCTATTTTTAATAAAACAGGCAATGGCGTCATTTTTGATGGTGCGGCAAGAGATTTATCTGGGCTCGCGCAAATCAAAGGCTTCAATGCATATGTTAGAGATTTTCATCCTTCATTCTTAGAAGAAGTGGTACTCATTGGACTTAACAGCCCCATCAGAATAGGTGCTGCCGTTGTAATGCCTGGCGACTTAGTGCTATCAGAAAGAGAAGGCGTTTTATTTATTCCTGCGCACATGGCAGAAAAAGTGGTAGCTACCGCCGAATTTATTGCTGTTAGAGATCGGTTTTCAAAAGATGTATTAAAGGCAGGCACTTTTACTGCTGGACAAATAGATAGTCAGTGGAATGAAACCATTAAAACCGCTTTTTTAAACTGGATAACAGCACACCCCAATGAACCAAAAATTACAAAAGAGGCACTCGAAAAATTTTTAGAAAAAAGAACTTGGTAATTATTGTTTAAAAGCCGCAACCATGAATCAGTATAAAATATTATTATCTACTTCTATCCTATTATTTATAGCATCAGGCATATTATATGCTTTGGCGCTAACAAATTATGTAGGGTTTAGTGTTGCTGCTGCATTTTTATTGTTAAGTATTGCCGTAAAGCATACCAACAACTACAAAGGATTTAGTTTTACACTCGTGATTTTTTCGGCAGTATCACTTTCTTTATTTCAACCACAATTATTTACGGTATGGGGTGGCTATAAGCTAACGGGGCTTATTGTGCCACTCATTCAGTTGATTATGTTTGGCATGGGTACATCTATGAGCATGAAAGATTTTGCACTGGTGGTAAAAACACCAAAGGGTGTCATTATTGGCGTAGTAAGTCAGTTTGCTATTATGCCAACACTAGGTTTTTTACTGGCCTCCATCTCTAATTTACCGCCAGAAATTGCTGCTGGTGTTATTTTAATCGGATGCTCACCAAGCGGCCTTGCTTCCAATGTGATGTCTTATTTAGCAAAAGCAAACCTTGCACTTTCTATAACCATAACTTCTATCACAACCTTAATTGCCCCATTTGTTACACCCTTACTTATGAAACTTTTTGCAGGCGAATTGGTTGAAATTGATGTTACTAAAATGATGTGGGATATTAATAAAATGATTCTTTTACCCATTGGTGCAGGACTTATTTTCAATCAATTTTTAAAAGGAAAATTAAAATGGATGGATAGTGCCATGCCCATTGTTTCAATGGCTGGTATTGCTGCTATCATCACCATTATTACTGCGTCAGGTAGAGATAACCTGCTCACCATTGGGCCTATCCTTATTGGTATTGTACTGATACACAACACCCTTGGATATTTATTGGGTTATTGGAGCGGTAAACTATTTAAAATGCCTGAACAAGATTGTAGAACCATTGCTATCGAAGTAGGTATGCAAAATGGTGGATTGGCTTCTGGCCTTGCACAACAATTAGGCAAAGCTGCCACTATGGGATTGGCCCCTGCTGTGTTTGGACCTTTCATGAATATCACGGGATCTATTTTAGCATCCTACTGGCATAAGCGGGAACCAAAAAACTAACGCCTATTTAGTTGAACTGAATAACACCGTACTTTTCAAATTCATGAAAGCTTTTTACAATGGGTGACCAGGCCCATTTAATCATTTTTGTGTCGTCGTAATCTAGTCTGTAAAAGTTAGCATTCCAACAAGTGCCTTTTTTTACGTCCAAATTTTGTAAGGGTATAAATAATTTAAATGGAAAGTACAGTTCGGCAGTCCATTTGTACATTTCGTTGTTTTGCTTGTGTACCTGTACTTTTTTAATCACTTTTTTCTTACCTGTATACTTCCAGGGAGCCCAGCCAAATGTTTTTTTGTTTAAATGCGGCACAAGGAGTACTAGTTCTGCATTGTAGGCATTTATCTCGTACTCTAAATAAATGGGGGTGCTAGGTTCGGGATGAAAAAAAACTTCAAAAACATCGGCTCTAAATAAATCCTCAAAATCATTTTTATACGGCGACGTTATTTTTTTATCAAGCCCCGAAAACAAAACATAAACGCCGCTATCGGCATACAATATTTTAAATTTTGAAGGATAGTGCACACTACTTGAATCGAGCTGAATCAGGTTTATCCAATTGGCATTATTCCAGTTAGCATGGCTACCAGCCCCATCTATTTCAAATGGAGGTACTTTATTGACCTTTAGCGTATCCTGAACAACTAATGGATACGCCAAGGCCTTAGTAGCGCTAACTAGTAGTATGGTTATAATTAGTACCCGTAGCTTTGTCAGGTGCATCATGTGCAAGCTTTTGATGGTTTATTAAATGTAAGAAAATAACAAAACATAGGTGGTTTTTATTTAAATAATTGTACGAACTTGTTTTCATAATTATTTAAAGTTCGAAACGCTTAACAATGAATATGATACGAAAGGCTATACTATTTGGATTATTGATCACAACTAGTTTTATAGGATCAGCACAAAAAAAAACGACTACTAAAAAGCCAGCAAAATCAGCCTCAAAATCGGCGACCAACAAGGCGGCTACTGCATCTAAAGGAACTTCGAGCATTGCCTCGAGCACTGATCAAAACGCAGCCATCAACGCGCCATTAAAATTATGGTATGATAGCCCTGCCAAGTATTTTGAAGAAGCCCTAGTGCTTGGTAACGGCCAGCATGGTGCCACCGTATTTGGGGGTATTTCTATAGATAAAATATATTTAAATGACGCAACGCTTTGGTCTGGCGAACCCGTAAATGCCAACATGAATCCAAATGCATACAAACATTTGCCAGACGTTAGAGAAGCTCTAGCAGACAACAATTATAAAAAAGCGCAAACCCTCATTAAAAAATTACAAGGTAAATTTTCAGAGTCATATGCACCACTTGGTACGCTTTTACTAACCTTTAACAATGACCCATTTATTAGCAATTACTACCGTGAACTAAATATACATGATGCGGTAGCCGCTGTTAAAATTGAATCTAGCAATAACACCATCGAAAGAGAATACCTGGTTTCGCACCCCGATAAAATTTTTGCCATTAAACTACAATCAAAACAAAAAGGTGGGCTTAACTATAGTATCGCATTTGAATCATTACTAAAATACACAACAAAAACAGCAAATAATATTTTAGAAGTGAGTGGTGTTGCGCCTATCAAAGCCGACCCCAACTATGTAGGAAAAAAGCAAAATTCGGTTGTCTTTGATAGTAAAAAAGGAACCCGCTTTTCGACACAAATTCAAGTGGCATCAAGTGACGGCAAAATAACCTATACCGATTCAAGTATTCAAATATCAAATGCGACGGCTACTACTATTTATGTGTCGATGGCAACAAGCTTTAATGGATTTGATAAAAACCCGGCCACAAATGGTCGCGATCAGGTAGCGATTGCAAAGACCCAACTTGCCAATGCTGTTAAAACAGGATGGGACGCCATTAAAAAAAGACACACCAAAGATTATCAAAATTATTTTGATAGGGTTGCTTTACAATTAGATGGTGCTGCGGCTCCACAACTCCCTACCAACGAAAGATTACAACGTTATGCAAAAGGAGAATCTGACCCTTTCCTTGAAACTTTATATTTTCAGTTTGGTCGTTACCTTTTAATAAGTAGTTCTAGAACACCAGGTGTTCCAGCCAATTTGCAAGGTATTTGGAATTCATATTTACAACCACCATGGTCTAGCAATTACACCATGAACATTAATGCAGAAGAAAATTATTGGTTGGCAGAAAACACCAATTTATCTGAAATGCATATACCGTTTTTGCAATTTTTAAAAAACTTATCTGTCACCGGAAAAACCACCGCTAAAACATTTTATAATATGCCAGGCTGGGTATCGCACCACAATTCAGATATATGGGCAATGTCTAATCCGGTAGGCAATTTTGGAGACGGAGATCCTAGTTGGGCCAATTGGCCAATGGGTGGCACTTGGGCTTCGGCGCATATTTGGGAACACTTCTTATTTACACAAGACACCAGCTATCTACAAAAAGAATATCCAGTTATGAGGGGAGCTGCCGAATTTTGTTTAGCATGGCTCATACCGGATAAGAACGGTAAACTCATTACTTCCCCTTCTACCTCTCCAGAAAATTATTTTATTACACCCACTGGATTTAAGGGTAGTACTTTATATGGTGGCACTGCCGATCTTGCTATGATTCGTGAATTATTTTTAGGAATTATTGCAGCGCAGGATGTGCTCAAAAATGATCTTGACTTTTCAAAAAATATAAAAGCAGCGCTAGATAAATTATATCCTTACCAAGTAGGCAAAGCAGGAAATTTACAAGAATGGTATTACGATTGGCAGGATGTAGAGCCTACGCATAGACACCAAAGTCATTTATACGGCTTATATCCGGGCACACATGTGACGCTTATGCAAACACCTGATATTGCTAATGCTGCTAAAAAAACACTAGACATTAAAGGCGATGAAACCACAGGCTGGTCTAAAGGTTGGCGTATTAATTTATGGGCTAGGCTAAAAGACGGCGAACACGCTTACAAAATGTACCGTGAACTTTTAAAGTTTGTTCCACCCGATGAAACCAAAGAAAATTACAACAATATGGGTGGCACCTATCCAAATTTATTAGATGCACATCCGCCTTTTCAGATAGATGGAAATTTTGGAGGTGCCGCAGCAGTTGCTGAAATGCTCGTTCAATCTCATACAGGTTACATAGAACTTTTACCCGCTATTTCAAAGGCTTGGAATTCAGGAGCAGTAAATGGCCTTAAAGCAAGGGGCAACTATGAAATAGATATGAAATGGCGCAATGGACTTGTCAAAAATTTACGTGTGCTATCTCCTACTCAAAAAACCGCAACACTTTTTTTTAATGGAAAGTTACAAACCATTAAAACCTATACGCCATTAACTTTTTAATTCAGGTAACAAATTTAATACATGAGACATAACATTCTTCTGCTTTTCACACTTTGTAGCATCAGTTCTAGTTTTGCGCAAGAAATAAATCAACCAAAACCCTCTGCTCCTCAACTGGCTTGGCAAAAGGCAGAAGTTGGCGTCCTCGTTTCTTATGATTTGCCAGTGTTTCAGGGCACTCTTTACAACCAAGCGCAAAACAGAATCACGCCTTTTAATAATGCTAATATTTTTAACCCAATACAGTTAAACACAGATCAGTGGATACAGGCCGCTAAAGCAGGTGGCGCCAAATTTGCAGTACTCACTGTTACGCATGAAACAGGCTTTGCCCTTTACCAAAGTGATGCAAACCCTTACTGCATGAAAGCAATCAAATTTCAAAATGGCAAAGGAGATATTGTTCGTGATTTTGTAAACTCTTGTCGTAAATATGGTATTGAGCCGGGTATTTATGTGGGTATCAGATGGAATTCTTTTTTAGGCGTTCATGATTTTAAAATTGAAGGTTCTAGTGAATTTGTAAAACGCAGACAAGCAGCCTATAAAAATATGTGCGAACAAATGGTAACAGAACTTTGTACCCGTTATGGCAAATTATTTATGATATGGTTTGATGGTGGTGCCGATGATCCTTCAAAAAATGGCCCCAACATTTTACCCATTGTTACAAAGTATCAGCCCAATTGTCTTTTCTACCACAACGCAGAAAAGGCAGACTTTAGATGGGGCGGCTCCGAGTCTGGAACAGTACCCTACCCTTCCTGGTCTACATTCCCTTTTATTTTTTCACATGCTGTTAAACAAGAGACCATTTTTGCAAACAATTTTGCACTGCTTAAAACTGGCGACCCTGCTGGCAAATTTTGGATGCCTGCCATGAGTGATGCACCATTACGTGGGCACAAAGGCGGACATGATTGGTTCTGGAATCCAAACGAAGATCATCATGTAAACCCACTAGATAAGATGATGAAGATGTATTACCAGTCGGTGGGGCATAATTCCACACTGATACTTGGTATTACACCAGACAATAGAGGCCTTATACCAAATGCAGATGTTAATAGATTAAAAGAATGGGGCGATAGTATTAAAAAGGTATTTAAAACGCCGGTAGCCTCCATAAATCCTCAACAAAAAGATTATACCATTAACATTCTTTCTCAAAAAGCTTTTAGTAAAATAGTCCTCCAAGAAAACATACAAGAAGGAGAACGCGTTAGGGCTTTTGTTATTGAAGCCAGTATAAATGGCGAATGGAAAATGATAAAAGAGGGCTCTTGTATTGGACACAAATACATTGGACTATTGGATACGCCCATAAAGGCAAATGCTGTAAGGCTTATTATTAAAGATGCTACAAGCGCGCCAATGATTAAAACATTTACACTGTATTAAAAACTACTTCTTTGCTTCTAATTTATTTACATAATCCAAACTACCTAACCTGAAACGGAATGGTATTTTTGTGCGCTTTTCAAATAAGATTTCTTGCTTGCAAAAAAACGCCAACCCTTTAACATAATTATTGGGAGATAAAATATTGACGGGACTGTATTTTAAACTGTCTACTTTTTTAATGGCACTACCAGTTATAGGCTTCATCTGAAAACGCATTTGTCCGTTAACAGCAACTGCTACCAATAAACATGCCATGAAAGAAAAAAACCTAGTAACCATACCACAAAACTAGGCATTTTTAGAAAATAAAATAAAAATCTTTAGAACAACCGCGGATCCAATAGACCCATGTGAATATTACGAGCTGCAGATGATAATTTAATTGGACTATTCAATTCCAATTTTATCAACCATTTGCTTAGACCCAATATATAAAGGGCTCGTTTGATGAATAGAAGTAGGTTGAATATCTAAGATATTGATTTCGCCATTTGTGGCCTTTCCTCCTGCTTGCTCAATTACAAAAGCAAGCGCATTGGATTCAAACATGAGCCTCAACTTTCCTGATGGATATTTTTTTGTAGCTGGGTATAAATAAATACCTCCGAGTAATAAATTTCTGTGAATATCTGCAGCCAATGAACCAATATACCTAGCTGTATATTCTTTGTCTTTGCAATATTGAATATACTTTTTAACTTTTACATCAATAATTGAATTACTAATTCCTTCGTTTACAGAATAAATATTGCCAGTTTCATTACATAGAATATTAGCATTAGACAATACAAATTCACCTAAGGTTTGCTCATAGGTAAAGCCATTAACCCCTTTTCCTGTAGAAAATACAAGCATGGTAGAAGTGCTATACAAAATATAACCAGCCGCAATTTGACACCTACCTTTTTGTAAAAAATCGGATTCTATTAAAGGGCTATTGATTGCAGAAATACGCTTGTATATTGAAAATATAGTTCCAACAGAAACATTTACATCAATATTACTGGAACCATCTATAGGATCAATAGCCACTATATATTTTCCATTATTTTCTAAATCAATAAACGACTCACTTTCTTCAGATATAATTCCACAGACTTCACCGCCTTTACTTAAAGCCCTAATAAATCTTGTATTTGCTAGTAAATCTAATTTTTTTTGTTCATCACCACCCGAATTAGACATGCCAGCACTGCCCATAATATCTATTAAACCGGCTTTATTTAACTCTCTATTTACTACTTTGGCTGCTAGAGCGATATCCCTTAATAATTGCGAAAAAGCACCAACAGCAGTTGGATATTCGCTTTCTTTACTTTTTATAAATCTATCTAGTGTAACGCCAATAGGTAGATCTATTCGAGAATTTTCCATTACTATTTATTATTTTCTGTTAATTTTTATATGTTGAGATATGGTGCAATATCGATATTAACTCATTCAATTACCCGTAAGCTACCCTATTTATTTACGAGAACGTTTGCGGGAATTTCACCAACATTCTTATAGCTATTTGATAAGCAACACATTAAGCTGTAAAATAAAAAAAGATTCTATTTACAAAAAAAAATATTAAATTGAATTCTATCATTAATTCAAAAAAATAAACAAGTCATGAAAAAAGTTTTACTACTTAATGCAATGTTATTATTATCAACTTGCATGTTTGCTCAAACGCTCAAAAAAGGAAGTTTATTAGGGCTTCACAAAGGCACTGTAACATTAAGTCCAAATGTGACAATGGACCAGTTTAAAAAATATTATTTCACAAATTATGTTCCAGAATTCTGTAAACTTTTTAAAGTAAACCTAGTTGAAGTAAATGGCGTTCGTGGCGCAGATGTCAAAAAAAGTGACAATGACATGGCTATACTTTTTATTTTTGAACCAAAATCAAGAGAAAAATATTTTGAAGCCGATGGAAAATTAAATAAACTTGGTGATGAGCTGTTTGCTAAATTAAAACCCTATTCTGACGAATTAGCCAAACTTGGTAAATTTACCTCTACCTATACCGACTGGGAAATTCAATAAGTCAAAGAAAATAATATAAGTTTAATAATATCTAAGAGCCCCTAGCAATAGGGGCTCTTTTTTTATTTATATTTATACTATATCCTATTTCAATTACCTGTAAACCCCTTGCCCAAATGAAAAAGCGCCAATTAATGTTCATGGTTCTAGGAATTGTGTTTTTTAGCCAAGTATGTATTGCTCAAAAAAAAGCAGTAATAGCATACTATTCTGGAAGTTTAGAAAAACTAGATTCCTACAACCCAAATGATTTTACACATATCATTTATTGTTTTGGACATTTAGAAGGAGATCAATTAAAACTCAAAGGCGCAAAGGATACTGCAATGATTCAGAAAATGGTTGCCATGAAATCTCAAAACAAAGATTTAAAAGTGTTATTATCCTTGGGAGGATGGGGAGGATGTGCACCTTGCTCCGAAGTTTTTAGCACCGAAGAAGGACGGAACAATTTTGCAAAATCCATTAAATCGTTAACCAATTATTTTGGTTCAGATGGTATTGATTTAGATTGGGAATATCCGGCCATTTCTGGATTTCCAAATCACCGATTTACACCAGAAGACAAGCCCAATTTTACGGAGCTTATTAAATCGTTACGCGAACAATTAGGTAAAAAATCGACGATTACATTTGCGGCAGGTGGATTTAAAAAATTTTTAGAGCAAGCTGTCAATTGGAGCGATGTTATGCCGCTCATAAACTATGTTAACCTTATGACCTATGATTTAGTGGGTGGGTATTCCACAGTTACGGGACATCATACGCCTTTATATAGTACAAGCAAACAAAAAGAGTCGGCAGATAACTGCATTCAGTACTTACTATCAATAGGCGTTCCAGCAAAAAAGTTAATTATGGGTGCTGCCTTTTATGCTAGAACCTGGGAAGGTGTAATTGAAGAAAACAATGGCTTATATCAAAAAGGAAAGTTTAAATCATTTATTGGTTTTAAGGATTTTCCTGCGCGTATTTCGGAAAAAGATGGCTTTGTGTTTTATTGGGACGCAGATGCGCAAGCACCCTATGCTTATAATGCAAAGGAAAAAGTTTACGCCACTTTTGACGATAAGCAATCGATTGAAGCAAAAACAAAGTATGTCATTAAAAATAAATTAGGGGGTATTATGTTTTGGCAATTAGGGGACGATAATGCAAAAAATGGATTATTAGAAACAATCAATACAACGCTACACAAAAAATAAAGCAGTTCAACTCAGGTTAAGGATATTAAGTTATAGAAAAAATATTTATATTTAGAGTCATCTACAAAATTTGATTTACATGAAAAAAATGATAGGAGCCTGTGCCGTCTTATTTTTAATGGGATGTGCTAAACTTGATAATAATACATCGACACCAAGTGTTTCTACTGCCGATGCTTCATCCATTACATCCTATACCGTAATAACGGGCGGAAATATTATTTCTAATGGAGGGCTTGACATTACCTCAAAAGGGGTCGTATGGAGTACCATCAACAACCCAACTATCATGCTGTCAACAAAAACAAACGAAGGTCCGGGGTCAGCTATGTTTACTAGTACCATAACTGGACTAAACGCTAACACTAAATACTATATTAGAGCTTACGCTATCAATACAAAGGGCATTAATTATGGCAATGAAATTTCATTTACAACACGTGCCCTAGATTTTGGAAACGTTACAAGTGGCAATGGAAAAATTTGGATGGATAGAAACCTTGGCGCTTCGAGGGTTGCTACAAGTAGCACTGACACAAGTTCCTATGGCGATTTGTATCAATGGGGAAGAGGAAATGATTTACACCAATTACGAAAATCTGTAACAAGCACAACTTTATCTACTACTGATATCCCGGGAAACGCAAATTTTATTTTAACTGCGAATGCACCCAATGATTGGAGAACGCCACAAAATGTAAATTTATGGCAGGGTGTTAATGGAACGAATAATCCATGTCCTACTGGCTATCGTATTCCAACAGAAGCAGAGTGGAATGCAGAAATAGCAAGTTGGACATCAAAAAATACAGATGGCGCATTTGCTTCGCCTCTAAAATTAACCATGGCTGGTAGCAGAGAAATAACAATCACTAACACTGGTGTTAATGGAAGCTATTGGAGCAGTACAATAAGTGGTGAAGGTGCTAGGTATCTCTATTTTGGTAATGCTGGCTCCTACACCTTAACGCACAATAGATCTTACGGAGGCAGTATCAGGTGTATTAAAGATTAAATAAACGATCAACAACTATTTGTATGAAAAAGACTTTACTAGCCGGACTCTTAATTATATCCGCACAATTAAGCGCTCAAGTACTTCCGTTACGCCAGCAAGCAACTGTAATTGATGAGGTTTTATCTTATCGACTCAATAATTTATTGCCGTCACTCATGGAAAAGTCTGGCATAGACATGTGGGTATTAATCACTAGAGAATACAATGAAGATCCTATTATTAAAACCATGCTACCCGCCACTTGGCTCAGTGCAAGAAGAAGAACCATCATCGTATTTTATTACAATCCGCAAACAAAAGAGTATCAGAAATTAGCAGTGGCACGCTATAGTATTGGAAACGAAATTAAAGCGGCCTGGGATATGAAAGCAAATCCAGACCAGTGGGATGCGCTTAACGCCATTGTTACAAAATTGCAGCCTAAAAAAATTGCCGTTAATACCTCCGTTCATTTTGGACACGCCGACGGTTTAGACCATACCGAGTACGAAACTTTCAAACAAAAACTACCAGCAGCATATGCTTCAAAAATAGTTTCGTCTGAACCATTAGCTATTGCATGGCTTGAAACTAGAACCGAAAAAGAAATGCAGTTTTATCCGCAACTTATTAAAATGAGTAAAGATATTATTGCCGAAGGTTTTAGTAGCAAAGTTATTACGCCAGGCATTACAACCACCGAAGATTTAGTGTGGTGGTACCGTCAAGAAATAATTAAGCGTGGATTTACCACTTGGTTTCATCCTTCTGTAGAAATTCAACGCAATGACTCGGTTGCTTTTGATCACCTCACCGCCTTTACCAGCAAGGGCTACAATAGTAAAGACGTTATTTTACAAGGAGATCTATTACATGTAGATTTTGGCATTACTTATTTGCGTTTAAACACAGATATTCAGGAGCATGCCTATGTTTTAAAACCAGACGAAACAAGCGCCCCTCTGTATTTACAAAAAGCACTTGAAACAGGCAACCGTTTACAAGATATTTTAACCGATCAATTTAAAGTAAACAAAACTGGTAATCAAATTTTATCGGATGCACTTGCGCAAGCAAAAAAAGAAAATATCAATGCTACTATTTACACGCACCCAATTGGATTTCATGGACATGCTGCTGGACCCGCTATAGGTATGTGGGATATGCAAAGTGGCGTTCCGGGCACGGGTGATGTTTCTATGCATTACAAAACAGCCTATTCTATTGAACTCAATGCAGCAGTAGAAATTAAAGAATGGAAAAAAACCATTCGCATTATGCTAGAGCAGGATGGCTATTTTGATCAAAGTGGTTTTAGATATATTAATGGTAGACAAACCAAGTTGCACTTAGTTGGGAACTAATTATGGAGTTTGCTTTTTTCTAAACATTTTAGATGAACTAAAATATAATAGAAAACCTGACATAACCGTAAAAAGTCCAAAAATCGAAAATGCCCTTAACAATATATTTCCAAAATTATCTCTGCCATTATAATCCATGGTGTGAAGCATCCATAAAAAATCAAATAAGCGCCACTTATCATTTCTAAATTTTTGAACCGTCCCAAGTTCGGAAGCGACATAAACAGTCGTTTTAGAAGTATGCTCAAAACTTATTGCGTAAGCAGGCAATTCACCAGAACGATATTCATGGTGCGGATTGATGCTATCTACTTTTTCTACCTTTACTACTCTGGCATCACCTGCAAAGTGTCTTTTTGCAACAGCAATAGCTTCATCCTTTGTAAGTGGAGCTCGTAAATTACCCGTTTGGGCATCTGCCAAATGATTCATTAATTGAGTATGGTTAGTATGTGAACCCATATCATGTAATGCAGACACGCACCTTATTTGATAAAAGGGTTTTCCTAAAATATCTATAAGTTGTATAGACACAAGCGAATCAATTTTATGATTTTGCTTGATAGCATCAAGTGCCTTAGTTGGTGAAACCATTTGAATACCTGAACTAAGGAGTGGCACACGTTTTCGCTGTACATCTCCATGCACTTCATCTATATTATTCCAACTAAAGTAGAGCCCACCAATAGTCCATAACATAAATTGAATGCCTAATAACACACCTAATATTCTATGCGATTTTCTGATGTAATATTGTTTACTTTTTGCCATCTTATTTTGTATTTTTTTAAAATTCAACAATTGCTTTTACTACTTTACTATTAGGATCTAACCAGCTTTCAAAATGATTTGTTACCTCATCAAAGGCTACTCTATGTGTAATATAGTTAATTGGTTTTACCAAGCCTTGTTTTATGCAGTCCATTACATGCATAAAATCAGAAACGTTGGCATTTCTACTACTCATTAAGGTCGCTTCTCTTTTATGAAATTCGGGATGGTTAAACCCAATATTACCTTTTTGCAAACCTACTAAAACATACCTTCCGCTATGAGCAAGGTATTGAAATGCATTGTTAATAGCATCCAAATTACCAGTAGCATCTATTACAACAGTAGGCATATCATTACTCGTTATTTGCTTAAGCGCTTCCATGATATCTTGCTTGAGCGGATTAATAGCATGCTCTATACCTACATTAGTTGTACAAAATTGTAACCGATCGTCATTTACATCTACTACAATAACTTGAGCGCCAGCAATTTTAGCAAACTGAGCAATACCAAGCCCAATGGGGCCTGCGCCAATAATAAGTACAAATTCGCCGTTTACTACGGCAGCTCTTTTTACAGCATGGGCTCCAATCGAAAGTGGTTCTATAAGTGCTAATTCATCTAAACTTAATCCCTCGCTTTTTATAAGTGCATGATCTGGCACGGCAACAAATTCACGCATGCCGCCATCTATGTGAACGCCAAAAACACGCATGTTTACACAGCAATTATATTTACCACTATTACAAGCAATACAATTTCCACAATGCATGTACGGAATAACTGTAACCTTATCGCCTGCAGTAAATCCAACTGCTTTTGTTTGAACGATAGTAGCTGCAAGTTCATGTCCTAAAATACGGGGATAATTAAAATAAGGTTGCGTTCCTTCAAAAGCATGCAAATCCGTTCCACAAATTCCAATACGTTCAATTTTTAAAAGCGTTTCTCCCTCGGCAGCAACAGGCATTTCGGTGTTGATATAATCAAATTGTCGAGGCGTTCTACAAACGAGTGCTTTCATACGGCTAAATTACTGCTTAATAAATACCATACAGTGTTGCCATGGCAGATTATCTATATTTTTATCAAATGCAAAGCCTGCTGCTTTAAATTCTTTAATAGCCTGCACTTCACTCATTTTATGAATGGTTTTAATAGGTACTGTAAGGTCTTCGGCCCTAAATTCTACCAACACTAATTTGCCACCAGGTTTTAATGCAGCGCGCATTGATAAAGCCATTTCATAAGGAAAAGAAAACTCATGATATACATCCACAAGCAACATCATGTCAATTGTGTTTTCAGGTAACGACACTTTTTGTTCTGTACTCAATACAGGCACTATACGTAACAATTTTTCCTGGTTAATTCGTTGATTTAAGTAAGCAATCATTTCTGGTTCCACATCAACTGCAAACACTTTTCCCGTTCCCACCATTTTTGAAAGTAAGGCACTATGATAGCCACTACCCGCTCCTATATCTGCAACAACCATACCTGGCTTTACGGCTAAATTTTTTAATAACAGAGAGGTGTTTTCTTCCATTTCTCTTTCCTCTCTTTCGAGCCAATCTATTCCGAAATGGCTCATTACATGTGCAATTTGTCTACCCATGTACCACTTATTAATACCATTAGGATCTCCAGACCTTGTGGAATAACGTTCCTGACTTTCACCATTTATTGAAAACAGCAAGACTGTAATAAATAATACAAAAAAAACAGATTTTTTCATAAGGCTTTAATTATAAAAAATAATTAAAATGATTATCAATAAATTAGATCCACTTTTAATGAATCAACCAATTAACATTAGTTAGGTATAAATATACAATGAAACAAGATCAGAACTAATCGCTTATATTTAAAATTGTATTTATATATAAAATACCGTATATTTAAAAGAAAAACACTATGAAAAAATTTTTTAACAGTATGGAAGAACGTTTCGTTTTTCCAATTGGAAGAAGGTCATGGCAAATTCTGTCATTACTTGGGTTAATTTTATTAACACTTAGTATCCTATATTTTGTTGTTAACTCAACACCAACCTCAAGAGAAAGCGTGAGTGTTAGTAAAGCTGAAGTTATAGGAGATAAAGTTGATACTACGGCAACTGTGGTTGAAACAACCCCAGCAACATGCTCTGACCAAGATTATAAAAATTGGTTAGATACACTTAAAAAAGATTTAACTAACAGTGAATGGGTAAAATTAGGTGACTCAACTGAACCTTACACTGAATATGCGAAAGACGAATACGGCTCCTACATTCAAGATAGCGAGGGGAATTTTCTGACTTACCAAAAAAGAGACTTCAAACCTAATACAGCTGCAATACCAAATGTTTTAGAATTAATTTATAATAGTAAAGGATTGGACTCTAGCAGTTATTGCGAAAAAATTGAAGTTGTAAAATTGCTTCACTTTTTAAACCAAAAGACTGAAAAGAATTATCTAGAAAAAGAAGGGGTATTTTATTATGCATCAGGCATTAGTGAATTACCTGCGGCAAACATGATAATTCTAGAAAAATCTTTTACTTTAAAAGCTGCGATTGAATTATCAGATAAAAAAATAAGCAGCCTAGAAGAATTAAATGAAGCTTGGAGATATATTCGTTATTTATCAACAAACAGTGTTTCTGACAAACATGTTGATATAGCAATTAGTACTATTAAGGCTCATAGTGAGCTTAAAAAGAAAGAGTATCCGTCAAATAAATATTTTGATATAGCTGAACTAGTTTTCAATTCGAATTTAAAAATTGAAGACTTATCAACTGCCATGGAAGATTTTAATGAAGAAATTTCTTTTTACGACAGCAACGATTTATATAAATCTTTAAGAAAATTCTTAAAATTATATGAAGAAAAAGTTGAAAGAGCTGAAGCGAAAAAAGAAATGAAGAGCATCGAGAAAAGTCTTCATAGAACACAGTCTTTAACTTATGCAGCTGGCGCATTTTTAGCTATTGTGGCTATTGCTTCCATACTACTATTGTTTTCAATTCAATCTTTATTAAAAAATCACGTGGGCAACAAGCCTGAATAATACCTTTATAAAAAAGCGAGGGAATACCCCTCGCTTTTTTATTTTACCAATAATTCAATTAAAGCATTTTGTAAGCACGATTTTCGTAATTTGTAATATGCCTAGTTACAAATCAACCCCTATTTTTAGGGCACTTACTATACTACCATTTTTGATCCTATCAATTATCGCTTTTGGGCAAAAACCCAATATTATTTACATCCTCACCGACGATTTGGGATATGGCGATGTAAGCGCTTATAATATTAAATCAAAAATTACTACACCCTCAATTGACGCTTTATCAAAAGAAGGCATGCTATTTACAGATGCGCATTCTAATTCGTCGGTATGCACACCAACTAGATATGGCATATTAACTGGCCAATATGCATGGCGAACAAGTTTAAAAAATGGTGTATTGTGGAGTTATGACAAGCCTTTAATTACGCCGGATCAATTAACGATAGCTCAGCTTTTAAAAAACAAAGGATACCAAACAGCATGTATTGGTAAATGGCATTTAGGTTTAGATTGGGCTAAACAATCTAATGGAGAAATTGATTTTACAAAGCCCATTAATGGAGGCCCCACCCAACTTGGATTTGATTATTTTTTTGGCATTACTGCGTCGCTTGACATTCCACCCTATGTTTATATTAACGGTAATACAATTACGGCTACACGCATTGATACTATTAAGGAGCAAGGTGGTCAAGGTTTTTGGAGAGCCGGGCCTATTGGAAACGATTTTAAACATCAAGATGTGCTAGATACTTTTGTAAGTAAGTCTATTCAATACATTGAAAAAGCTTCTCAACAAAAAGATCCATTTTTTTTATACTTAGCACTTGCTTCACCACACACACCCATACTTCCTTCCAATTCTCACGTAGGCAAAACAGGCACTAATGCTTACGGCGATTTTGTTGCTATGACAGATGAAAAAGTTGGCCAAATACTTCGGTTCCTAAAAGATAAAAACTTGGATAAAAACACGATGATTGTTTTTACAAGTGATAATGGATGTTCGCCCACTGCTAACTTTAAAGAATTACGCGAAAAAGGACACGACCCAAGTGCCGGATTTAGAGGTACTAAAGCAGATATTTATGAAGGCGGGCACCGTATTCCATTTATTGTTAAGTGGCCTCGGGTTGTAAAAACGAACAGCATAAACAATACTACTATTTGTCTCACAGATTTTATGGCAACCTGTTCCGATATACTGGGCATGCCTTTGCAAAACAATACGACTCAAGATAGTTACAGCTTATTACCACTATTGACATCATCTAAAAAAACCAATTACCAAAGAACCAGTACCATCCATCACTCCATTGATGGCTATTTTGCCATTAGAAAAGGGGATTGGAAACTAGCAATTTGTAGCGGTTCTGGAGGGTGGAGTGCCCCCACAGAAAATCAGGCAACAAAAAATAATTTACCAACTGTACAATTATATAATTTGAAAGTGGACCCTTCCGAACAAAATAATGTACACAATAAATATCCTGAAATAGTTCGTACACTAACTGAGGAACTTGAAAAAATAAAAGCAACTAAAAATTAATGCCATGAAATACATCTTAACACTTTTACTCTTTACAAACTTTGCATTTGGGCAAACGAGTCAAATAAAATGGATGGATCCTACAAAAATGTCAGAGCAATGTATTGATGGCAGAGGATGGAACGATGGCTATACATCTTCGTACGATAGGCTTCCACAAAAAGCGCAAAGTATGGTAAGACCAGTACTCTGGGATTTATCTAAACATACTGCAGGTGAGTATATCAACTTTACCACCAATAGCAGCACTATTTATGTAAGGCTTAAAGTTAAAGGCGCTCAAGCGATGGCGCAAATGCCAGCTACTGGCGTAAGTGGTGTAGACTTATATGCTAAGGGCCCTTTGGGCAGTTGGAGCTGGACCAAAGCAACTGTAAATTTTAAAGATACCATTACCTACAAATTTGAAAATATACATGACCCGGCATTGTTTGAATATTTTAGACTCTACCTCCCACTATGCAATGCTGTTTCTTGGTTAGAAATTGGCGTTCCAGAAAATTTCACATGTACACTACTGCCTGCACAAAATGAAAAGCCCATTGTAGCTTATGGCACTTCTATTATGCATGGTGCTTATGCAAGCAGGCCTGGGCTTGGATGGACAAATATTTTAGGCAGAAAACTAAATTCAAAAATGATCAACCTTGGTTTTTCGGGTAATGGCCAACTCGAACCTGCCATGATAGACCTCGTTAATGAAATAGACGCCAAACTATATATTTTAGATTGCATGCCCAACCTTTGGGACAAGACAAAATTTAGTGCAGAAGAAATTGAAAAAAGAATGCGACATGCAGAAGCAGAAATTCACAAAAAACATCCGGGCGTTCCTATCATATTTACAGAACACTGTAGTGGTAAAGACGGCATCAATTTAGATACCGTTATGGCTCAAAAATATATTGCAGTTAGTCAAATTTCGGCAGCGGTATTTAAGAAAATGAAAAAAGAGGGCATAAAAAATATATACCAGCTTACTGCTAAGGATATAAACTTTGATACAGAAAGTACGCTAGATGGCACACACCCTAATGATATTGGTATGATCCAATATGCAAATGCTTACTACCATTTAATTCGAAATAAAATTGGTTTGTCTCAATAAACGCTTCATCACATGAAAAAAAGATACTTTTTTACACTGTTCCTTACGCTGACTGGTTTTATAAATGGTTTCACCCAAGATCAACTATTGTATAAAAAAATAGACACCACTCAACTCTATTTAACGGTGTATCCTTCCACAATAAAAGAGGCAACCAAAAAGTTGCCAGCCATAGTTTTCTTTTTTGGAGGCGGATGGAATAATGGAACTGTAAAGCAATTTGAGCCACAAGCCCTGTATTTTAGCCAAAGAGGCATGGTATGTATTCTGGTAGACTACCGCGTAAAAGAAAAACAAAAAACCACTCCTTTCGAGTCTTTAAAAGACGCAAAATCAGCAATTAGATATATTAGAGAACATGCCAACGAGTTACACATAGATCCTTCAAAAATTATAGCAGCTGGCGGATCTGCAGGTGGGCATTTAGCAGCCGCCACAGCCATAATCAATGATTACAATGAAAGCACAGATAACACTGCAATTAGCTGTATCCCAGATGCGCTCGTATTATTTAATCCTGTATTTGATAACGGCCCGGGCGGATATGGTTACGAAAGAATTGGAGAAGCTTACAAGAATTTTTCGCCGCTGCACAATATTAAAAGTGGCGCACCACCTACTATTGTATTTTTAGGAGACAAAGACCATTTAATTCCAGCAGAAACTGCCAAATATTATAAAACAATTATGGAGAAAGTAAAAAGTAGATGTGATCTATTCTTGTATGAAGGCCAAGGACATGGATTTTTCAACTACAAAAATTTAGAATACTACAAAAAAACGGTTTCCGAAACAGATACTTTTTTACAATCTCTTGGTTATTTAAACAAGGCGCCTTTAATTGAAATAGAGTAATTTAATAAAATGATTATCAAATCTAGTATATTCAAATTTTATCACCATGTACAATTTATCGACTAAAAAAACAAGCATTATTTTCGGATGTTTATGCTTATTTATAAAAGGGAATTCTCAGATAAATAAACAGTTAGAAAGAAGTTCTACAAATTATTGTTTGTGTCAAAATCAAGATACAACAAATAGTATTGCCAATGAGAACACAGCAAGCTACAGAATTTTAGATATTGGAATGAATATGGCACTCATTTCAAAAACGATAATAATTGGATCATGCTGGGATTTTGTTAATGAGGTGTATAAAAGAGCTGGTGTAGTAAATACTAAAAAAACTATCTTTAAATCAAAACAAAAAGGCCCATATGCCAAGCCTAATCTTGTGAAGCCAGGAGATTGGGTGTATCATATTAATAAAAATTATAATAATATAGAACATAGTGCTATTTTTGTTTGTTGGAAAGATTATGAAAAGAAATTAGCAATCACTTTGAGTTATGCTGGCATGAACAGGTCTGTACCAGCAAGTTATGGAACATACGATTTAAGTAATATATTTGGTATTTTTAGACCCAATGAATAAATAAACAAATGATGCATAAAAATATTCTAATACAAGTATTTATTGTAGCTACAGTTTTGTCAAGCCTATCATCATGCAAAACAAAGAATAAAAGTAATTCCACAAACCCTTCGCTCATAACAGCTGAAATAAAATCTTTATTCAATAATCAAAAGGAATCAAATAATAGAATAGAAGATTCAATCATCCTATCAACACCAAACGAAACATCGTCTGCCTACCAAGAAAGAAATTATGAACCTTATTGGATTAATGCTGAAGGATTAACAAATAACGGAAAAAGCCTTATCAATTTTGTTATCAATGCAAGAAATTATGGATTAATTCCAGAAGCCTACAATGTACAAAAGACTACAAATCAATATAACAATCTTAAAATTGATACACTTTGGGAGAATGCAAGAAAAAACCCTAAAAATTGGGCTAGAATGGATATCTTATTAACAGATGCATTTTTATCAATTTCAAGAAACCTTGATCTAGGATACATACCATTAGATAGCTTGAGTAAAGACAAGTCGTACATCAGCTCAAAATACAGAAAGGCATTGGTTGAAATCCTAGATGCAGATAATTTAATTCAAATTTTAGAGTCTTTTGAACCAACAACACCTTCTTACAAAGAATTAAAAAAACATCTTCCTGCATTTCTTTCGAATACCGATTTTTCAAAGAAATTAACATTTATTGACTATCCAACTAAAAATCAGGATAAATTTATCAATCAAATTATAAAAAGATCAAAAGAAGAGAATTTTTTAGCGCAAGATGTGACAACATTAGATTCAGTACAATTAAGTACATTAATCAAAAAAATTCAAGAGAAAAAGAATCTAGAAATAGACGGGAAGTATGGAAGACAAGTAATATTTGCACTTAACAACACGGATCAGGAAAAGTATTTTAAAATAGTTATCAATATGGATAGACTTCGAAGGAATCGAGAAGAGTATCCAAATAGATATCTATGGGTAAATTTACCTTCTTTTTATTTACAAGTATTTGAAAACGGTGTAACTAAAATCGAATCAAAAGTAATAATTGGAAAACCATATACAAGAACACCTTTGATAACTAGTAAAATCGATCAAATTACTACATATCCAACATGGACAATTCCTACAAGTATCATTTCAAAAGAAATTTTACCAAACATCAAAAAGAACAATGGATATTTAAATCGAAAGGGTTACTCACTATATGATGCGACTGGAAAAAAAGTCAACCCCGACTCAGTTAACTGGAGTAGCTACGAAAAAGGGATACCTTTTAGAGTTGTTCAGCCAGGGGGTGATGCTAACTCGTTGGGAATCATGAAATTTAATTTTCCAAATAAACATTCCGTGTATTTGCATGATACAAATCAAAGAGGATTATTTAATAATAGCTTCAGATCGTTGAGCCATGGTTGTGTTAGAGTTCAAAACTGGGACTCATTGTACCAGTATATAATACTTTCAGACAAAAAAGCCAATGTTGATGATATAGCATCAAATCATTTAATGGTTGACTCAGTGAAAAACTGGTTAAGTGCAAAAAAAAGAAGGACAATATCAGTTACAAATGAACTTCCAATTTATATTAGATATTTTACAGTTGCACCGAAAAATGGAAAAATTGAATTCTATGAAGACGTGTATGGAGAAGACGGTAAAATTAGAAATTTAATTATAAAATCAATTAGTCCAATAGCTACATTAGACTAAATCTATTCTTCAAGAGCAGTAAAACCCATATTAACATTCGTCATATGGGTAGTAGTTTCATTCCACACTTCCTTAATTCTAGCCTGTTCAATTAAGCTACTCGTAAAAGATAAATGATTTACATTTTTGTTTTTGAATGATTCAATCGCATCAGAAACAGACAAAATTCGAAATCCATTTTGAGTGCTAACATAGGTTGGAATAAAATTTGCTTTACTAATTGATACTACCCCGGTAGTTAAATTTTTAACCAACTTCATCTTTACAATAATTCCACAATCTGTATACTGTTTTCTTTGAGATGAAACAAAGTTTCCCAAAGAAAATATTGTAAAGCCAGATGTAAAATCAGTAGTAGTACTAATTGGTTGTAAAACATGTGGATGTGAACCAAAAACAAGTAGTGCCCCATTTTTATGGATATAATTAGCTAACATCTTTTGAGAATCACTAGCAAATCTCTGATACTCATTGCCCCAATGAACAAAAACCATAACAACGTCAGCTCCAGCTTTTTTGGATTTTTCTATATCATTTTTAATTTGAAGTGTGTCAATCAGATTGACACAAAATCCCTTACCATCTGGTATTTTAATGCCATTTGTGCCGTATGTATATGCTAATACACCTAATTTAGTTTTATTTTTTGAAAGAATTAATGATGCATTACGATCGGCTAACGATCGAGCAGTTCCAGTATGCAAAATGCCACGATTATCTAGTTCAGATATCGTCTTCTCTATACCAATAAATCCACGATCTAATGAGTGATTATTTGCCGTAGTAAGCACATCAAAGCCCGCTTCTTTAAGTGCATCAAGATACTGTACAGGTGTATTAAACATTGGGTAACCGGTATAATTAAGCGCTGATCCGGCAGTTACAGTTTCGAGATTCCCAAATGTAAAATCGGTACTCTCCAAATACTTTTTTACAGGAGCAAATGTTGGATTAAAATCATAACCAGTATCCTTTTTTGCAAGGTTAAATTGCTGAGAATGACACATTAAATCACCAACAATAGCTATCGATACAGTATCATAATTGATTTCACTCTTTTGCGTTATTAAAGAAGAATTTCTAGAAGATAATTCTGAACAACCGTAAGTTGTAAACACAAAAAATGCCAAGGATAATACAGCTAACTTAGTTATCGTAAAAGTATATTTCATAATAAATTATTTACAAGCTTCATTTAAAATATCTCTAAATACAGGACCGGCTACAACTGCTCCGTAGAATTGTGGAGAACCTAGCTTACATTTTATTAGTACAATGCAACTGTATTTGGGGCTTGAAGTTGGCGCATATCCACTCATTGAAGAATAATATTGCTTAGTACTATAACCGCTTTTACTTACTGCTAAAGTTGTACCAGTTTTTGAAGAAATAGGGATTACAGAATTTTTAAGCAATAATTTAGATGTCCCATTTAGAGAAACACCTTCCAAGATTTCCTGCATTTTAAATGCAGTAGATGATTTTGTAAACATTTTTTGATCATTATTCGCCACTCTATTATAAAAATTTAAAACTTGATTTGGAGTAAGCATTAGTCCGTATCCGAAAGTAACGAAAGGCAAATTTATTTCAGTTTTATCTATTGAACCAAAATATGCACTATCAAGAATATAGTTATTGACTGCATCAATAAAATTCGACGTTTGACTGTAATTGACATTTATGTCATATAGTTTTGAAATTCCAACATTACTAGAAATTTCATTTACCCTTTTTATTGTAGCATTTTTAATTTCGTGATTTTCACTATCGTATATTTTTAACCCTCTAATTGTTGTGGTGCCATTTTCAATATTAACACTGTCCTTGATATCAAGATTAGTATTATCTATTAAATAGGCTGTAGATATTGGTATCATAAGGCTACCTGGCTCAACCTTAGCATTCAAAATTGAACTATCTTTTACATAGACAATGCCGGTCTTTGTCTTTTTAGAAACAAATGCGGAAGTAGCTATAATTTTCCCAGTAGAAACTTCTTTTAAAATAATCAACCCATTTTCTGCCTGCTGACTTTTTAACGTAGTCAGCAATCTAGTATCACAATAGGTTTGAATAGAACTTTGTCCGAAACAAGCAAATGTTATAATTAGTAAAGGAATAAACAACAGTTTCATGAGAAATTGAATTAAATTATATTGTAATATTACTGAATACTTCCTATATAATTGTTCTAAATAGAGCGCAAATACTAACTTTTATAAGTAACATTTACATTACCTTATGAATAATACCATTTTTACATAGGTCTTTAAGGCAATTTTGAACATAGGCATTCTCAAAATCTCTCGCTTCACGTTCAATACGGTTGTTATAATAACCGTATTTGTTATAATTCAGGAGTTTTCGAAATTCAGGATCTTTTTTGGATTGAATATGGTGCTTTATTTCGTGAAGCACTGTAGAACATATATCGGAAAGATTACCATCGTGACTTTTAAGATAAATTACAATAGAATTTGATGAGGGTATATAAACACCCATTTTTCGAGACTTTTTATTGTACCTAACTGTAATTGAAGGAAAATATTTAACCCCATGAGTAACCAAAATAGGCCCCGTCCACTTCATCACTTCTCTACAAAACTGCACATTGGATGTATTTAACTTATACTTATCCTCAGATCTAAAAAGATACGCAACAAAGGCGAAAACAAAACAGGTAATGGAAAAATACAGCAACCAATCTGGATTCATGAAAATAAATTAAAAATAGACATTATTTGAATGAGGCTGCTGGTTGCTCAACAGTATTAAAAAAGATATTTGAACTACCCTGCCTAACCATAGCATTCACATTTTTAGGATCTACAAATGCTACTTTATTATTTGGCAATACCGCCACAAGTGAAATTCGTTTTGTTTTTGACAATCTAACCTTATCCCAATCCTGTGGTAAATAATATACCACAGATTTATCTTCTTCATACAAAACAAAAAGCTTTATATGATTTACTAAAGGATCGATATTTTTTTCGAAGTCAAATTTTAAAGAACAATTCACTAAATCTTCATTACTCATAATTTTATCAATATTCCATACACCTAATTGTCTAATTTGAAAACTACTTACCATATCAGCCTCAGCTTGTAATCGAATTTTTTCATCGTTCAATCGTACAATTGCCATATTATATTCACCAAGTTGCTTTGTAAATGTGGTATCACTTGTATTAGAAGGAGTTGCTTGAACATTCAAAGAAATAGTATCATTACCGGAACCTTGCACCATAATTGACCTAGTAAATGCAAGATTATATACATTTTTTTTATTTTTTATAGGGGTAACAACTACATCATCCCATGATAAACGCATACACTTTTCAACAATTTTGGGATCTGTGCCATCTAATATTTTCCAATGCTGGTTTTGAAAAGCCTTTAAATGTGGAACTTCTTTTACATTAGCTACAATCATATATTTATCATTTATAAGAGTAGATTTTTTAACAAATGGCTTTTTCAAGAAATTAGTAATCTTTTCAAGCGCATTAGATTTACGTTCATTTTTTTTCAAATTAAATGTGTCACTTACTTTCCAATTTTCATTTCCCTGAAGATAATATAAACTAAACCCATTAGCTGGAGAAAAGTTAGCAAGTTCTATGCCAATACTTTTGCCATCAGCTATTTTTAGCTCTTCATTATTATCAAAAGCCCTAATTTCTAGCATGCCTCCAGATTGCAAAAAATTATTTCGAGCACCATCGACACTCATTGGTATTCCAGATTTTAAAATATCATTAGCCGTATGCATTTCCCTGACTTTAACTTGTATTTGGTTGTAAACATTAGCGCCATTAGCATACGTAAAAGTATTAGGATCAATTTTTATAACTGTACCTTTAGATGTAGCAATAACCATGCTAGTATCTTGCTTATACGCATATGAATCAAAAGGTAAAGTATTAGTAGAAATTGGAGCTTCTATTTTTTGCTCATAGGAAATTTTCTTATTAGAACAACCAACAACAAAGAAAATTAAGACAATTAATACGGTAAATTTATTTAAAGTATACATATTATTTAGGGTTTAACTTTTAAATCATAGCAGTATAAATAACCATTGTAACAATTAATGAGTAAATCCAGATTGCCGTCTTTATTGATATCTTCTATGATTGGCGGAAATTCGGAAGGCATTGGTAAACTAAATCTTTCAATCACCTTATGCGCGGTTAAAGAATAAATTTCAATAAATCCACTTGTATGATTCGCAGGATCTTGTTGATTTAAAATAATCACACAATTTGAATCTCCTTTATATGAAAATGCCCTATTTGAGATGAGCGATTCATAACCGTTTCTCTCTTCAATAACATGCTTACCCAAATAATCAATAGTTGGATAAAAATTAGTGCGACTATAGGCTTTGTACTGTCCTTGATTATTAACTTCAAGCAAAGAATCACGCTGCACAATGAATAAATTATCTAGTGTAAGATAATTAAGACCCATTCCAGAATTAATCTTAGGCATTTTTGTTTTAGCAATTTGTTTACCAAATTTGTTTAAAGTAACTAAGTAATTAGTTGAATTATAAACAGAATCATAGGTTACAGAAAAGAAGGTTAAAGAAGGTTCATTTTTAGTACCAGTTGGCATTAATACAACTTCACTTCTATCATATTTTTCATTTAACCACAACAATTTACCAGAAGCTCCATTAATTGCAAACACCTTACTGTCATACGTTAGATATACCAAATCCATTACTCCATCTGCATTTAGATCAAGCTCAACTGGCTTTGTGTAAAAAGAATTGGTATTGGTGAAATAAGATTTAACTTTAAAGATTGATCTATTATCGCCTGCCTTCCATCCTTCAAAATTTGGAATATAATAACTCCATAATGCTTTTCCTGTTGTTGGTTCAACTGCTTTAACTTCACCCGTTTCAGTAGCATAAACGATTTGCTGAATACCTCTATTATTGATTAAAACAGGCTCATGCTCTATATCACCAGATGCAGGATTACGCCAAATAATTTTACCATCAAGGGACGTGCATAAAAACTCCTCATTATCATTACCAAAGTACAAGCGATTATTATGAAGTAGAATACCATTTACATCCATATCCCCATAAGATTCATTCGCAAAATGTTTGATAACAGCCCCTGTTTTACGGTCAATTCTATATACTCCAGAACTCTTGTCTGTAATATAGTAATCCATAAAATCAGCACCATTAGATCCAATAATTAAATCGTTGCTGGCAATGATTAAATTGGTTTTAAAACTCGCGGACCCCATTTGTGTGCGCCAGTTTAAATCAAAATTATCCTCAATAGGAGCATACTTTGGAGGCTTATCGGGTCCAAAAAAAGAAATAGTAATAAATGAAATAGTAGGAAAAATTAAACGCATTGGTTTGATAATTATTAATTGATAAATACTTTTGATGGGGGATGATAAAAGTATTTAGTTAATTAATAAAGAAGCGTTAAGATAAAGTTGGTGTATCGTTAAATAACATATTATTTTTTTCGATTGTAATAATTCCACCTAGCATGTTCGCCCCTAACATCCATGTGTAAAATTTGTGTATTAGGATAAAATCCAAGACCACCCTTATTTGCAATGATGTCTGTGTTTAAGATTTTATAAACAATTTGTTTATCTTCTTGATTAACACTTCCATCCTGATTTATATCGCCAATTTTCAAATCAATAGCCTTACCAAACAAATGCTGGCTAATGGGCGCGCCTCCCACAGATTGATTATGATTAGGGGATCTATACCCAGAATTAATGATAAGGGCATTAGGGTCACAATTAATTTGAACTAGTTTTTCTTGAAGTAGAAACAAAGACGCTATCAGCTTTTCATCGATACACAAATAAGCCTGCTTTTTTTGAAAATACCATACACCCTGAATTTGCTGTTCCTTGGTAACCAATTCATTAATTCGAATATCCAAAAATATTTTTTTAAATAAATCTTTACGGGGTATCAAATAAAATTTGCTACTAGAAATATTATTTTGAAGGTTGTATTTTGTAATGTAAAATGGCTGTTTTATTTCAGCTGGAAGATCCAAGAATCTTACAGTTGGATATTGATCTAATATCTCGTTAGCATGCGTGAGTGACTTAACTGGTGGATTATCGTTTAGCATGTCATAGGTCCAACGATTATACCTAGCTACAAGAAACACAGTAGAGATGACCCCGGCAACTATAAATAGTAGTACCCATACCCAAATTCTTTTTTTAAAAACCCTATGCATAAAAGTTATCATTATTTTTTAACAAAATATTGCATGTATTTGATACCGCGTGGTATATAACTTTTATCATGGGTCAAGTATCGCCCAATGGTAGGTACCAATCTTCCAGTATTATGAAAATGAAATGCATCTTCATATTTTTTTGCACGAATTAAGTGTCCGTACGACTTTGAAATCCAATTTACACTATGCTCAACAGATTTTTTTCCTCTCAAGTCATTTACTGATATTCCCAGTTCTAAACATTTATACCCCATTAATTGAAATGGCCCCCATGATGTGGCGAGGTTTCGTAATGCATCGTCTGAAGAATTTGCTATATCAGCTGGATTTAATCCGTCATATTTAGAAATCTCTCCTCTCTTTAACTTCTTTAATCTTTCAAATACATGAGACTCAAATCTACTACCCGGCGTGCTTTTACCAGAGGATTCTAAAGCACATAGCGACTTCAAAAAAGCAGGGGAAACATTGTATCGCTCTGCTGCTATATCAATGTCTGTTCCATAATTTACTATAACATTTCGGTAATTACCAAGCCCGATTTTTCTATACGATTGGTAGATAAAATAAGATCCAACCAAACAAAGTAGCAAGACTACAATTGAAATTTTAAATTTACGATTCATCATAAAGAAGGTATTGATTGAAATAATATAAATTTTAGGAAATATTTTATTTCAATAAATGTAATTATTCTCTAATTCATGAACACCTAACTTATTTAATTTTAGCATTTCATTTGTATTTACCATAGCGGATCAAAATATAGAATTTCGAATTAAAAGAAATTTTACAAATAAATTAACCGAATAATTAACATATTTTATATCTTAAATATGTATAGAAATAAACGAATAAATCACATCTCCACCCCATGACCTTATTTAGACTTCCTATAATTTGGAGATACTTGTTAATTATATGGTTAATAGCAACACTTTTTAACATTAACAAAGCGTATCACATAGATGATACATTCCACCTAGAGGCTGCGGAAAGTATCAAGGCTAATCCAACACATCCATTATCTGGTTTGATAAATTGGGATGATAGCCCAAAACCAATGTACAAACACAATCAACCACCTTTATTATTTTATATCATTTCGCTTCATTCAATGATTTTTGGCAACTCTGAATTAGCTATGCATTTATTGCTATCTATCTTTTCATTTTTAT
>CAMDLR010000002.1 GCA_945901845.1 Sediminibacterium ginsengisoli | reverse complement strand
TCAATATCGAAGTTCAGTTAGACGAAAATAAAGTACCCCAAGATATTAAGTGGAATGCTTCTGATAGTACCGCAGATATGGCACAATCTTCAAGGGCCATGATGTTGGCGTTTTGGGATGCTGCAGATAAATCAGCGCTTCGTATCGATTTGTGGACCAAAGACATGATGGTAGATGAAATGGCAGACTTTTACTACCAAACATTAATGGGTATGGCAGATACTTTTATTAGAGCAACACAAGATCAGGCACTCGCAAACGAAATGAAAGATTTTGCAAAATCTTTTTATAAAAAATTTAGAGACAGTCAAATTCAAAAAAATAAATAATTAAAATACTATGGTAACTTTAGAAGAACAAGTAATGGCACAAATGAAAGACGCCATGAAATCAAAAAACGAAGGATTATTAAGAGGGCTACGTGCCATTAAAGCAGAAATTATAAAAGCAAAAACAGATCCAGGTGCTGGTGGTTCCATTACTGCAGAAGTAGAATTGAAGCTGTTGCAAAAACTTGTAAAGCAACGTAAAGATTCTCTCGCTATTTTTCAGGAACAAAACAGGGCTGATTTAGCACAAAAAGAAAGCGAAGAAATTGCAGTAATAGAAAAGTTTTTGCCTGCTCAATTAGATGAAGCAGCGATTCAAGAAATTGTTGCACAAATCATTGCAACTGTTGGTGCTACTGGACCACAGGATTTAGGCAAAGTAATGGGCGTGGCTTCTAAACAATTAGCTGGCCAAGCAGATGGTAAAGCAGTTGCAGCTGCAGTTAAAGCGGCACTCGGTTAGATTTACTATATTCATGTTACGCTAAAAAAAGAAAACGTGGTATTAGATATTATTTGTGGAATTATTTTGATTGGAGCACTGTTTAAAGGCTATACAAAGGGCTTTATCATTGCTTTATTTTCATTTGCAGCATTATTAATAGGATTAGCTGCTGCTACTAAACTTTCGGCAGTTGTTGCTTCCAAAATAGGGCATGATACGGGGATGTCAGCAAGCTGGCTCCCGTTTGTTTCTTTTTTAGCCATTATGATTGCTGTTACGCTCATTGTTCGTTTGGTGGCGGGCATGCTACAAAAAGCAGCCGAAATTGTACTGCTTGGTTGGGCCAATAAACTAGCGGGCATCTTACTTTTTGGTGCTATATACATGACTATTTGGAGTGTGGTGCTTTTTTATGGTGTTAAGCTTCATTTAATAAGCGAATCTACTATAGCCGCCTCTAAATCATATGGCTACATTGCGCCTTGGGGACCTAAAGTGTTAGACACCATTGGGCAGGTGATACCATTATTTAAGGACATGTTTACCAGTTTAGGCAATCATTTTGAAACCTTAGGTAAACAGGTAAAATAAGTAAGTTGTAATTCATGGTTATTTAATGCCGTGATTACTATTAAAATCATTATTTTAGCCCTGTTCTATACAAGTCCACATGAATTACGAAATTAAAGTTCAAGATAAAATTAGTTACATCGAAGAAGGTACCGGCGAACCCTTGCTTTTATTGCATGGTCTCTTTGGGGCGCTCAGTAACTTCGAACATTTGATTGAGCATTTCAGACACCGCAATAAAGTCATCGTTCCTATTTTACCGCTTTTTGATTTAGATATTTTTCATAGTACGGTAAATGGGCTTGAGAACGTGGTACAAAAATTTATTGAAGCAAGAGGTTATACCGGCATACATTTATTAGGCAATTCACTTGGTGGACATGTTGGACTTGTTCATGTGCTCAAGCATCCCGAAAAAATCAAGTCACTCACTTTAACGGGTAGTAGTGGACTTTTTGAAAAAGCGATGGGTGATAGTTATCCTAAAAGAGGCGACTACGATTATATCAAAAATAAAACCCAAGAAACTTTTTTCGATCCTGCAGTAGCCACCAAAGAACTCGTAGATGAAGTATTTGAAATCACTAGAAACCGGTTAAAAGTGATTAAAATACTAGCACTCGCTAAAAGTGCTATCAGAAGTAATTTAGGTCCTGAGTTAAATCAAATACAACAGCCTACACTTTTAATTTGGGGCAATAATGATATTGTTACACCACCTTATGTTGGAGAAGAATTCCATAAGCTGATACCAAATAGCACCCTTCATTTTGTAGACAAATGCGGACATGCTCCCATGATGGAAGTACCCGCCCAGTTCAACCAAATTTTAGAAGCATTTTTGAACCAGCTTAGCCATGCTAGCAGCGCAACTCATTAATACCAGTTTTCCATCTGTTCACTTGTTGGATAAAGCATCTTTTGCACTCCAATTAATGGAAGATTATGATGTACAACATTTATGTGTTGTAACAGATGAAAAATTTGTGGGTATTGTAGATAAAAACACCTTATTAGATATTGATGCGTCTGCTGTTATTGCAACGCTGCAAAACGAATTTATTACTGCATCTGTTCATGCTGATGAACACTTTTTGGCAGGTGCCAAATTATTATCACTACATGAATTAAGTGTGTTGCCCGTTGTTTCAACTGCTGCAGATTTGCTCGGCGTAATTACAGGAAAGCAAATGTTAGCGGCGCTAACCAGTCATGTAGGGGCTGACACTAGGGGAGGCATTATTGTTTTAGAGATGGAACAAAGACAATATTCTTTTGGAGAAATTGTACGCTTAGTTGAAACCAATGATGCGTATGTTACACAGCTAAACACAGCAACGGATTTACAAACAGGTATGCTGCTAGTGACAATACAAATTAACCGTATCGAAGTATCTACCATTGTTGCCACTTTTCAGCGTTATGATTATAGTGTAAAATATTATTTCGGCGAAGAAAATTATCAAAACGAGTTGAAAGAAAATTACAACCATCTACTTTCATACCTCAACATGTAGGTGTAAACGCTTTACCTATGCGCCTACTTTTTTTGATGCTCCTATTTAGTTTTTCATTGACTGCTTTGGCGCAGCAAAAAATGCCTATTGAGCGCATTGAAATTACGGGCAATACAAAAACAAAATATTATATCATTTTAAGAGAACTTTCATTTGCAAAAGGGGATTCTCTTAACGCCCAACAGTTAGGCCCTGCAATTATTCAGGCCAAGCAACTGTTAATGAATACCCAACTTTTTGTGGATGTTACAATTGACACGCTCACCTATTTAGAACAATGGCAAATTCGTGTTCAGGTTAAAGAAAGGTGGTACCTGCTACCGCTTCCTTATTTTAGGTTGGTAGATCGAAATTTTAATCAGTGGTGGGTAGATCAAAACAGAAGTTTAGACCGCGTTAATTATGGTGTAAAATTTATACAAAACAATGTGTCTGGTAGAAACGACAATTTAAATGTATGGCTTATAACAGGCTATAACAGACAGTTTTCGGCGCGTTACACCATTCCGTTTATTGATAAAAAACTCACCAAAGGATTTAGTATTGGATTTTTGCACGCTACGCAAAAAGAATTGAATGTTGCAACAATCAATAACAAGCAGGTATTTTTAAGACACAGTTCCGATACTAGAAAAACTTGGCGTATGGATGCTTCTTATAGTTATCGTCCTGATCAGTTTAAGCGCACAACCATCAGGCTTAGCTACATTAATGAGCGCATTGCAGATACTATTTTAAAAGTGCAAAAAAATTATTATCCGGGTCAAACAACACTTCAAAAAGCACTTGATCTAAGTTACCGTTACCAGTATATTAAGGCGTCTAATATTATTTATCCTACAGCCGGTTATTACACCGACCTCTTTTTTCTAAAAAGGTTTGCAACAAAAGCACAATCTTTTTTTCAGCTCAGCGCTAGACAACTGTATGCAAAAAAACTAAGTACTAAAAGTTTTTTATTGTTTGATGCAACGGCTGCCTATAAATCGCCCATCGATTCGGTATTTTCTAATAGTAGACTGATAGGATATGGCGGTATGCAACTAAGGGGCCTCGAATATTATGTAGTGGACGGAACGGCCGGGGCTGTTCTAAGAAATGCGTATCATTTTAATGTAAAAAACTGGACCATCAACAATCCATTACCTATTAAAAACCACGAAAAAATTCCTGTTAGAATTTATTTTAAAGTTTTTGCAGATGCTGGTTATGCTTATCATAAATACGCTGGTGCTTCTAATTCCTTAAGTAATACCCTGTTGTACACCTATGGTGCTGGTATAGACTTTGTAAGTATCTATGATTTTGTATTTCGTGTAGAATATAGCCGCAACCAACTGAAGCGAGATGGCGTATATTTGCAGGGCGAATTTAATTTTTGATTAGAAAATAGGCTCATGAAAATTGCAATTTATAGTAGAGGATTAGATTTGACTACGCCCAATCCGCTTGCCTTACTGCTTGATGCGTTGGCGCCTCACGATTTACAAATACATGTGTTTCATCAATTGTTACTACACGCCGATTTGCCCCCACAAACAGTTGCCGCACTGATACCTTTTAGAGTTTCTTCAGATTTAGATGCTTCTATAGATTGTATGATAAGTTTGGGTGGAGATGGTACGATGCTTGACGCGGTTACACTTGTAAAAGATACAGGCATTCCTATTTTAGGCATCAATTTTGGTAGACTTGGTTTTTTAGCAAGCATTAGCCCTGATGCGCTACAAAGCGCCGTGGATGCTATTGTAAATAGAACTTTTGTAGTTGATAAACGTGCACTTATTCATCTCGATTCCAACGAAGGACTTTTTGGTGATACGCCTTTTGCACTCAATGAGTTTGCGATACACAAGCGCGATATTTCTCCCATGATTAAAATTCATACATATATCAATGGCGAATTTTTAAATACCTATTGGGCCGATGGTTTGATTGTTTCAACACCCACGGGTTCTACCGGTTATAGTATGAGTTGCAATGGACCCATTTTATTTCCGGATGCCGCAAGTTTTGTAATTACACCTGTTGCGCCACATAATTTAAATGTACGTCCTATTGTTATCCCAGATACCAACGTGGTTTCATTTGAAATTGAGGGAAGAGCAGATCAATTTATTTGCGCGTTAGACGCACGTAAAGAAATTGTAGATAAAACCGTACAATTGGCCATTAGAAAAGAGCAGTTTTGCGTAAATCTTGTCCGATTAAACGAAAATAGTTTCTTGTCTACACTCAGAACTAAGCTCACTTGGGGTCTTGATAAAAGAAATTAACATTTTTGGTATTTATTTTTGTTGCTACTTTACATGAAGCAAGCAGGTACTCATGGTAAAACATTTCATTTTTAGTCTCCTACTCGGATGCATTGGATACAATGCAAATGCCCAGCTTATGCAAAGTTTTGTGCACCAAGGAGAGTTTGGTATTGGTGCAGGTGCTGCACATTATTTTGGTGATTTAAATCCCACAGCCGCTGTTAATAGATCCAAGGCAAATGCAGGTATTTTTTTTAGAAAGCAGTTTAACAATTACATGAGTGTTCGTTTAAGTGGTGAGTATGCGCTACTTGGTTATTCGGACCAGTATAGTACTAATGCAAGCCAGCTGCGTCGTAATCTTAGTTTTAACAGTCATGTTTGGGAGGCAGCCCTTTCTTTTGATTTTAACTTTTTTGCATTTCAACCTGGGTTCGAAGATTTTAGGTTCACCCCTTATATTGGCGTAGGTGTGGGTGCTTTTTCTTATGATCCTTATGCGTTTTTAGGCAATCAAAAATATTTTTTAAGACCACTAGGCACAGAGGGGCAGGGTTCTTCGGCATATCCAACATTTAAAACCTATACGCCAATTGGGGTATCCGTTCCACTTACTTTGGGTGTTAAGTATGCCTTAAGTGAGCAGTTCAATGTTTTTGCCGAGTTGATGTACCGTTTTACCAATACCGATTATCTCGACGATGTGAGTGGGGTGTATGCACCAGACGCTTTTCCAACACTCCCCGATGGGTCACCTTCTCCCGCTTTTTTACTACAAGACCGTAGTTACGAAACAGGGACTCCCATTGGAATTAAGGGAAGGCAAAGGGGCAATACGCTTCAAACCGACGTTTTTGCAGGCCTAAAAGTGGGTATTTCCTTCAATTTACAAACCTATAAGTGTCCAAAGCCTGTTCAATAAACCGTTTTGGCGATAAATAGGCAAAGTATTCGGCGCAAACCTCTGTTTTTTCGTTAATTTTGCAGCCTATAAATCCTTTTTAAACGCATGTTTGAAGACCTTAAGCATCAAATTGATCTCACCCGTTTACCCGAACATGTTGCCATTATCATGGATGGCAATGGGCGTTGGGCACAAGAAAAGGGAGAAGACCGCTTGTTTGGTCATTTCCATGGCGTAGAAAGTGTTAGAAATATTGTGGAAGGTGCTGCAGAGCTGGGTATTGGTTATTTAACGCTCTATGCATTTAGTACCGAAAACTGGGACCGTCCAGCAAATGAAGTAGCGGGCCTTATGACTTTACTGGTTGATACGATTCGTAAAGAGGTACCTACATTAAATAAAAATAATATTCGTTTGCAAGTGATTGGGGATAGGCAAATGCTCCCTGATTTTGCGCAAAAAGAGCTTGAAGAGGCGCTAGAATTAACGGCATCTAATACGGGCCTAACCCTTGTTATGGCACTTAGTTACAGCAGTAGATGGGAAATTACAAGTGCAGTTAAGCAAATAGCTATTGATGTTCAGGCAGGTAGTTTAGATCCGCAACAAATTACCCAAGATACCATCGCAGATTATTTATGTACCAAAGGAATTCCGGATCCAGCCCTTGTCATAAGAACCAGTGGTGAATTTCGTATAAGCAATTTTTTATTATATCAACTTGCCTATGCGGAGCTCTATTTTACCCCTATATTGTGGCCAGACTTTAGAAAGCCTAATTTATATGAAGCGATTCTAGATTTTCAGCAAAGAGAGCGTAGGTTTGGTAAAACAGGAAAACAAATTCAACAAGAAGAAAAGGTGTAAATACAATATATAATATAATTATTTAATAAGTATAGCGATTTAACAAAGACTTTTCATTATTCCCGTTAAATTGCTCCGCTTATAAGAACCAAAATAGACCAAATCTGCTGTGGTGAAAGATCAGCCAGCGATATAACAAATAGAAAAAGATGCAGAAAGTGTATAAATTATTGATGTTGGCAATCGTATTATCGCTAGCAAGTAGTGTGGCCGGTGCGCAAGAAAAAAAGGATACGGTTATTACCAATATTGATGCAGATCTGATCAATATTTTCAACCAAAAAGCGCCCAAAAAATATAAGATTAGTGCGATTAAGGTTACTGGCAATAGCTTTTTTGATGAAAACCTTTTAATCTCAATTGCCAATGTGAATGTTGGTGATGAAATTGTAATTCCTGGTGGCGATTTATTTTCTAAAGCCATTACTAAATTATGGGCGCAAAACTATTTCTCTGACGTTGAAATTTTTATTACAAAACTAGAAGATAAAAACATTGAAATTGAAATTGCGGTAACTGAACGCGCTCGATTGTCTAACTTTTTATTTAAAGGTGTAAGTAAAAGTGATGCAGAAGATTTAACGGGGAAGACAGGACTTGTGCGCAACCGTGTGATTACCGAAAACATGAAAATTTCTGCGGTAGAAGCTATCAAAAAATTCTATGCCGAAAAGGGTTTTCAAAATTCACAAATTAAAATTATTGAGAAATCTGATTCTACCTACGAGAACACGCTTATCCTTGATTTTGTGATTGATAAAGGACCTAAAGTACGTGTTAACAATATCAATTTTGGCGGAAATAGTGTGGAAGCCGGACTCTTAAAAAAGAAATTAAAAGAAATCCACGAAAAATCAAGACTTACTTTATTCCCTGTATTTGACGAGCCTAAAATTGTTAAAACACAGCGTTATAGTTTTGAACAGTACATGAAAGAAAAAGGGTTTTTAACTTTCACAAAAACCAAAAAAGTACTAGATCCATATGCGCGTATAAAATTTTCAGGCGCAAAATTTGATACCAAAAAATACGAAGAGGACAAGGATAATATTTTAGATTATTATAACTCACTTGGTTACCGTGATGCAACTATCGTAAACGACACTGTTTATTATAATGGTAACGGACATATTAATATTGACATCAAAGTGAGTGAAGGTCGACGTTATTATTTTGGTAACATTACTTGGAGAGGTAATACAAAATATTCGGATTCTATATTAACCGCTATTTTAGGTATCCGTAAAGGAGATATTTATAACTTAGAAACACTGAATAAAAAATTAGGTAAATCTGCAAATGCAGAAGGTGGCGATATTAGTGGTATCTATCAAGACGATGGTTATTTGTTTTTTAATACCGATCCAGTAGAAACAGCGGTATACAATGATACCATCGATTACGAAATCAGAATTATTGAAGGTCCGCAAGCGACCATAAAAAATATTCGTATTTATGGTAATGACCGTACCAAAGAGCACGTGATTAGAAGAGAATTAAGAACCATACCAGGGGAGAAATTTAGCAGGTCTGATTTGATGCGTTCTCAACGTGAAATCGCACAGCTTAATTATTTCAACCAAGAAAAAATTGGTATCGATCCAAGACCCAATCCAGATGATGGAACCGTCGATATCAATTACACCGTAGAAGAAAAATCAAGTGATCAATTAGAATTGAGTGCCGGTTGGGGCGGATTTATTGGACTTACAGGGACACTCGGTATTTCTTTCAATAACTTTTCTGTAAGAAATATTTGGAAGAAGCAAGCATGGGATCCACTTCCAATGGGAGAAGGACAAAAATTAAGTTTGCGTATACAAAGTAATGGTAAAGCATTCCGTTCTTATAATTTCTCTTTCACCGAGCCTTGGTTTGGTGGTAAAAAAAGAAACGCTTTAACGGTCAGTGTATTCAATACAAAATTTGGACAAACCATTGATCCGCTCACAGGTATGTTTGATCCAAATGCAGGAGACTCTAAATACATCTCTACTACTGGTGCCACAGTTAGTTTGGCAAAACAATTAAAATGGCCCGACGACTTTTTCTCTCTTTCTGTTGGGTTAAACTATACGCGTTATAAGCTTAGTGATTATGCAATTGATCCAAGAAACCTTCCTGGATTTGATAATGGTGTTGTAAATAATGTAAACCTTAAAATTGCTTTGCAGCGTTCTTCAATTGATCAGCCATTGTATCCAAAAAGTGGATCCACATTTTTATTTAGCGTTCAGGCTACACCACCTTATTCTTTAGTCAATAAAAATCTCCAAACAAGTGCCAATCCATACAAGTGGATTGAATACCATAAGTGGCGTATGAACGGAGAGTGGTTTGTGCCAATTGGTAAACCACATGGTGAAGACCGCAACAAACAGTTTGTGATCAGAGCAGCTGCAAAATTTGGTTTCTTAGGAAGGTATAATACTGAATTGGGCATGTCTCCATTTGAAAGATTCCAGGTGGGTGACGCCGGTTTAAGTAATCAGTTTGCACTTTTAGGATTTGACATCATTGCGCATAGAGGGTATCCTGTATACGAAAATTCAAATCCAAAAATCAATCCGGATCAACAAAGAGCGAGTCAATACTTTACCATATTTAATAAGTACAGTATGGAACTTAGATACCCACTTAGCTTAAATCCGAGTAGCACCATTTACGCCCTAGGTTTTTATGAAGCAGCAAATGGTTGGTATACCTTTAAGGATTACAATCCATTTAAATTGCGTAGATCTGTTGGTTTAGGTATGCGTTTCTTCTTACCAATGTTTGGACTTTTAGGATTTGATTATGGTGTTGGTCTCGATAGATTTACGCCTAATGGATCTATGAAGGATGCGGCTAGATTTACCTTTATGTTAGGTTTTGAACCAGAATAATATTTAAATTAGAAGTATGAAAAAGTTATTATTTATTGCTTTATTGATAATGGGTACTGTTGTTGGGGCTAATAGTCAACAGCGTTATGCCGTTATTGATACCAAGTACATACTTGAACGTATTCCAGCATATAAAGAAGCCGATGCCAAGTTAAAACTAGTGGGAGAGCAGTGGCAAAAAGAAATTGATGATTTACAAGTACAGCTCGATAAAATGTACAAAAACTATGAGTCTGAGCAGTTTATGCTAACAGAAGCACTTAAAAAGAAGCGGGAAGATGAGCTTTTTGAAAAGGAAAAGCAGGTTCGTGACCTTCAAAAAAAGCGTTTTGGCTACGAAGGTGACCTGTTTAAAGAGCGTCAACGCCTTATAAAGCCAGTTCAGGACAAAGTGTACGATGCCATCCAAAAAATTGCTACCAGTCGTTCTTATGACTTCGTACTCGATAAAAGTGAAGGAATAACCATTATATTTGCCGACCCGAAACTTGACAAAAGCGATGATGTGCTTAAAGAGTTAGGGATAAAATAAAAGTTTAAATAAACAGTTATAACAAAAATTCAAACACTCTCTACAATGAAGAAATTATTATTTGTTTGTGTGGTTTTAGCAGCCAGCCTACTATTCTCAAATAGCACAAACGCGCAGGTTAAAATTGGTTACTTTGATGAGCAAAGCTTATTGAGCCTGTTTCCAGATATTCAAAAAGTGGATACGATCATTAACAATTTTGTTAAAGATTCTTTGAATCCTGAGTATGCTTACACGGTGCAAGATTACCAACGTAGAGATAGTCTTTTCAAAAAAGATTCTGCTACAATGCCTGCTAAAGCTAGAGAATTGGCTTTATCTGATTTAAACCGTTTAGGTTACAAATTAGCGAACTGGCAGCAGTATGCACAAGAAATGCAAAATGGTAAAATGGAGCAATCACTTTTACCGTACAGACAAAAAATGTTAGCTGCTTTTCAACAAATCGTTACTGAACAAAAGTATACGCTTGTGTTAAAGACAGAAACATTGTCTCCATACATGGAACCTAATATTTTAGATAACCTAACCATCCGTGTAGCAATGAAATTAAACCTTCCATTACCACAACAAATTATGGATGCTTGGAAACAAGCGGGTGGAGCGGTTAGTGCGCCTGCTAAAACAGCAGCACCTGCTAAAAAAGGATAATCTAGTTTTTACAAACTATTTATACAAGAACCCTGTCTATACCAGACGGGGTTCTTATTTTTGTGTATGCAAACAAAAAAGCCAATTGGTGTATTTGATAGTGGTTATGGTGGATTAACAATTCTCAAAGAACTGCAACTTGCCCTGCCCACGCACGATTTTATGTATCTCGGTGACAATGCGCGCGCGCCCTATGGTCCGAGGTCTTATGATACCGTATATCAGTACACACTTGAAGCTGTTGATTGGTTGTTTGACAAAGGTTGTGATTTGGTTATTTTGGCTTGCAATACCGCATCAGCCAAAGCCCTAAGAACCATTCAACAAAAAGATTTAGCTAGTAGAGGTAGTCATAAAAGGGTACTTGGCGTGATTAGACCTACCACCGAAGTTGTGGGTCAATTTTCAAGCTCAAAACAGGTAGGCATTGTGGGCACCAAGGGTACTGTAGAAAGTGAAAGTTACCCCACAGAGATTGCTAAATTTTTTCCAGACGTAAAAGTATTCCAGCATGCCTGCCCTATGTGGGTGCCACTGATCGAAAATAGGGCCTACAACACCCCAGGAGCCCGTTATTTTATAGAACAGGATCTTAAAAGCCTGTTAGCTCAATCTGCTAAAATTGACACTTTATTACTTGGCTGTACGCATTATCCATTGTTATTAGAAACCATTGAATCACTCGTGCCTAATGGCGTTAAAGTGCTAACACAAGGCGCTATTGTAGCTGCAAGCCTAGTGAATTATTTAAAAAGGCATGCTGATATGGATGCAAGTATTACAAAGAATAACGACTGTGTTTTTTATACCACCGATGCTACACTTGATTTTGACGCCCATGCAGCCGACTTTTTGGGCTACTCGGTGGAATCTTTGCCCGCAATGCTTTAAAAATTGACTTTTTTGAGGCTGATTATCAATCAGTTAAAAAAAATCTTTCTTCCTTTTTTAACTTACACCTACTTTTCCTTACTTTTGCCGTCCTTTCACAATTCAGCAGCATGGTGACTGCCGTATATGAAACGAAACAAGATTAAAGGGTTAGTTAAAAAACGCAAGTTATGAAACGTACATTTCAACCGCATAAGCGCCGCCGTAAAACAGTTCACGGATTTCGTAAAAGAATGGAATCTGCTAATGGACGTAAAGTTTTGGCAAGCCGTCGTAAAAAAGGCCGCAAGAAACTAAGTGTTTCTAGCGAGAAAGGTTTAAAATAAACCGAACAGGAATTCTTTAGTGCAGTTGCAGTAAAGATCCTCAAGATTTTACAATATAAGTCCTGCTTTTGTAAGCAGGACTTTTTTAATTTAGTGTAGTCCCATTTTTAAAATATGGCAGGTACTTTTTCCTATAACAAATTTGAAAAACTAAAAAGCCGCAAACAAATTGAACTGTTGTTTGCGCAAGGAAAAAGTATATCCTCTTTTCCAGTTAAAGTATTTTATTTACCTGTAGATAATTCGCCATTACATCCTGTGCAAGTGGGAGTTGGTGTTTCTGCTCGAAATTTTAAAAAAGCGGTAGACCGTAACACCATTAAAAGGCGCATGCGTGAAGCCTACCGTTTACATAAGCTTCCGCTACACGAGTACTTAATGGCGCACCAAAAAAGTGTAGCTGTATTTATTTTATGGATCGATAAGCAATTGCCAACAACTGAGGCATTACAAGATTTGATGCCAGCTGTAGTAGAAAAACTAATTAAACAACTCGGATGAAAATAATTTGGCAAATACTGAGCATTCCATTTATAGGGGTTATAAAATTTTATCAGTACGTGATTTCGCCAGCGCTAGGGCCAAAGTGTAGGTTTACACCAACCTGTTCTCATTACGCAGTAGATGCCCTAAAAAAATACGGATTATTTAAAGGCATGTACCTCGCAATAATCCGTATTAGTAAGTGTAGACCGGGTGGAGGTCATGGTTACGACCCCGTTCCGTAATTTTTTATGCTTAAGCTGCGCTAAAACGAGCAGCTACTTTATTCCAATCTACCACATTCCAGAAAGCAGCTAAATAATCTGCTCTGCGGTTTTGGTATTTTAAATAATACGCGTGTTCCCAAACATCGGCACCTAAAATAGGGCTTCCTTTTACTTCTGCAACGTCCATTAATGGATTGTCTTGATTGGGTGTAGAAGAAACAACTAATTTACCATCTACTACTACTAACCAAGCCCATCCACTTCCAAAACGAGTAAGACCTGCTGCTGCAAATTTTTCTTTGAATGCATCAAATGAACCAAAAGCAGCATCAATCGCTTCAGCTAATGCACCTGTTGGAGCACCGCCTGCATTTGGCGCTAAACTTTCCCAGAAAAAAGTATGGTTCCAATGTCCGCCACCGTTGTTACGAACGGCCGGGCTAATGCTTCCTGCTGCTGCAACGAGTTGCTCAATTGTTTTTGCTTCGTGCTCGGTACCAGCCACTGCTTTGTTTAAATTGTCTACATAAGCCTGGTGGTGTTTACCATGGTGAATTTGCATGGTAGTGGTATCGATATGTGGTTCTAGTGCATCATGAGCATAGGGTAAAGGCGCAAGTGTAAATGACATATAATTGTGTTTAATGAATAAAATAATAAAGCACAAAGCTACACCCTAATTGTAGCCCATCAAAATGCTTAACGCTTGTTTTTGAAAAAGTTTTTGATCAGCCAACTACATTCCGCGGCTAATACACCCCCCACTATTTCAATTTTAGGTCCAAAAGGATGTGCTATTTTTTGATACCCATTTTTTTCGTCGGGCGCACCATAAACGATGCGACTTATTTTGCCCCAATAAAGTGCACCAGCGCACATCATACAAGGTTCTAGGGTTACGTATAAGGTGGCTTCTGGGAGGTATTTAGCACCCATAGCACTATATGCCGAGGTAAGGGCTAATATTTCGGCGTGGGCTGTTGAATCGTTTAACAACTCTACTTGGTTATGGCCCCTAGCAATAATTTTATTATTGAGCACCACAACGGCGCCAACGGGTACTTCATCTGCTTCAAAAGCGAGGTTGGCTTCTTTTAAAGCTTCCTGCATAAAATATTCGTCAGAGCATTCAATCATACTGCTAAAGTAACCAACGTAGCTTATAATTTTTTAACCATAATGTTTTTATACCAAACATTGTCTCCATGATCTTGAAGCGCAATATGGCCCGAAAAAACTTTACCAAAATCTGGCATCGATTTAAACTTACTATTGGCAAGCATTTTTCTCCAAGCATCGTCGCCGTATGTGGTAGAAACTACATTTACGCCGTTTAAATAAAAATCTAATTTACCTCTGTAGCTTACAATTTCTGCTTGGTTCCATTCGCCGACAGGTTTTACAACACCTTCTGGTCCTGCAACTAAATCATATAAGTTGCCTGCACGGTGCGTTACAAATTTTCCATCACCATGTCCATAGTTATCGAGTACTTGCATTTCTGGTCCAGTAAACCAAACATGATCATATTTTGATTTATCGTCTTGTACCCAAAATATAATACCGCTATTTCCTTTGGCAGCAATTTTCCATTCTAATTTTAAATGAAAATCTTGGAGCGCTAATTCATGCACTAAATCACCGCCGCCATTGGTTTGCCAATCGGCTTTGTTAGAAGCGTCAAGGTGTAATATGCCGCCTTCTTGTACTTTCCAAGCTTTACCAACCGTTTCTTTGCCATAAGAATGCCATCCTTTGGTATTTTTACCATTGAATAAAGAAATCCATTCTGAGTTTACAGATATATTTTCTTTAGGGATATTTATTGTTGGATCAGGTGCGGTACCTGTAAGTAAACCACCTAATAATATGGAAGTGAAAAATGAAGCAATCATATTTTTATTTTTTTAAGAGTAGAATATATTTTACCATTTGTTCGGCATCGGCTTCAGATAATGAACTGTGCGGTGTCATTGGGATAGCGCCCCATACACCCTGGCCACCTTTGATGATTTTACCAGCTAACATTTTTACATTCTCTTCGGTGTTTTCATATTTTGCTGCAACATCTTTGTAAGCAGGTCCAATATTTTTTTCACTTACTTTATGACAGGTTAAGCAGTCTGATTTACCAATCAGTTCTAACCCTTTTTGGTAATCGGGATTGCTACTTAAATCTACTACTTCTGCAGTTGCTTCTTTCTTTTCATTTCCGCCACCACATGCAATGATTAATGCAAATAGGGGAAGTGTTAGGTACATCTTTTTCACGGTTACTATTTTTTAATGAGGGTTTAAAGTTATTAATCTATTCCTAAAATGGCGCGATTTAATTTTTCATTGGCACCGGTGCCAGCAAAGTCATCAAAAGCCTTTTCAGTTACTTGGATGATATTTTTTTGAATAAAGGGCGCTCCTTCTGCGGCACCTACCTGTGCATCTTTAATGGCGCATTCCCACTCCATAAC
Source organism: Sediminibacterium ginsengisoli (assembly GCA_945901845.1). Classification (GTDB taxonomy): domain Bacteria; phylum Bacteroidota; class Bacteroidia; order Chitinophagales; family Chitinophagaceae; genus Sediminibacterium; species Sediminibacterium ginsengisoli_A. Next base: position 158,326 of record CAMDLR010000002.1, on the reverse strand, counting down.
GGCCCAGCCTGTAAAGTTGTAAGCGGCTAGTTTGCTAAAAATGGCGCCAAAATTAACCTGCCCATCACCCAGCGATCTAAACCTGCCCGCACGGTCTACCCAGTTTTGGTAGCCACCATACACACCTTGTTTTCCGGTTGGGTTAAACTCTGCATCTTTTACATGGAACATTTTTATGCGCTCGTGGTAATGATCGATATAACTTAAGTAGTCTAAAGATTGTAACACAAAATGTGATGGATCATAAAGTAGGCAAGCGCGTTTGTGGTTGTTTACTTTTTCTAAAAACATTTCGTAAGAAATGCCATCGTGTAAATCTTCACCGGGGTGCACTTCGTAACAAAGGTCTACACCATGGGTATCAAAAACATCTAAAATAGGTTTCCATCTTTTTGCAAGTTCAGTAAAGCCTGTTTCTACAAGTCCTGCAGGTCTTTGCGGCCAAGGATATACGGTATGCCATAACAAAGCGCCACTAAAAGTAGCGTGTGCATTGAGTCCTAAATTTTCAGAAGCAGCTGCTGCATATTTTAATTGCTGCACGGCCCACTCGGTTCTTGCTTTTGCATTACCGCGTACATTTTCTGGCGCAAAGCCATCAAATAAACTATCGTAGGCTGGATTTACTGCTACGAGTTGACCTTGTAAATGTGTAGAGAGTTCAGTAATTTCTAAACCGGCTGCTGCAACAATCCCTTTTATTTCATCGGCATAGGTTTTGCTCTCTGCCGCTTTTTGTAAATCAATGCAACGGCTATCCCAGCTTGGTATTTGAACACCCTTGAAACCCAGTGCTGCTGCCCATTTGCAAATACTTGCTAAAGAATTAAAGGGTGCCGTATCACCCATAAACTGTGCTAAAAAAATACCAGGTCCTTTTATCGTTGTCATAAAATAATTTGAATACTGTTGAAATTAAATTGTGTACGGTGTCCATTTTTGATCAGATGCCCCAGATGCAACAACGTTATCAATAAATGCCATACCTCTTAAACCATCGTTGGTGTTTGGAAAATCTAGCATTTCTGGTGTTGGCGTTATGCCATCTATTTTTGCAGATAAAGTCAGTGCAAAATTGCGGTAGATATTTGCAAATGCTTCGAGGTATCCTTCTGGATGTCCGCCCGGGGTTCTACTATTATGAATGGCGTATTTGCTAAGTCTATCGCTGTAATTACCACCCGCGCGCAAAATTTGTGTAGGTGCATCGAGCCATTTTACAAGGAGTGTATTGGGGTCGTGTTGTGCCCACTCAAGTCCACCCTTTTCGCCGTAGATTCTTATTTTTAATGCATTTTCTTCACCAGCTGCTACTTGCGATGCCATCAGAACACCTCTTGCACCATTGCTAAATTGTAATAGCACATTGCCATCATCATCCAGCATGCGGCCTTCAACCATCGCATTTAAATCGGCACAGAGTTGTGTGATTTGAGCACCCGTAATATATTCGGCAAGGTGTGCAGCATGTGTTCCAATATCACCCATGCAACCTGCTTTGCCCGATTTTTTAGGATCGGTTCTCCAAGCGGCTTGTGCATTTCCTTCGCGCTCACTTAATTTACTAAGCCAGCCCTGCGGATATTCTACCCATACTTTTCTAATTTTTCCAAAAACATTGTCCGCTACCATGGCCCTAGCTTGTTTAACAAGTGGGTAACCAGAGTAGGTATGTGTAAGGCAAAGCGTAAGCCCTGTTTCCTGAACTTTTTGGTGTAATTGCTTTGCTTCGTCTAGTGTAAAAGCAATTGGTTTTTCTATGACTACATGAAACCCATGATCAAGGGCCATCATGGCAGGTGCAAAGTGTGCAAAGTTGGGCGTTACAATGGTTACAAAATCCATTCTTTCAGTGGCTGGAAGTTGGCTTTCTTTGGTAATCATTTCATCGTAGGTTAAATAAGTACGATGCTCGGGTAAAAACAAGGAAGCGCCTGAATCTTTGGCAATATCAGGATTGATGCTAAGCGCACCACAACAGATTTCAATGAGTCCATCCATATTGGCTGCAAGCCTATGTATCGCGCCAATAAAGGCATCTTTACCACCACCTACCATGCCCATTCTTAATTTTCTGTTCATGTTTGATCAATTTTAAATTGTGGAACTAAAAGTAAATTTTATCGGTCAACATTTAAAATAAAAAAATTACATTTATTGAATAGAATTTATCACGAACGATTTACGGTTATGCAAAACAACATTCAAAAGCAGCAACTCTTTATTGCCAGCTGCTTAGCACTTTTGGTTACTTCCTTATCTTTTGGTATTCGCGCAGGCATTTTAGACCAGTTAGGTAAAGAGTTTCAGCTAGATCCGGGTCAGCTCGGAACTATTGCTGCTACTGCCTTTTGGGGCTTTCCGTTAGCGGTTATAATAGGCGGTTTTGTAGTGGATGTAATTGGCATGAAAAAGTTATTGTTGGTTGCTTTTGTATTTCATTTGGCAGGTATTTTATTGACTGTATTTGCGGGTGGTTACTGGGGTTTATTTATTTCAACGCTTTGTATTGGTCTTGCCAATGGAACTGTCGAAGCAGCTTGTAACCCACTGGTAGCAACGATTTACCCAGATAATAAAACCACCAAATTAAATCACTTTCATTTGTGGTTTCCAGGTGGTATTGTAATTGGTACACTCATTGTTTATTTTTTAAGCAAAGCGGGTATTGGTTGGCAGGTGCAGGTAGGACTGATGGTTATTCCAACATTACTCTATGGTTACTTTTTTAGTAAATTAGATTTTCCGGTTACAGAACGTGTGGCGAGTGGTATTTCTACAGCAGCGATGTATAAGGCCTTGCTTAACCCACTTTTTATCATCATGATTGTGCTCATGTTTGGTACCGCCATTACCGAATTATTTACGGGTCAGTGGATTGATATATTACTTAAAAATGTTTCTGATAATGCACTTTTATTATTAACCCTCGAAACAGGTATTATGGTGATAGGACGTGGCTTTGCAGGACCAGTGGTTCACCGCTTTTCACCAACGGGCGTTTTATTTTTATCGGCCGTATTATCGGCGTTAGGACTCTATATTATGGGTCATACAACCGGTAACATGTTATTTGTAGGTGCGGTTGTTTTTGGTATGGGTGTGTGTTATTTCTGGCCCACCATGCTTGGTTTTGTTGCAGAAAATTTACCAGAAACAGGCGCCGTTGGGTTAAACCTTATGGGTGGTGCTGGTATGTTTGCGGTATCGGTGTATATGATATTTATGGGTGATCATTACGATCAGTTAAAAGCTTCATCATTAACGCCAGCCCAGGCGGGTCAGGCCGTATTGAATACCACATTTTTGATTCCAGTATTTTTATCGGTAGCATTTGCCGGTTTATTTTTATACATGCGTAATAAAAACAAAGTAGCCGCTTAATATTTTAAAATAAAAACAATGTCTAACAATAGAAGAAACGTGATTAAAAATATGGTAGCAGGTGCTGCTACCTTTGCTGCAAGTAGCGCGCTTGGATCATTCGCATCTGCGGCAACAGCTAACCCTGAAATACCTATGGATAAAGGATTACAAGGAAATATCAATCATTCGGTATGTCGTTGGTGCTTTAGTGGTACTCCGCTAGAAGACCTTTGTAAAGCAGCAAAAGAAATGGGTCTTGTAGGTATTGATTTAGTGGGTCCTTCCGATTGGCCCATGCTTAAAAAATACGGACTTGTTTCAACCATGTGTAATGGTGCCGAAATTGGTTTAACAAAAGGTTGGGCAGACAAAACAAATCATGCAGTGCTCATTCAAAAATACAATGAGCATATCGATTTAGTAGCAGATGCAGGCTATACCAATTTAATTTGTTTTAGTGGCAATAGAACGGCTACCCTTGATGATACAACAGGTCTTGAAAATTGTGCCGAAGGTCTTAAACAAATTATGGCCCACGCCGAAAAAAGAGGCGTTACTATTATTATGGAACTCCTTAATAGTAAAGTAGACCACAAAGATTATATGTGTGATAGAACGGCTTGGGGCGTAGCACTTTGTAAAAAAATCGGGTCCCCTAATTTTAAATTACTCTACGATATTTACCATATGCAGGTAGATGAAGGTGATGTGATTCATACTATTAATACCTACCACGAATACATTGGTCATTACCACACAGCGGGTGTACCTGGACGTCATGAAATTGATGATACCCAGGAGTTATATTACCCGGCTATCATGAAAGCCATTGTAGCCACTGGATTTAAAAAATATGTGGCACAAGAATTTATTCCAGCGTCTAAAGATCCACTTGCTTCACTCAAGCAAGCGATTAAAATTTGTGATGTATAATTTATCAATCAATAACCATGAATAGAAGAGAAGCTTTATCAAGTGTTGCCCTATTACTCGGGGGAACTATTATTGGATCATCTGCTTTTTTGAGCGGTTGTAAAGCAAACCCAGATGCTGCTGCGGGTGTATTATCTGCTGCAGATATGAGTTTGTTAAACGATATCGCAGAAATTATTATTCCTACTACTAACACACCAGGTGCAAAAGCTGCCAAAGTGGGTGAGTTTATGGGCGTGATCGTAACAGATTGTTACGATGCCAAAGATCAAAAAGTATTTAAAGACGGACTCGCTGCGCTCGCAACAAAATTTAAGGCAGCTGCACCAGACGCACAACAAAAAATGATTGTTGATTTGGATGCAGCAGCCAAAAAATACCAAGAAACTAAAACGTCGGAACAGCCTACGCATTATTTTACCATGATCAAACAGCTTACACTTTGGGGTTACTTTAGCTCTGAAATAGGTGCTACACAAGCACTTAGGTATGTTGCGATTCCTGGAAAATATGAAGGTTGTGTTCCTTACAAAAAAGGCGATAAAGCTTGGGCTACCTAGTAACAGCATTAAAAATGTATCATTAAAATAGTAAGTACGATGTCAATTAATAGAAGAGATTTTTTACGGAATAGTTCTTTTGCGGCGATAGGATTGAGTGTTCCTTTTTTAAGTAAGGCCAATTTTTTGGATGCTGCCGCAGGTTTAAAAATTCCAAACTTTGGCATTCAGCTGTGGACAGTTAAAGAAAATATGATGGAGGATGCCAAAGGCACGCTTGCCAAACTGGCTAGTTTTGGTTACAAACAAATTGAAAGTTACGAAGGACCGCAGGGTATGTTTTGGGGTATGGGTCACAAAGGTTTTAAAACCTACATCGATGATTTAGGTATGAAAATAGTATCTAGCCATTGTGATAACCTAACGGATTTTGATAAAAAATCTGAAGAAGCTGCGGCCATTGGAATGCAGTATTTAATTTGTCCGCATAAAGGCACGCAAAAAAGCTTGGATAATTATAAAGCATTTGCAGATGAGTTTAATGTGTCTGGTAAAATTGCAAAAAAGCACGGCATTAAATTCGCCTACCATAACCACGATTATTCATTTATTCCAATGGATGGTCAAATGCCACAAGATGTAATGATGGAAGGCACTGATCCTTCTCTTGTTGATTTTGAAATGGATATTTACTGGGTGAATGCTGCTAACGAAGATCCTACCACTTGGTTAAAAAAATATCCAAACCGTTTTAAGTTATGTCACGTTAAAGACCTCGCAAAAACGGCTAATAACGGACACGAGTCTTGTTTGTTAGGCACAGGCACTATCGATTTTAAAAAAGTATTAAAAGCAGGTGCTAAATACGGGCTAGAAACTTTTTTTGTGGAGCAGGAAGCGTTTACGGGAACAAACCCAATAGACGCTGCTGGGCTTGATGCAAAATATATGCAGAAGTATTTTTAAAGGCGCCCTTTTTGCTGAAGTTTGGCTACCACCTGATAGAGCCGATCCATATCGGATTGACTGTTAAAACCATTGATGGAGTATCTTAAATACACATCATTTCCTTGACGCATGATGGGCACTTCTATTTGGTATTCTGTAAATAGTGTACGCTGTAAAATTTCAGGTTCCGATGTATTAATGGGAATACTAATCATTTGACCAATCCACTCACTTGTTAATGGACTAATAGGTGTAGCACCTAGTAAATCAAAAAAGCGCTGCGCATTTGAAAGTACCAGTTCATGACATTTTTTAGAAACATCAGCCCAGTTGTACTTTTCCATAAATGCTACGCAATCCGGCACGGTTAAAAATGCCGAAAAGTCTCTGGTACCAATCATTTGATGGTAATCTAAAAAACTAGAATGGCTTGGCTTTAAAGCTTTGTAACCCCAACTTACCACGAGCGGATCACAAATTTCTTGCACACTTTTATGTGCATATAAAAAAGAACATCCTTTGGGTGCCATCATCCATTTATGACAAGCGCCGGTATAAAAATCTGCTTCTAAAGTAGCGAGATCTACACTTGTTTGTGCAGGTCCGTGCGCACCGTCTACAAAAGTGATGAGTCCTTTTTGTTTGGCAATCGCACAAATTTCGTGCACCGGTAATTTAAGTGCAGTAGCACTCGTGATGTGGCTTATAAAAACCGCTTTTGTTTTAGGTGTGATGCCCGCAAAAAATTCTTCAATAAATTTTTCTTTGCTGGTAATGGGTAGCGTAATTTTTTGCTTGACATATTCGGCGCCTTTTTGTGCGCAGTAATATTCCCATGTTCTGTCACAGGCGCCATACTCAATATCGGTGGTTAAAATTTGATCACCGGGTTGTAACGGAAAGTTTTTTGCCACCATGTTAACGGCAAATGATGGATTGGTTACAAACACCAAATCATCTTTATCTGCAACACCTATGTATTTTGCTAAGGCTTCTCTGGATGTTTGCAAATAGCCGGGTCCATCAAATACAATGTACTGCACGGGCTCTGCTTCGAGCACCCTTTGCCATTTTTGATAGGCATCAAAAATAGGCGCAGGCGTTGCACCAAAAGAACCGAAGTTTAAAAAAGTGATATCCTTTCTTAATAAAAATAAATCTGCAATATTTTCCATAATCAAGTTATACGCCTAAGCTCCAACCATCACGGTAGTTGCGTTTTACAAACTGATTGGCTTCATCAAAATTGGTAATTTTCATATTTGGACCATCCCATAATAATTTAATACTACGGCCTGGGTAATTGATATTTCCTTTTGAATCTTTTGCTTGTAAATCGTAACTTCTAATAGCTAGGTTACCCATTAAAACACTTTCTGTTAATGGACCAGCAATATCAAAATTCGAACTTAAGTTTTTGGCTTCAGGGCTGTTAAAACCTGCAATAGAAGCTTCTACCCAAGCTGAGTAGTGACCTGCTTCTCCATTTTTTACGCGTACTGCGTTTGCAGGAACAATGGTTGTTTTAGATAAATGGGTTGGTAATAATTGAGGAAGTACACCATAGGTACCACACATCATTTTTCCTTTGGTACCAATAAAAATAACACCGTTTTCACCATCACCACCCATCTTTTCGTTAGGGCCTAATTCTTCTGGACGTTCTGGTTGAATACCACCATCCATCCAGTGGAGGGTAACATTTGGTTTACCGGGTTGTCCTTTAAATTGAAGTGTAATATGTGAAGCGATCGGAGCACTTTCTGGGGTGTACGCTTTGTTCCAGTTTCTTACATACGGCGTAGCCACGCTACACTGTGCCGAAAGTGGATAGCCAAGTCCCATCACCGCAAAAGCAGGGGCCATAATATGACAAGCCATATCACCTAGGGCGCCGGTACCGTAATCCCACCAGCCTCTCCAGTTAAATGGCAATAATCCATCGATATAATCTTTTTTAGGTGCTGTACCGAGCCACAAGTCCCAATTAAGACCTGCTGGAATAGGTGAGCTGCTAGCTGGCCAAGAGATACCCTGGGGCCATACCGGACGGTCTGTGTAGCAGTAAATGGTATGCACGTCGCCAATCACACCTGCGTTGTACCAGTCTTGTAATTTTCGAACGCCATCGCCAGAAGCACCTTGGTTACCCATTTGAGTAACTACTTTGTATTTACGTGCAGCTTCTGTAAGCATACGCGCTTCATAAATATCGTGTGTCAATGGTTTTTGAACATATACGTGTTTGCCCAGTTGCACGGCAGCCATGGCGGCTACTGCGTGTGTGTGGTCTGGAGTAGACACTGACACGGCGTCAATTCTACCTTTTTCTTTGTCCAACATTTCCCTGAAATCTTCATACACATTGGCCTTTGTATACCTAGCTCTGCTCTTTTCGGTTTGTCTGCTATCAACATCTGCAAGCGCTACGATATCCGCTTTTCCAGACATAAAGAAATTGTACAAATCACTTTCTCCTTTACCGCCTGCACCAATACCTGCAATTTGTAATTTATCACTAGGTGCTGTAAAGCCACGTCCTAGCACATTTCGAGGAACAATATAAAATCCTGCTGCAGCAAGTAATCCGTTTCTTAAAAAAGAACGTCTCGAGTCTTGACTTGCATCCTGATTGTTTGTTTCTGTTGTAGCAACTTCTGTAGTTTTTGCCGCTAACAATTTTTTCTTGGTCTGTTTTTTCATAGGTATAAAATCGTTGAAGTAGGTGTGACCCTATAAGTTTTTTGAGATGTTTAAATTATTGAAAAATGGCGAAACGCTAAAATTATATTTAGGGCCCAAACAATTAGGATAAGAGTATCGTTATTATGGTATAAATTGCTACAAAATTAACCAGTTTCTCATGAATGAACAGTTACAAGCGCTCAGACAATATTTTATGTCTGGGGCTACACAAAGTTTTGCGTTTAGGCTTGCAAAACTCGAGGCCTTGCAACAATTGGTATTAGACCACGAAAAAGAACTAGCGAAGGCGCTCCACATAGATTTAAAAAAAACCGAAGAAGAAGCCTGGGCCTCTGAAATTGGCTTTTTTTTAAGTGAGCTCAAATACACCATCAAGCATTTAAAAAATTGGATGCAGCCCACGAGTGTGCCTACCAATTTATTAAATCAGCCTTCTAGTTGTTATACCGTTCCGGAACCACTGGGTGTGGTGTGTATTATTGCACCTTGGAATTATCCATTTCAACTTTTATTTACACCACTGATTGGCGCGATTGCCGCAGGCAATTGCGCGGTATTAAAACCCAGTGAGTTTGCAGGTGCTACCGCTGCTGTGATGGGAAAAATAATCAAGCAGTTATTTTCTGAAAATTATGTTTTATACATAGAAGGGGAAGGCGCTGAAGTATTACCGCCACTCTTTGAAAATTTTAGATTTGATCATATTTTTTATACCGGAAGCACTTTTGTAGGTAAAATTATTTACAAACAAGCCGCCGAAAAATTAGTACCTGTTACTTTAGAGTTAGGTGGCAAAAGTCCTGCTGTACTTGCTTCTGATGCTAACATACGTGTAGCTGCGAGACGAATTGCCAATGCTAAATTTTCCAATTGTGGTCAAATATGCGTCGCGCCAGATTACGTGCTCGTGCCAACTGCATTAAAAGATAGTTTGATTGAAGAACTTATGATAGCTACCAAAAAGTTTTATGGAGAAGATCCAGAAAACACAGATGGTTACGGAAAAATCATCAATGAAAAACAGTGGCAGCGCCTTGTAGGTTATTTGCAAGATGGTAAAGTGGTGTATGGTGGAAAATCAAATCTAGCTACTTTATTTATTGAGCCTACTATTCTAACAGATGTAGCACTGGATAGTAAAATTATGCAGGACGAAATTTTTGGTCCGATACTTCCTATACTCACCTACAATACCAATGAAGAAGCGCTTGAAATAATCAGACGCAATCCAAATCCATTGGCATTTTATGTGTTTACAAGTAATAATACCACCGAGCAGTATTGGTTAAACAACGTTCCATCGGGAGGTGCCTGCGTTAATAATGCAATTTTTCATCTTACCAACCACGCATTACCCTTTGGTGGCAGGGGTTTTAGCGGCATGGGCGGATATCATGGCAAGTTAAGTTTTGATACATTTTCACATATTAAATCGGTGATGAAAACACCTACTTGGATCGATCCAGATTTTAAATATCCGCCGTATACGGGCAAGGGATGGTTGTTAAAAAAATTAATAGGTTAATGCGTACGCTTTTTCAAAATAAAAAATCCATAATGATAAAATTTGCGATTGTTTTTGGTGTTATTGTTGGCTCTGTATTAGTCATGAAAAAGAAAGACATGAGCTATCGGCAATCCATTTTAAAATCCATGTATCCAGTTATTATGTTTCCGGGGAAATTAATGGGTGCTAAAAATGCCAGTAAGCTAAATACAGAAAATAAGCAACCTCAAAAAGATTTTTATGCGTTGCAAGCTATTTTAAATAATGGTGATACGCTTTCTTTTGAAACCTTTAGGGGTAAAAAAGTATTACTTGTAAATACGGCTTCTGATTGTGGTTACACAGGACAATACAAAGAATTAGAAGCACTCTACCAACAACATAAAGACAATTTAATTGTAGTTGGATTTCCAGCCAATGATTTTAAGGGGCAAGAAAAAAAATCTGATGCCGATATTGCCAGTTTTTGTAAGGTAAATTACGGCGTTACTTTTTTACTGATGCGCAAAGGCAGTGTGGTAAAGGGTTCCGAACAACAAGGCGTATACGAGTGGTTGTCAAGTGCAAATGCCAATGGTTGGTGTAATCAGGCCCCTGTCTGGAATTTTTGTAAATATGTAGTAAGTGAAGAAGGTGTGTTACAGGCTTATTTTCCGCAAACCGTTTCACCACTTGATGAAGCAGTTGCTACGGAGTTGAAATAATATGTTACAGTGGACAATTTTCGTGGTAGTTCACTAATTCAATGGGGCTTCTTTCTACAATAAAGTCTTTGTATACTTCTCCGATTTCGTCAAGCACTTCTTCAACACCTTCACTTTCTTTAATAGTAACCAGCCTACTTCTATAATCTTTAATGCCCGGTAAACCTTTTAAATAATTGGCGTAATGTCTTCTCATTTCGTTGATACCCACCACAGGTCCTTTCCAAGCAACGGATTGTATTAAGTGTTGTTTGCAAACCGCTACACGTTCTGCTACGGTTGGCGCTGCCATGATTTCTCCGGTTTTAATATAGTGCCTGATTTCTCTAAAAATCCATGGATATCCAATAGCGGCTCTACCAATCATGACGCCATCTACGCCATATTTATTTTTATACGCCACTGCTTTTTGTGGGCTATCAATATCTCCGTTTCCAAAAATGGGAATATGAATGCGTGGGTTGTTTTTTACTTTGGCAATTAACGTCCAATCGGCTTCGCCCTTATACATTTGTGCGCGGGTACGTCCGTGAATGCTGAGTGCTTTAATACCTACGTCTTGCAGGCGTTCCGCTACTTCTTCAATATTTTTACTGTCTTCATCCCAACCCAATCTTGTTTTTACCGTAACGGGTAATTTAGTGGCCTTTACAACCGCCGACGTTAACCGTACCATTAAATCTAGGTCTTTTAAAACACCTGCACCTGCACCTTTGCAGGCTACTTTTTTTACGGGGCACCCAAAATTAATATCTAGTAAATCGGGGTTGGTAACATCTACAATTTTTGCAGCAAGTGCCAAACTGTCTTCATCACCTCCAAATATTTGAATCCCTACGGGTCTTTCGTAATCAAAAATATCTAGTTTTTTACGGCTCTTGATGGCGTCTCTAATGAGGCCTTCGCTACTAATAAATTCGGTGTACATTAAATCTGCTCCGTTTTCTTTACACACCACTCTAAAGGGAGGGTCACTCACATCTTCCATGGGCGCTAACAAAAGCGGAAAATCGGGCAGTTCTATTGTATCTATTTTAACCATGGTTATATATTGTTTAACCGCTTTTTGCTATGAGTGGTTCAAGTCTTATCTTAGACACGCATTAGATTGGCTTTACGGTTGGCGCACAAATTTACAAGCTTATTTTTCAACTCATGAAACAAACCTATAGTTATCCGATTCAATTTGTTTTTTTAATGGGCCTTTTGGGCCTATTTATGATTGTTGGTACCTATTTATTAACGCTTGTAGGTAGCCAACTACTACATTGTAAATTATTAGAAGTGCCTGCACTTCTTAATTTACCGGCCAATGCGGGCCTTTCAAAAATCCTCAATTTGGGCGCTACCCTAATTGCGTTTGTTTTTCCTGCCATGATTTTTACGCGCATTAATAAAAAGGATTCGCAAAGCACCATATCCGCACTTGGTTTTTCGCGTATTGCTGGCCCAAAATTAGTATTGTATACCGCGTTTATTGCTCTTGGCGGCATTTTGCTGAGTGGTGCACTTGCAGAAATCAACCAGCATATTTATCTGCCTGCAAAATTATTAGAACAAGCAAAAGCATTAGAGCAAAACTATAAAACACTGATGCTCAATATGGCCCGCATGGATAGTGTGCTAGATTATATTACAGCACTATTTGTGATGGCGTTGGCGCCCGCAATTTTTGAAGAAATATTATTTAGGTCTACCATTCAGCCCCTATTTATTGGTTGGACAAAAAATGTTTGGGTAGGTATTATTATAACGAGTGTATTATTTAGTGCGATACATTTTTCATTTTTTGGTTTTTTGTCTAGAACTGCACTTGGTATTGTACTCGGATTACTTTTTTATCAAACTAAAAATATTTGGCTCAGTATATTGATGCATTTTTTAAACAACGGACTCATTGTAACGCAGCTCTATATTGTTACGTTACAGGGTAAATCAATAGAAAAGGCCATGGATGAAAACTTTTCCATTTTGTCTGGGCTTAATGGGCTCCTGATATTATGGTTCTCGTTTAATGCACTTAAAAAGTATAGCGCTACATTGGCTAAACCATTGTAACTTTACAATTGTAGTTGGTCTCATTTACTGAATCATATATTATGTCTTGGGAAAAAATATTTAGTACACGTGTTTTTGCAGAAGCTTCCATTATTGAAGGCTTGCTTGCAGACAATGATGTGCCTGTGCAATTATTAAATAAGCAAGACAGTAGTTATCCTATGTTTGGTGATATACAACTCTATGTACCTCACGACATGGTTTTATTTGCGCGCGAACTCATTGATCAGCAATCAGAACATTTGGACTTTACCGTATAATTTTTTGCATGGCACTTGATCCTCAAACTTTTAAAACAAGGGCTTTCTCAGCAATTATTTTTGTATTGGTCATGCTCGGTGCTATTTTTTTCAGCATCAATAGTTTTATTATACTTTTTTTAATTGTGCACACAGGTTGCTTAATTGAATACAGTAAACTCACAAAAAACACCCCAACCATTCATACTAAAACAGCCCACGTATTGTATAGCTTGTTTGGACTTGCGTATATGACTGCTAGCTTTTTTGCGATTACACATTTAGCATCTGCACATTGGGCCTCAGTGTTAGGTACCACACAATATTATGTGTTACCCATGCTTGTTATAGTTAGTATTTGGATCAATGATACCATGGCCTATGTTGTAGGTTCATTTATAGGTAAAACACCGCTTTCTGTGGTGTCTCCTAAAAAAACATGGGAGGGAACCATTGGTGGAGCCATTCTTGCGGTGCTTGCGGTTGTATTATTAGGTAAAGAGCTCACGGATCTTTCTTATCAAACACTTGTTATAGTGAGTGCAACGGCTGCAATAACTGGCACTATTGGCGATTTGATAGAAAGTAAGTTTAAAAGAATGGCCGGTGTTAAAGATAGTGGCCATATTTTGCCAGGGCATGGTGGTTTTTTTGATCGTTTTGATTCTTTGTTACTAGCAGGCCCTAGTGTATGGCTTATACTTACCCTTTTTACGCAATAGATTTTACTTTACATTTGCACCACAAATTACCATTATGACAATTCACCGCGAAGGTTACCGTACCATAGGAATTACTGCCTTAATTTTTGGCGTGATTAATTTAATTTCAATTTCTTATCTCGGAACTTGTTGCCCAAGAATTGCAGGGGCTATTTTTGGACTAACGCTTTTCTTTTTTCTATTCATTATTTCATTTTTTAGAATTCCTAATAGAACGTTAACCATCAACGACAATCAAATTATTTGTCCTGCCGATGGTAAAGTAGTGGTGATTGAAGAAATTACGGATGTAGAATATTTTAAAGACAAACGTATTCAGGTAAGTGTATTTATGAGCCCAGCCAATGTGCACGTGAATAGAAATCCAATGAGCGGTAAAGTGGTGTATAACCAGTACCACAAAGGAAAGTACCTGGTCGCATGGCATCCAAAATCTTCTACCGAAAATGAAAGATGGAGTGTTGCGGTAGAAAATAACCGAGGTATTATTTTATACAAACAAATTGCGGGTGCACTTGCCAAGCGTATTTGTAATTATACCACAGTAGGACAAGAGGTTAAGCAAACCGACGAGTACGGTTTTATTAAATTTGGTAGCCGCGTAGATATTTTATTACCCGTAGGCACTAAAATTAATGTGGCACTTAATGAGGTGGTAAAAGGTGGTGTAACCGTACTTGCTACTTGGGCTTAATTGGCTAATAGATTCCTATATTATAAGTCGCCTAACTGAGGCCTTAAAACAATATCTTCAACAACTGCTGTGATAGATAATGAAGCTGCTGCTGTAATCATAGTAGCAACATCAGCAGCTTCCATAATTCTTTTAGGATCAACACCCGATCCGTCCCAACTAGCCGTATAAACAGCTCCAGGATATACACCAGTTACCTTAATGCCATGCGGCTTTAATTCTTCGCGTAAATTTTTTGTGAATCCTGCTAGTGCAAACTTGCTAATGCTATAACTACCGCCATTGGCGTATGCGTGAAGTGAAGCAATGGAGCAAATATTAAAAATATGTCCGGTTTTAGCGGCCATCATTGGCATAAGTAATGCTCTTGTTAAATGATAGGCACTATATAAGTTTGATTCAATCATGGAGGTTAATGAACCAGGCGCTTCATTGTAAATACTGCCGGGTACAAAATGACCCGCATTGTTTACGATAATATCTGGCGTTCCTTTTTCTAAGACCCAGGCCGCAAAAGCGGTAACATCCGCTTCGTTGGACATATCGGTGGGCCTTGCTTTAATAATTGCATCTGGGTAGGCAGTTTGTAATTCAGAAACCGTATTGTATAAGGAGGCTTCACCTCTACTACAAAGTAGGAGTGTAGCACTTTTTTGTGCAAAGGCAGTGGCTACTGCTTTCCCTATTCCTTTTGAGGCGCCTGTAATTACAACTATCATACTACGAAGTAACATATTTTTTTTGGAAAACTAGTTTAACTTTGAGTCATGAAATACCAGCACCTTTTCTTTGACCTCGATCATACTATTTGGGATTTTGAAACCAATGCCAAAGAAAGCCTGCACGACCTATATACTTCGCACAACTTAGCAGCTAAAGGGATAGAAAGCTTTGATCATTTTTTTGATCATTACAGCGCCCACAACCACCGCTTATGGGATAGGTATACCAAGGGTTTTATTAAGCAAGAAGAATTAAAGTGGAAACGAATGTGGTTAGCACTTCTAGAATATAAAATTGCCGACGAAACACTCTCTAGACAAATGTCACTAGATTTTTTAGAAGTACTACCTACCAAAAAAGGGTTGTTTGATGGTACTACCGAGCTACTCACTTATTTGCAAAGTAAAGGGTATCAGATGCACCTTGTGACCAACGGGTTTGAAAATGTGCAACATCAAAAAATTAAACATGCTGGCCTGGCGCCGTATTTTGGTGCCGTTATTACCTCCGAAGCAAGTAATAGTTTAAAGCCTAACAAAGAAATTTTTGATTACGCATTTGCTAAAACGGGCGCCACTGCTACTACTAGTATTATGATTGGCGATAACCAAGACGCCGACATTAAAGGTGGCATCAATGCAGGAATGGATACTATTTTTGTAAATCATATTGGCGCAACACCGCATGTAAAAGCAACGCATGAAGTTTTTGATTTACTTTCTATAGCCAAATTATTATAAGTAGTCTGTGAAAATAAAAAAGCCGCTTACTCGTAAGCGGCTTTTTTATTAATATCAGGTTGTAAAATTATTTTTTTACAACGCTTGCAGTTTTTGTGTCTTTCTTGCATTTTTTGCAGTCTTTACCACAAGCTTTCTTTTCTTCTTTTTTGCATTTAGTGCAATCTTTTTTACCATCACATGCAAATACAGCACCTGTAGTTAGTAAAGCTGCAACAGCAAGCATCATTATTTTTTTCATAAAAAGTGTTTTAGGTTTATCCTATAAAGTTATACATTATTACAGATTTTGACGTATTTTTCTGTTAAATATTCACCATTTTTCGTCTTCTGGGATGCTAGAAGGGTCCATTTTGTACTTTTCCCGAGAAGCCTTGGCTGCAGCAATGCGTTCAATGATGAGGGTGGCAATAATATTGGCAGCATCAATGCCCTTATTTTCTGCTATTAGTTGACTTAGTTTTTTCTCGCTAACATCAAGGCGGTATAGCACTAGTAGCAGCTTTTTAAAGTCTTGGGTGATCCATTCGTTAATTAATTGTATTAACGCTCCACGGTCCAGTTTTTCTATGGTTTCGAGGCTTAATTCCATACTATTAAATTACACATACTTTTCTATGACACCTAGTCCAAATAAAGCAAAGTCATATTTTACGGGGTCCTTTGGGTCAAGTGTTTTGAGGTATTGGGTTAGTTCTAAACCTGCTTGCCAGTCTATTTTTGTACGGTCTAGTAATTGGAATCTTTTGGCAACCCGCGCAACATGAAGATCAATAGGGCAAATAAGTTCGCTGGGCTTAATGCGGTTCCAAATACCAAAGTCAACGCCTTTATTGTCTTTACGAACCATCCACCTGAGGTACATGTTAAGGCGTTTACAAGTGGAACCTTTAATTGGTGTTGCAATATGCTTTTTGGTTCGGGGTGGGGCATCAGGGAGTGAAAAAAAATACTGATGAAAATGATGAAGCCTCGCTGCTGGGTTATTGTCTGGTGCTAAACAAAAAGCAGTTTCTAAACTTTCGTGCGCACTATAATGCGTTTTCAAAAATTCGATAAAATATAGTAAGTCGGTGGTGTTAAATGTGCGGTGTTTAAAGGCTAGTAATTTTTTGAGGTCAGACTCCTGATGTCCTGTACAAAATTCATGTGGCATATTATCCATTAGCTGCATAAGCTCTTTGGATTTTTGTATAATAGTGGTTCTATTACCCCATGCAAAAATGCTTGCAAAAAAACCGGCAATTTCAATGTCTTGTTTTTTTGAAAACAAATGCGGTATACAAATAGGGTCGTCTTTAATAAAACTTACCTGATTGTAAACCGCAACTTTTTTATCAAAAAATGCTTTGAGCGAATCTTGGTTTTTTGAATTATCTCCAGCCATCGCCATCTAATATATTACCAATGCCACCAAGTACACTGCCTTCTTCTCTTCTAGATGTTGTAGCGTATTGTAAAATTCGGCCAGCTAGTCGGCTAATAGGTAGGGTTTGAATCCAAACAGTACCTGGTCCCCTGAGCGTTGCAAAAAATAAACCTTCGCCTCCAAAAATGCTGTTTTTAATACCGCCAATAAATTCAATATTATATTGAACACTAGAAGTAAAACCTACAATACAGCCGGTGTCAATTTTTAATAAATCACCTTCTTGTAATTGTTTTTGTACCACATGACCACAGGCGTGTAAAAAAGCCATACCATCACCTTCTAATTTTTCCATGATAAATCCTTCACCACCAAATAAGCCAGTACCTAGTTTACGTTGAAATTCGATACCCACACTTACGCCTTTTGCAGCGCATAAAAATGCATCTTTCTGACAAATAATTTTGTTTTGGTACCTCGATAAATCAAGCGGAATAATTTTACCCGGATACGGTGATGCAAAACTTACGGTTTTAATACCGCCCGTTGTATTGGTAAACGCTGTCATGAAAAGGTTTTCACCGACCAATAAACGTTTTCCGGCATTCATCAGTTTACCTAAAAAGCTAGACTGTTGATTACTACCGTCACCAAATAGTGTTTCCATTTGAATGCCATCGTCCATCATCATAAAAGCGCCTGGTTCGGCAATTGCAGATTCGTTAGGGTCTAATTCAACCTCCACATACTGCATTTCTTCTCCATAGATTTTGTAATCGATTTCGTGATTTTGTATCATAACATTTTATTTTAAAACCAGCTACCTACAAAGGTTTCGCCTGCGTTTCGTAATTTGTTTTTTCTTGCTTTCACTTTTATTTTTTGCTTGATCATTGCAGCCACCATTAAAAATAAGAAGATAAATGTAAATGGAGGAATACCTAAAAAACTAATCCAGGTCCCACCAAACATTTTACGCATCGGTCTGCGAAGGCGCTCAGCAATCAAGTACATACTTGGAACAATAATAAGTGTCATGAAAAACGCAAATGCAAGTCCAAATATAATGGTCCAGCTAAGTGGTTTCCAAAACGCAACACTATCGCCACCTAAAAAGATATGCGGGTTTAATTCAGAAAATAAAGTGATAAAGTTGATGTTAAAACCAATGGCTATTGGAATAAAACCAAGTATCGCAGCTACTGCAGTTAATAGTACCGGAATAATTCTTGTTTTACCTGCCTGAATAATCGCGTCTCTGGTTTTCATACCCCTGCTTCTTAATTCGTCGGCAAATTCAATCACTAGAATTCCGTTTTTAACCACAATACCAGCAAGACCTACAATACCCAGTCCGGTCATGAGGCCTGATACTTCCATGCCAGTTATTGCGAAACCTAAAAACACACCAATTACACTAAATAAGATTTCACTTAAAATGATTACCGATTTACTTACCGAATTGAATTGTAGCACAAGCGTAAATAAAATGAGCATCAGTGCAATTAAAAGTGCTTTTCCTAAAAAGGCAACGGTTTCTGCTTGTTGTTCACCTTCACCAGTTTGCTTAATGGTTACAGCATCTGTAACGCCTTTAAAATCCGCAATATGTTTAGCAATTACTTGGTTAACACCAGTGGCATTGTAACCTTCGGTGGTTAACACATTGGAGCGTAGTGTAATTAAACGCTTTTGGTTTTTACGTTTAACACTTCCTAGTGTACTTGTTGGATCTACCTTTACAAGTGCACTGATAGGAATGTTTTTAACGGCGCCACCAGAAGCCATATCTCTAAATGAGATACGCATGTTTAATAAATCCGTTAAGCTCTTTCGCTGAATCGCGTTGTTGCGTAACTGAATTTTATATTCTTCTTTACCTTCTTTGATTTTTGAAATTTCTTTACCAAATAATGCGGTTCTAATTTGCATACCAATTTGGGCAGTAGAAACACCTTCAATTAAAGCACGTTCTCTATCGATACTTAACGTGATTTCTGGATTTTTTAAATCCACATCCATTTTAAGCTCCTCTACACCCGGAACGCGAATAGAGTCTAGATAATTTTTTAGTGAAGAAGCCGTTTTAATCATGGCATCAAAATCTTCACTGGCAATTTCTATGTTGATTGGAGGGTCGGTTGGTGGTCCGCCACTTTCTTGGTTTACACTTATTTCTGTTCCAGGAATGCCTTGCACCGCTTGTCTTACTTTTTCTAGGTAAGGAGCTGTGCTTGTGCCGTCTCTTTTTTCATATTCCACAAACGATACTTGTATACGACCAAGTTCACTTCTTGTGGTACGGTCACCACTAGTAGGGTCCGCGGCATTAACAGCTACGTTACTAATAACACTTTCTACAATTGGATTTGTTTTTCCATTGTCAGTACCTAATACTTTATTAACCCTGCCTTCTAATACACGCGTAATAGAATCAGTGTAACGAACATCAGATCCTACCGGTAATTTAAGGTATACAAATAGTTGGTTAGGATCTCCTTTAGGAAAAAAAGTTACTGGAATTCTTCCGCCAATAATGGATCCTACAAATACAAACAACGAAACAAAAAATAACGCGATAATACCTATTAATAAATGTACAGGTCTCCAACCTTTTAAAGCCCACTTTAATAATGATTCGTAATGATTCATGATCCACGGAAGGGCTTTGTTTTGGAAATTGTGAATCGCATCTGTAATGAAATACCTGTTTAATACAACAAGTAGCATGAACGTAATTAATAAGTTTCCAAAAAATGGAGCACCTGCAATATCCAATAAAAGGCCAAGAGCAATAGCAATCCAAAATCCTTTCTTTTTAAAGATGCCAGATTTAGGTTCTTTATTATCTGTTTCTGGGTGATTCATAAAATCAACCGCAAATACAGGGTTGATAATAAAGGCAACTACTAATGACGCTGCTAGCGTAAATATGAGCATGGTAGGGAGGTACACCATAAACTTACCAATGATACCGGGCCAAAATAGGAGCGGGAAAAATGGAGCAAGTGTTGTGATAGTTCCAGCTAGTACTGGTATAAAAACCTCTCCTGCTGCCATTTTTGCAGCATTATTGACACTTAATTTGCCCTTACCTTCTACAAATATGCGGTGGGTATTTTCTATCACCACAATGGCGTCATCCACAATAATACCAAGTCCAAATAGTAGTGCAAATAGTACAATAAAATTGAGGGTAACGTGTGTACCAACAATTAAATCGGCGCCGGGTAAAAATACAAAGGCAACAAACATGCTTAGTGGTACAGAAAGTGCCACAAAAAATGCGTTTACTACGCCCATAAAAAACATAAGTACAATAAGTACTAAAATAAATCCAATGATAATAGAATTTACGAGTTCATTAAATGAACTTCTTGTTTTTATACTCTGGTCACCAGAAATAACGGCTTTTAAATTGCTCGGATAAATACTTCCTTTACCTTCTTCTACCATCTTTTTTACTCCATCCGAAGTCTCAATCAAATTTTCGCCACTTCTTTTAATGATATTAAGTGTTACCACGTTTTTGCCATCTAGTCGTGCAAAGCTTTCACGTTCTTTAGTGGTATCTGCAATGGTAGCAATATCTTTAAGGTAAATAGGAGCACCACTGGTGTTTCTTACAATGATATTGGCGATATCGCCAGCTGTTTTAAGTTGCCCTTTTATTTGTAGGGACCTTTTCATATTACCTACTTCTAGTAAACCACCAGAGATGTCCATATTTTCTCTTTGAATGGCATAGGTAATATCATCAAAAGTAATGCCAGCGCTTTGTGCACGGTAGTTGTCTAGGTTAATTTGAAACTCTCTTTCAGGAGCACCTACAATATCTACTCTATTAATTTGTGGTAGATTTTCTAGTTTATCTTTTAAATCGTCGGCATATTTTTTTAGACGTGGTAAATCAAAATCGCCACTTAAGTTTACAGACATAATGGGCTGCTCACTAAAACTCACTTCTATGACCGTTGGCTCAATAGTTAAGTCTTTTGGGAGGTCTTGCTTGGCTTTATCTGTGGCATCCTTCACTTTTTGAAGGGCTATTTCGGTTTTTACATCGGTATCAAACTCCACCATGATTGCCGAAAAGTCTTGCTGCGAATTACTAGTGAATTTTTTAATTTTCGCACCGGTAATACTTTTGATCTGCTTTTCGATAGGTCTTGTAACTAGATTTTCGATATCTTTTGGAGAGTTACCTACATACACAGTTTGTACATAAATGGTAGGAATGACAATGTCTGGAAACTGCTCTTTAGGCAGTGTAACAAACTGATAAATACCCGCAAGGCTCACAAACAAAATCACCAAATAAATGGATGTTTTGTTTTTGATACTCCATGTGGTAGGTCCAAACTCTTTGAATTTGGCTTTTATATTTTCTGTGAATTGCATACAATATTTTTATTCGTATTCTAATTATTTACTAGCAAGTACAATCAACTGTCCATCATACAAACTCTGGAATCCCTCTGTTACAATTTGATCACCTGCTTGTAAACCCGATTTAATTTCTAATTGATCTTTATAGAATTCACCTACTGTTACCATACGTTTGCGGGCAATTAATTTACCCTTCTCATTAACAGCAACCATAACATATTTACCTGTTTCGTCATTTTGTAAAGTGTTTACAGGAATAGCAATGGCATTTTCGGTGCTGTAATCTAAAATTTGAACGAGTGCAATTTGATTGGGTCTTAAATCTTTATCGGCAGCTACTTTGGCTTCAATATAAAAGCTTCTAGAATTTGGATTGATGATTTTACCTACCACCGAAATTTGGGCCTGAATACTTTTTTGTAAATCAGGAAGGTTAATGACAAGCTTGGTTCCTGTTTTAACACGTTGGCTGTAGTTTTCAGGTACTTCTGCTGTTACTTTTAATTTAGTGGTGTTTACTATTTTTATTTGACCAGGACCTATAAAAATTTCACCTACACGCACGTTCACTTCTTCTACAACACCATCTACGTCACTAAATACCGACGTAAATACTACTTGCTCGCGGCTTATTTTTACTTGCTCTTGCGCTGTTTTAAGTTGATTTTCTAATAATTCAACATTGTTTTTTGCAGATATTAGTTGTACTTCTGTTCCAATATTTTGTTCCCACAAGTTCTTTTGTTTTTGTAATAATGTATTTGCAAAAGATAATTGTGTTTTTAGTGTTTGTAGCCCTTGCTCTGCAGCAATCAATGCCTGACGTTGAATCGCATCATCTAATTTTACGATCAACTTTCCTTTGGGTACTACATCACCTCTTTTCACAAAAATACCTTTTACTTGTCCCCCACCGCCGCGAGCTGTTACATACGAAACACTCTCGGACTCAATTTTACCTTGTAAATCAATGTAGTGATTAAATGGTTGAGCAGTAAGCACTGCTGTAACAACAAGTTTACCGGTTGCCTGATTGGCAGCTGCTGTATCTAGTTTTGTAATTTCTGATTCTAATGCACTAACTTCTTTTTTAAGTGCAGCTAGTTTATTTTTTTTATCGTTTAAACTTCCACTTTTTTCATTTCCGGTACATGCCGAAAATGTGACTAAAACGCTAACAAGTGAGATTTTAATAAATGCTTGCATGGTATATTTATTTACGTATTATTTTAATTATAATTTTCCGGTTGCTTTTAAGTAATCGACCCTAGCAATGATAGCACTGTACATGGCACCAATATAATTGGATTGTGCCGTTACTAAATCTGTTTGGGCAGCAGTGATTTCCATATTGGATCCGGTTCCTATTTCATATTTCTTTTTTGTTTGCGCATACACTGATTCTGCCAATTGCATATTCTTTTTTTGGTAGCTAAGTGTACTAATAGCCGTTGCAAAATTCATTTTTGCTTGCGTTACCTCTGCGTCAATGGTAAGTCTTAAATTTTGTAATTGATTTTCGGTTTGTTGTAAATCAATTTTTGCTTTTGTGATCCTCGCTTTTCTGGCAAATCCATCAAAAATGGGTGCACTTATGTTAAGGCCAACAAAACTGGTTGTAAACCAGTCACCTCCTTTAAAAAAGTTGAACTGATTTCTTTGGGCATTTTTGGTAAATGCGCCCGACATGGCGATAGTGGGTAAATAACTTAATTGGTATCTTTTGATATTGTACTCATTTAGTTTTTTGCCTAAGCTTACGGCTTGAAATTCTTTGCGATCGGTGTATGCATAATCTTGATTGTTAGCTACATCTGTTGTGATTTGATCTTCTGAAATTTTATCTGTTAGCACTAGGGTATCTTTAACAGGCATGCCCATTAAAGTTTTAAGACCAATATATCCAAGTTCAATTCCGTTTGAGGCCTTTAATTTTTCCGTTTGTAAATTGGCAATTTGCACAGCAATTTTATCGAGATCTAATTTCTCTACAAATCCATTTTTATATAGCTCTTTTGAGTCGTGCTCTAATTTTTGAAGCCTTTCAATATTCGCATCTAGTAATGCAATTTGTGTTTTGCTTACAACCAACTGGTAATAGATTTTGTGAATATTGGTTTTTATCATTTCCTCGGTAACTTCTGCTGATTTTTGCTGGAGCTCAATGGTAGCTCTGCGGGCTTGAAGCGCCACAAAAACTTGACCATCAAATAATAGTTGCTGTAGCTGTATACTTGCATTAGCATTGAATTTGGTACCAAATCTTACCGGGATGAAACTGCCTGCCGCTCCCCCAAAAATTTCACCTGGTAAAAGCGAAACTGGAAGTTCTAAATAATTTACACCACCAACGGTTGCAGTTACAGTTGGTAAAGCAGAAGCGGTCACTTCTTTATTAATGGCTTCCTGACTTTTAATGGTTAGGAGCGAATTTTTTACTTGTAGGTTGTTTTTGTTAGCAAATTCGACACACTGCGCTATGCTAAATTCATTTTTTGTTTGTGCAGTTGCTATACCTGCAAACGTAATGAGCGATAGCATAAGGCTTACAACCAATATCTTTTTTCTGTTCATATTCATTTATTTTTTTCTTTCTTGCTTGTATTGATCAATTACTTGTAATCCACTTTGGGTAGCCAAACCATGTAAAAAATTATCAGTTGTATCTGTGATTATTTCAATAGCTGTGAATTTATTGGATGGAAAGTGTTCAAAGTCAAACATCAAAAACATATTGGCAAGTCTTAATCTTGTTAATACGTCAACGTTTAGTTCTTTTCTGAAGAATCCTTCAGATCTCCCTCTTTCAATATTTGCTTTTATGATGTCGTAAAAGAATGTGTTTTTGTGTGTTCTAAATGTTTCAAAAGCGGTGCTATGGTATTTTTGTAAGTCAAACATCACGGAAGGGTTCATGTGTTTGAACATTTCTTGTGCGGTATCGAGTGCTAAAAAAATTTCGTGAATTGCATTTTCGCTGATAGCAGCATACCTGCTAAATTCATCGTGGTGTCTTTGAATTTCAATATTGATGACCCCTTCTACCAGTGCATCTTTGTCTTTAAAGTACTGATAGATGGTTTTTTTGCTCATACCTAGGTGGTTGGCAATTTCATCCATGCTCACACTTCTGATGCCATATAGCATAAAAAGTTCATGTGATTTAAGTATAATTCTTTCTTGCGTTTCCATTTTTGAATTGAGGTTGCAAAACTATGAAAACTTTTTATGTAACCAAAGTTTCCCATTAAATTTATCCGTAATTTTGATGAACGGTAGTTTGAGCAAACTATACATTAACTTGCACCTAAATTTTTACAATGAATACCAGGTATAAGCAGCTTAGAGCCAAGGTCACAATTAATCGCTTGGTTCAATTTTTCTTTCAGGGACTTATTGTTTTAACCCCAATAGCTGTTACCATATGGGTAGTACTTGGCTTATTTCAATGGGTCGATGGATTTTTACCTAATCTAATTAATACACTGTTTCCCAGTTTATTAGATAAAAAATTAGACGGATCTTTAGATAAAATTCCAGGGTTGGGCTTTGTGGTAGTGGTTCTTCTGGTGTTGCTTGTGGGTTGGTTATCTTCTTTGTTTGTGGTGGGAAGATTGGTGTCTATTTTTGACACCGTTCTAGAAAGAACCCCAGGCATTAAGATCATTTATTCATCCGTTAAAGACTTTTTAGAGGCATTTGCAGGCAATAAAAAGAAATTTGATAAGCCCGTACTTGTTAATGTAGACGTATCGGGCGTTTGGCGCATAGGATTTATTACCCAGCCTACAAACACAGAGTTTGGGTTGCCCGATCATGTTACTGTGTATGTCCCACATTCTTACGCTATTTCAGGTATTACCTATATCATCCCAAAAACTAATATTAAATTATTAGTTAATGTTTCTGCTTCAGATGCTATGAAATATGCCGTTTCAGGTGGAGTAACAGATTTTCATGACGATACCATTATCAAAGCCCTCAATGAAAATGAAACTGCATAATTTCAATTCTGGACCCTCTATTTTACCGCCTGTTGTAATGCAAAAAGCAGCAGAAGCCATTATTAATTTTGAAGGTTCTGGTTTATCCATTTTAGAAATAGGTCACCGAACTACACTTTTTCAAGATGTTATGCATGAAGCAGTGCAATCTGTAAAATCACTAATGCAAATTGGAGATGATTATGAAGTGTTGTTTTTGCATGGAGGTGCTACCACACAGTTTATGCAAGTACCCATGAATTTACTCGATACGCATGAAACGGCTGCCTATTGTGACAATGGCATATGGGGTAATAAGGCCATCAAAGAAGCAGCAAACTTTGGAAACATTGATATCGTAACAGACAGTACACCAAACAATCATACCCGCATTGATAAAAATTTTGTGGTAGATCCTGCATCTAAATATTTGCATTTTACCACCAATAATACCGTAGAAGGAACGCAGTGGCATAACCTCCCAAATACAACAACACCGCTGGTTGCAGATATGAGTAGTGATATATTTTATGCGCCTCGTAACTTTAATCAGTTTTCGCTGATATATGCGGGTGCTCAAAAAAACATGGGTGCTGCTGGTGTAAATATGGTGGTTGTAAAAAAGGAAATACTAGGAAAAATGGCTAGAAAAATTCCTACCATCATGGATTATCAAAAACATATTGCGGCTGGTTCTTTAATGAATACGCCACCTGTTTTTGCAATCTATGTAAGTTTATTAACGCTTCGTTGGATTATTGAAGAGGGTGGCCTTCCTGAAATGCAACTCCGCAATACAGCAAAATCAAATTTGTTATACCAAACCATCGATTCATTACCTGTTTTTGAAGTGCGTGTTGCAAAAGAAGATAGAAGTTTAATGAACGCCGTATTCTTTTTAAAAGATCAAAGTTTAGAAGAAAGCTTTTTAAGTTTATGTAAAGCGGAAGGCATGGTTGGTGTTAAAGGATATAGGACCGTAGGAGGTGTGCGTGTAAGTATGTACAATGCTATGCCGCTGTCTAGCGTTCAAATATTTTGTGAACTCATGAAACACTTTGCATCTGCTCATGGATAAAAAAATCATCAAATATTTTTTTATCCTATTAACGTTAGTCTTTTTTACTAAGGAAGCAACTGCACAACAAACGATCATTACTGGTGTTGTAAAAGATTTAAATAGTGGCGCGCCCATCCCTTTTGCAACGATTGTTTTTAAAAATGGAAGGGGAACGGTAACAGATAGTGCTGGCAAATACAAGCTCGTGGGCGCCAATCAAATTGCTAGCATTAAAATTTCCTATGTTGGCTACAAAACAATCACTAAAAATATCCAAGTTGGCAGATCGCAGGTGATAGATTTTATCATGGAAGTGGATCCTTTGCTTTCAAATAATGTAACAGTTTCTACAAACAAACGAGCACCCTATAAAAATAAAAACAATCCAGCTGTAGACCTTATTAAAAGAGTGATTGCGAATAAGCCACTTAATAGACCCGATAGTTACGATTATATCCAATACGAAGAATATGATAAGGTAGAATTATCGCTTAGCAAAATTCCTGAAAAAATTACAAATAGTAAACTCTTAAAAAAGTATCAGTTTTTATTTGACAACCGAGATACTCAAAAAGTAATTGGTAAAACACTCATCCCTATTTATTTAGAAGAACGTTTATCTACACATTATTTTAGAAAATCACCAGAGAAAACCAAAGATATTTTACTTGCGCAAAAGCGCGTTAACTTTGGTGACTACGTAGATAATGATGGTGTAAGTACCTATTTAAATAGGCTTGTGATGGATGTTAATATTTATGAAAATAATATTCCTTTATTTACCCATGAATTTTTAAGTCCCATCGCAGATGTTGCACCTACATTTTATATGTATTACATAAGGGACACCATTACTGACGCGAATGGACAAAAGTTAGTAAAGCTTTACTTTACGCCGCGTAACACGAACGATTTGTTGTTTAGAGGTACCATGTATATTACACTTGATGGTAATTATGGTGTTCAAAAAATGACCATGTTTATTAGTAAAAATGCCAATATAAATTTTGTTAGAGAATTAAATATAGATTTAGATTTTGAACAAGGTTCAGATAGTAGATATCACTTAATCAAGAGTACCGCATTTACAGAAGCGGCACTTACAAAAAATAGTAAGGGTGGTATATTTGGTGGCCGAACAGTTTCCCATAAAAATTACACGATTAATAAAGCGCTTCCCGATTCGGTATATACTGGCCCTTCACTAGTTGTTAAAGCGGATGCAGCCAATTACACAGAGGCCTTTTGGAACACCAATAGACATGATACTTTAACAAAAGCAGAATCAAAAGTTTACAGTAATATCGATAGCCTAGAAAAAATGCCTTCTTTTCGAAGAACGATGGCTGTTGTAACACTTTTAGTAGCAGGCTATACTGCTATTGGCCCTTTTGATATTGGTCCTGCTGCTACTTTTTATAGTTTTAATCCAATAGAAGGATTTAGACTCAGGGTAGGTGGCCGTACAACGCCCAAATTAAGTAAGCGTATCTACTTTGAAGGCTATGGTGCTTATGGTTTTAAAGATGAAAGATGGAAATATTATGGTGGCGCTACCTACTCCTTAAACAATCAATCGATATATGCATTTCCCATGCATTTTGTGCGCGCTAGTTACCAGCAAGAAACTAAAATACCAGGCCAAGATTTGGAGTTTGTATCGGAGGATAATATTTTCCTTTCATTTAAAAGAGGGCTCAACGACAAGTGGACCTATAATAAATATTTTAGAATAGATTATGTTCATGAATTACCTAGCAGGTTATCCTACACCATTGGATTTAGAAATTGGAAGCATGCAGCAGCAGGAGGTTTAGTGTATCAAACGGTAAAAAATGGTCAAACAGTGGTCGTTCCCGAGGTTAACACATCAGAAATTACTGGACAAATTAGATGGGCTCCACACGAACAGTTTTTTCAAGGAAAGGTTTACCGAGTGGCGATGGTCAATAAATACCCCATACTAACCCTCAATTATACCGCAGGGTTGAAAGGGGTGATGGGTAGTAATTATAATTACCAAAAAATTAGTTTCACTTTTGATAAACGTTTTTACTTGTCTCAACTTGGATTTACAGATATCAATTTTGAAGCCGGACATATGTTTGGAAAAATTCCATATCCTTTATTAAGTATTCCTAGAGCAAACCAAACATACGCCTACCAGCTAAATTCATACAACCTTATGAATTTTCAGGAATTTGTAAGTGATAGATACGCATCTTTATTTGTTGAACATTATTTTAACGGATTGATATTTAACCGTATTCCGTTATTGAAAAAACTAAAACTGCGTGAGCAATTAGCGGCAAGGGTTATTTACGGAAGCTTAAGAGATGAAAATGACCCTTCCAAAAATCCGGATTTAATTGCTTTTCAAAATTACAATGGAGCTGTTACTAGTTTTAGCCTCAATCAAGGCCCTTATTTTGAAGGCAGTGTAGGTATTGGAAATATATTTAAGTTTTTACGTGTAGACCTAGTTAAGAGGTTTACCTATACAAACAACCCGTATATTACTAAGCTAGGGATTCGTACAAGATTTAGATTTGATTTTTAACAATGGGGAAGATGTATCAAAAGATTGTATCTATTGTAGTTGCAGCATTTTTGCTATATGCCAATCAAAGCCTTGCAGGCAATATTATAGACTCTTTTCCAGTTCCTAAAACAGGTCCTAAGCAACTTTTTTATTTGCAAAGAAGCACCAATAGCAACACAATAATTTGTGCGCTAAACACAGATGTTAAAGGTCAGATAATCAAAGATAATCCGGTACATGTATATTGGATACGTTATGACGAAGGGGATGAAAAAAAAGAATTAAGCTATATTCAACAAACCTTTGCTTACGGAATTACGCATGAGTCTCTTCCAAACGGTGTATTTAAACTTCATTTTGTTTCCTATAAAAAACAAGTATTTTACTTAAAGTGTTCTCTAAGGGACAATCAGTACAAAGTTTATTTTTTGCTCAATAATAAAGAGTTTGTTTTGCAAAAATTATTTGTCAGAATTGATGGTGGATCTTTTTGGGTGCCCAATGTAATTTATATGGAACTCTTAGGACGAGATGAATATTCTGGCAAAGCAATTTCATATAAATTCAAGCCTTAATTAACAAGAATTGCCGATATTTGAGCCATGGCAATGATTCAACCTTTTAAGGCTTTGCGACCGCAGCCTCAGCTAGCAAAACAAGTAGCTAGCCAACCTTACGATGTATTAAGTAGTACTGAAGCAAAAAAAGAAGCAGCTGGAAATCCTGCCTCTTTTTTACATGTTACCAAAAGTGAAATTGACCTTCCTGAATCAGTAGATATACATGACGCATTAGTGTATGCGCAAGCAAAAGAAAATATAACTGCATTTATTAAACGCGATGTACTTTTTAGAGAATCTAAAGAATGCTATTATATGTATCAGTTAATTATGCATGGCAGGACACAAACAGGTCTTGTTTGTGTAAGTAGCGTGGATGATTATGAAAATAACATCATTAAAAAGCACGAGTTTACAAGGCCTGAAAAAGAATTAGACCGAATCAATCATATTAAAACATCAGGTGCGCAAACCGGAAATGTTTTTTTAGCGTATCGAAACAATGAAAGCTTAGATACGTTAATAGAAAACTGGAAAAAAACTAAATCTGCTGTTTACGATTTTGTAGCAGATGATGAAATACAGCATACGATTTGGGTGGTTAATGATACATCTACTATTGACAATATCACTGCTATTTTTAATAACGAAATTCCTTGCACCTATATCGCAGATGGCCACCACAGAGCCGCTTCTGCAGCTAAAGTGCGCGCTGCACTTGGTGCTAACGCTACAAAAAATGCGGACTATTTTTTAACCACCTTGTTTCCTTCCAATCAGTTGTATATCATGGATTATAACCGTGTTGTAAAAGATTTGAACGGGTTAACAAATGAAGCCTTCATAGAAGCAGTTTCAACAAAATTTGATATTGAACAGTTGGCCAAAGAACCATTTAGTCCATCTGTGCTCCACGAATTTGGCATGTATATAAATGGTTGCTGGTATCAATTAACTGCTAAGGCTGGTTCGTTCACCGAAGACCCTATTGGTATTTTAGATGTGACCATTTTACAAAACAATATTTTGGATGCTATACTTGGCATTAGTGATCCCCGCACAGATGTACGCGTGGATTTTGTGGGTGGTATTAGAGGACTTCAAGTACTCGCCGATAGGGTAGATAGTGGTCAATTTGCAGCAGCATTTAGTTTATATGCTGTAACGATTGATCAATTATTTTCTATTGCAGATAGTGGAAATGTGATGCCTCCAAAAAGTACTTGGTTTGAGCCTAAATTACGAGATGGTTTGTTAACGCATCTTATTTACGAATAGTTTAAACCTGCTGCCATGCATATGAAACGACTGTTTGATTGCCTCGATCACCAGCTAGCTAATTTTCCTAAAAAGGATATGCTTGCTGCTAAAGAAAAAGGTGTTTGGACCCCTTATAGTACTGCTACTGTTGCTGCTACCGTAAACAAACTAAGTGCTGGACTTTTGTCATTAGGTATTTCTGGAAAAGATTTTACACCAGAAGGGAGTGATAAAATTGCCATCATGAGTGGCAATAGACCAGAGTGGGTTTTTACCGATTTAGCTGCGCAGCAAATTGGCGCCATTCTAGTTCCGTTGTATCCTACTACCAACCCCATTGAGGTTGAATTTATTTTAAACGACGCGGCGGTACAATACATTTTTGTAAGTAACCTAGAATTATACGAAAAAGTAAAATCTGTTGTATCAAAAGTGCCCTCTATCAAAGGAATTTTTACGTTTGATACCATTGAAGGAGCTACACATTGGAGCGATCTCACTGCAAAAGCAACACCAGCACTCCTAGATGAAGTGGCACAAATTAAAAAATCAATTCCGGTTACACAGTTAGCTACTATTATTTATACATCAGGTACAACAGGTGTGCCTAAAGGTGTGATGCTCAGCCATCAAAATATTTATAGCAATGTGATGTTTTCAAAAGACAGTTTTCCTTTTGAAGACGCACCTGATTCAAAAGTGCTTAGCTTTTTACCCCTCAACCATATTTTTGAAAAAATGGTTACGTACATTTATTTGTACAGTGGCATTTCTATATATTACGCCGAAAGCCTCGAAACCATTGGTGATAATTTAAAAGAAATTAAGCCGGATGGATTTACGACGGTTCCTCGTTTACTTGAAAAAGTATTTGAAAAAATAATGGCAAAGGGTGCCGAGCAAAAAGGCATCAAGAAAAAATTATTTTTTTGGGCGGTAGCACTTGGCGAAAAATATGATAATATACAAAGTGGCGGTTTTTGGTACAACTTGCAATTAGCCATTGCCAATAAACTTATTTTTACAAAGTGGCGTGAAGCACTAGGCGGTAACGTTTCTTTTATTGTTACGGGTGGTGCTGCTTGTCAGGTTAAATTACTCCGCATATTTAATGCGGCAAAAATTCCTGTTTTTGAAGGTTATGGACCTACCGAAAATAGTCCGGTGATTAGTGTGAACCGAAAAACAAAAGGCGGCACAAAATTTGGTACCGTTGGACCTGTTATTAATGGCATTCAAGTTAAAATTGAAGCGGATGGTGAAATATGTGTAGCTGGCGAAAGTGTAATGGTCGGTTATTACAAACGCCCTGATTTAACAGCAGAAGCCGTGATAAATGGATGGCTGCATACCGGCGATATAGGTGTTTTTGAAAACGATATTTTCTTAAAAATTACCGATCGCAAAAAAGAATTATTTAAAACCAGTGGTGGGAAATATGTTGCACCGCAACCCATCGAAAACAAATGTAAAGAAAGCCAGTTTATTGAGCAGTTTATGGTGGTAGGTGCCGATCGTAAATTTGTAGGGGCACTTATTGTACCTTCTTTTGGAACGCTAAAAAGCTGGATGGAAGAAGAGGGCATTGCCTACACTTCAAACGCAGCTGCTGTTGCACATCCGGTAGTCATTGAACTATACAACAGTGTTATAGCCGAATACAATACTTTTTTTAACCACGTAGAGCAGGTTAAAAAGTTTGCGTTACTGGATAAAGAATGGACGGTAGAGTCTGGAGAAATGACGCCTAAATTAAGCCTTAAGCGAAAAGTGGTGATGGAAAATTGTAAAGCAGCTATTGAAAGTATTTATGCCGAATAAAACGGCAGGCTTTCAATAGCTGCTCCAATCTATTTTATTCTACGCCTGGTTGTTTTAACTGCCAGTTTGTTTTTTTCTTTTCTACGTCAACCATATTTTTTACATCACGTAGTAATTTTTTAGCGTCATATACAATACCGTCTTTAACAGTGTATTGCACGCCTCCAATTCTTGTAATTTTATTGTCAGGTGTTAAATGCACAGCACCGGTTCCGTAAAGTACTTGCAAATTTTTAAGTGGGTTGGCATTCAAAATCACAATGTCTGCTAACTTACCTACCTCTACACTTCCTAAATCTTTTTCTTGACCCAGTGCTTGTGCTCCATATAAGGTGGCAGATCTGATTACTTCTAGTGGATGAAATCCAGCTTCACGAAGTAGTTCTAATTCTCTAATATAACCAAAGCCATAGGTTTCATAAATAAATCCATTGTCAGATCCAGCAGTTACACGGCCACCTCTGTTTTTGTATTCATTTACAAAAGTCATCCATAGTCTATAATTATTTTTCCATTCTACTTCTTGTTCAGTTCCCCAATTAACCCAATAAGAACCATGTGATTGAAAAGAAGGTTCATAAAATTTCCAAAGTGATGGAAGCGTATAATTTTCATGCCACTCGGCTCTGCGGGCACGGTGTAAATCACGGTTCGCATCATAAATATTAAAAGTAGGATCTAATGTAAAATCTACAGCTAATAAATCATTCATTACTTTATTCCAGTGTGGTGTATATGGCGCGGCCGCTTGCTTCCATAACTTTCCCGCTTCTTCAAAACGGTGTTCTTCGTTGTTGTAATTGTAATCCGCAGGAAAATTTTGAATGGTTTTATCTTCAAATAAAGCTTCTGGTAAACCGTACCAGTGCTCCATGCTCGTCATTCCAGCTTTAGCAGAATTAACAACATTCCATCTTGCTACATCGACTTGTGCGTGGTGACAGGTAGATCGGAGTCCTAATGCTTTATTTTCTCTGATAGCAGCGTCCATTACTTGTGGAGGTGCACCAAAAAATTTAATACCATCCGCACCATTTTTTGCATTTTCTCTTACCCAGGTTCTGGCTTCTTCTGCATTCGTAATAGGTGTTTTACTTCCCTGTCCAAACGCTGTGTAAGCAAATATGCGTGGTGCAGTAATGGTGTTTTCTAAAGATTTTATTTTATGTTCTAATACCCACGAAAGACCATTACCCGCCGATGGGTCTCTAATAGTGGTGATACCATGTGCCATCCACAATTTAAAAACATATTCTGCCGGAGTGCCTTGTTCTTTTCCGCCAATATGGCCATGCATATCAATAAGACCTGGCATCGCATACATACCATCGCAATTAATTTCTTTACCACCTTCTTTTAAGACAGGTCTGCGCGCAGCATTGATGGGTAAGCTTGGGCTACCAACGTTCTGAATTTTTACAATTCTATTTTTTTCAATCACAATATCTACTGGACCAAATGGCGGGGCGCCGGTACCATTGATAAGTGTGACACCTCTAATAATTAGTTGCGTGTAAGGACCATCGCCTTCTTTAACAAGTGGCGCTTTTGTAATTTGGGCACCCACTACAAAACAAATTTGTACGAGTAGGATGCTGCTCATTAATTTTTTAAGCATAATTTATTCTTTAATAGATCTAAGGTATTTATCTCTGATGATATCTTGCACTTCTTTTCCTTCTATTTTGCTTTCTAACCAAGAAATGACGTCGAGGTACATGAATGCACGAGAAGCTAGTTTGTCTTTTTCTATTGCTTTAAGGTTTTCCAACAGTTTTATAAAAGCAGGTTTAAGTGCATCTGGCTGTAATCTGAAGGCGCGTTTTAAGAAACTAAAAATTTCGGTTTCGGCAAGACCCAAGTTTTCCATTTTAGCCATAAACCTGGTTACTGATTTTAATAAGTGTTCTAAAATTTCAAAGTTTCCGAGTTCGTAATGTGCAATAAGATGTAATAGTCTGGCATAACAGCGTAAATCGGTTCTTAAATCACCTTTTAAATCGATGACTTTATTTAAGTAGTCGATACTCATGCTATAATTGCCTGCGCCAAAATGTAAGGATGCGAATTTGTAATAAAATACAAGCACACGGTGTCTGTCTAAATAGAGTTCATACTCCGATAATTTTTCTTCTATGGATGGAATACTTGCAATACCTGCTTCAAAAGTACCTTCCATGAAATGGCGATTAATTTTTGATAGGTTGAGGTATACAAATGTTTGTATTTTGTTGTTTTGATTTTCTAGTACCGTAGGCGTTTGTGTAAAGGCTTCAAACCTACAAATGGTATCATTAAATTTATGGTAGTTGCGTAAATCAAAGTGGGCACTCATTAAATTGTGCATCCCTTTGATATAATGCGCCGTTTCAATTTCAATCATTTTTGGTTCAGTCTCAAATAAATCCACCCATTTTTGACAGTACCTATAATAGAGTAAAAAGTCTTGTAAAATAAAGGCATACCAGCAGTAACACTGGTATTTGTATAGCTTTTCATAAAATCCTTCACAATCTTTAGCCGCATCCATTAATGCTGGATCGAATAAAATATCTATGGCAGCTTTGTCATTTTGATTTCGTGCGTGCCCATTTTTTATATACCAGCTATAAAGTTGCAGCGAGATATTTGATAATTTTCCAATGCTAACCAATTTTAAATTTACATCATCAACTTCGCTGGTTAATAAATCGGCTCTGTCCTGCATACTTCTAGTAATGTGCAGGGCTTCAATTTTCTCTTCTAAAAAAAGTACTTGTAATATATAGGTAACTTGGTTGTTTACTTTCGCAAGCTCTTTTACTTTATCTAATATTTTAAGGCTTTGTAAATAGAGGCCCTTATTGTAAAGTACACGTGCAAAATCTAACTGCTCGTGTAATTGTAAATCTATATTGCTGTCTTTTTTAAGATCCCGTAAGCTGGCAAGTACTTCTTGGTATAGCCTGGCTTTTAGGTTGGAAAGCTGGCTTTTTTGGATGAAATCGTTTTTTTGTAGAAGGACCTCTTCGTCGTAATGGGTCATTTTTTCGAGGGCATCAAAGAGTTGTACCACTTTAAGGTCACCAGTAACCGCATCGGTTTTCATAAACAGCTTAAAATGACGCTTTTCGGCGCGTTCTAACGACTGAATCAGCTGAAATAACGTATCGGTACTCCTGTTGGGCATGGTAATTAGGGGTCTATTAAGTATTTGAAAATCAATTACTTAATATCATTTAATGCTTCTTATACAATGTAAAATAAGCCCAATTTTGCACTTTTTGGCCATTTAAGTAATGGTAAATTCGGAAAAGACTTTTCATGGCTGAACAAGTACACATATTTGATACAACCCTTCGGGACGGCGAGCAAGTGCCTGGTTGTAAGCTAAATACCAAAGAAAAACTGGGACGACACCGCGAGTAAAAAAATACAATTGGGGTATCAAAAATTAATACGTACAAATTAATGAATATGGCAATCGAATTAAATAAGTATAGTAAAACACTTACCCAAGACGCAACGCAACCAGCTGCGCAGGCCATGTATTACGGTATTGGATTAACAGATGCCGATTTAGCAAAACCACAAGTAGGTATTGCGAGTATGGGGTATGACGGTAACACTTGTAACATGCACCTGAATGATTTAGCGGCGATTGTTAAAAAGGGAGTGTGGGATGCTAATATGGTAGGCCTCATTTTTAATACCATTGGCGTAAGTGATGGTATGAGTAATGGAACACCTGGTATGCGTTATTCACTAGTGAGTAGAGATGTTATTGCTGATTCTATTGAAGCCGTGTGTGGTGCACAATATTATGATGGCGTTATTGCGATTCCGGGTTGTGATAAAAATATGCCAGGAAGCTTAATTGCGATGGGTCGTTTAAATAGACCTTCTATTATGGTGTATGGTGGTACTATTGCGCCAGGTCATTATAAAGGACAAGATTTAAATATCGTTTCTGCATTTGAAGCACTTGGTCAAAAATTAGCCGGCGAATTAGATGAAGCAGACTTTAAAGGGATTATTCAACACGCTTGTCCTGGGGCGGGTGCATGCGGTGGTATGTATACTGCTAATACCATGGCCTCAGCTATTGAAGCACTAGGTATGAGTCTTCCCTATTCTTCTTCTAATCCTGCATTAAGTGCCGAAAAAAAGCAGGAATGTGTAGAAGCTGGAAAAGCAATTTTTCATTTATTGGAGAAAGATATTAAGCCGTCAGATATTATGACGCGTAAGGCATTTGAAAATGCGATTACGATTATTTTGGTACTTGGTGGAAGTACCAACGCCGTACTACATATTATTGCGATGGCAAAAAGTGTGGGTGTGGTAGTTACGCAAGACGATTTTCAAACCATTAGTGACCAGGTACCGGTACTTGCCGATTTTAAACCGAGTGGAAAATATTTGATGCAAGATTTACATCAGTATGGTGGCGTACCTGCTGTGATGAAATATTTATTACAACAAGGTTTGTTACATGGCGATTGTTTAACCGTTACTGGAAAAACAATGGCCCAAAATTTAGCGTCTGTTCCTGATTTAGATTTTGATGAACAAAAAATAATCAAACCGCTTTCGCATCCTATTAAACCTACAGGACACCTTCAAATTTTATACGGCAATTTAGCAACTGGTGGTTCTGTTGCAAAAATTAGTGGTAAAGAAGGTGAACTCTTTGAAGGGCCAGCCCGCGTTTTTGATGGTGAAGAGGACTTAATTGCAGGCATTCATTCGGGCCGTATAAAATCCGGAGATGTAGTGGTGATAAGACAAGTAGGCCCTAGGGGTGCACCAGGAATGCCTGAAATGCTAAAACCTACTTCTGCTATTATTGGTGCGGGCTTGGGAAAATCGGTAGCACTTATTACGGATGGCCGTTTTAGTGGGGGTACGCACGGATTTGTGGTAGGGCACATTACACCGGAAGCTTTTGTGGGTGGTTTAATTGCACTCGTGGAAGACAATGATCTTATTGAATTAAATATTGCCACTAAAAAAATGACATTAAAAGTAGATGATGACGCCATTGCTGCGCGTCGCGCAAAATGGGTAGCACCCAAGCTAAATGTAACCAAGGGTTTGTTGTTTAAATATGCGCAGTGCGTAAAAGACGCTTCGCAGGGTTGTGTAACAGATGAACTTTAAATACTAAAATGATGCAAGCAGAATTAACAAAACCATCTTTAGCTACACCTGAACATCCTATAGAAATATCAGGATCGCAGGCGGTACTCGAGGCATTTATTGCAGAAGGGGTGGATACAATTTTTGGATATCCAGGTGGTGCCATTATGCCTATTTATGATGCACTCTATGATTACCACGACCGGCTCAAGCATATATTAGTGCGCCATGAGCAAGGAGGCATTCATGCGGGTCAAGGCTATGCTAGAAGCAGCGGCAGAACAGGTGTGGTATTTGCTACATCGGGGCCCGGGGCTACTAATTTAGTAACGGGATTAGCGGATGCACTCATTGATAGTACGCCCCTTGTTTGTATTACAGGGCAAGTATATGCACATTTACTAGGTACCGATGCATTTCAAGAAACAGATATCATAAATATTACAACACCTATTACTAAATGGAATTATCAAGTAACAGACGCCACAGAAATACCACAAGTATTAGCAAAAGCATTTTTTATTGCGAGCACCGGTAGGCCTGGTCCGGTACTTATTGATATTGCAAAAAATGCACAGCTACAAAAATTTAGTTATTCGGGCTATACAAAATGCGATCATATTCGTAGTTATAGACCCAAGCCAATTGTAAGAAAGTCTTATATCGAAGAAGCAGCTGCACTTATTAATGAAGCCAAAAAGCCATTTGTAATTTTTGGACAAGGTGTTATTTTAGGAAGAGCTGAAGCAGAATTTAAAGCCTTTATAGAAAAAGCAGGACTCCCTGCTGCATGGACAATACTTGGTTTAAGTGCACTACCGACTAGTCATCCACAAAATGTTGGCATGCTTGGTATGCATGGTAATTATGGCCCCAATGTATTAACCAACGAGTGCGATGTGTTAATTGCAGTTGGTATGCGCTTTGATGACCGTGTCACTGGCAGGCTTGACAAATATGCAAAGCAGGCCAAACTCATCCACCTTGATATTGATCCTGCTGAAATTGATAAGAATGTAAAATCTACAGTACCTGTTTGGGGCGATTGTAAAGAAACGCTTCCAATGTTAACCGCACTTGTTGATGAAAAAAAACACACCGATT
Source organism: Sediminibacterium ginsengisoli (assembly GCA_945901845.1). GTDB lineage: Bacteria > Bacteroidota > Bacteroidia > Chitinophagales > Chitinophagaceae > Sediminibacterium > Sediminibacterium ginsengisoli_A. Next base: position 119,277 of record CAMDLR010000002.1, on the reverse strand, counting down.
GGCTCAATACATTTTATGGTTATTCGAAACAAGAAAAGGAAATTGTTATTGATCAGGAGCTACATCCTGCTAGTGGTGAAATAACCATGGGCGAAGTGGTGGAAGCGTTAAATGAACTAACAAATGGCAACGCCATCATTGTAACAGATGTTGGACAACATCAAATGGTTGCATGTAGGTATGCAAAATTCAATGAATCAAAAAGTAATATTACTTCTGGTGGGCTTGGTACCATGGGCTTTGCATTACCCGCAGCTATTGGCGCCAAATTTGGTGCGCCGCACCGTGAAGTAGTTGCCATTATTGGAGATGGTGGATTTCAAATGACACTGCAAGAACTTGGTACCATTATGCAGGCGCAGGTAGCTGTTAAGATGCTCATTTTAAACAACCGTTTTTTAGGTATGGTGCGCCAGTGGCAGCAATTATTTCATGACAAGCGTTATTCATTTGTAGATATACAAAGTCCCGATTATGTGCAGCTCGTAAAAGCATATGGTATCGAAGGTAATAGTGTGGATGATCGTCAACATTTAAAAGAGGCACTTCAACAAATGTTGGATTGTAAAGACTCTTACTTATTAGAAGTCATGGTGGGCAAAGAAGACAATGTATTTCCAATGGTACCACAAGGTTGTAGCGTATCAGAAATTAGGTTAAAATAATAATTATGAAACAGGAATATACCATCACCGTTTACACCGAAAACCAAGTGGGTTTATTAAACCGCATCGCTATTATTTTTTCTCGTCGGAAAATTAATATCGAAAGTTTAAATGTTTCTCCTTCCGAAGCAGAAGGTATTCACCGTTTTACCATTGTCATCAATGAGTTTGAAGAAGTGGTGCGCAAACTGTGTAGACAAATTGAACGTCAGGTTGAAGTGCTTAAAGCATACTTTAATACCGGTGACGAAATTGTGTGGCAGGAACTTGCACTCTATAAAGTACCCACCGATGAAGTCGCCGAAAAATTACAAGTAGAAAGACTACTCCGCGAATTTGGTGCCCGCGCTGTAGTGATTAGAAAAGACTACACCATTTTTGAAACAACGGGTCACCGTGAAGAAACAGATAAGTTATTGGCCGTATTAGCGCCGTATGGCCTCATTGAATTTGTAAGAAGCGCCCGCGTTGCCATTATTAAAGCAAGTAATGGCTTTCACGAAAAACTAAAAGAATTTGAAGCAGTAGAACCTGCTTCTGAACTCATTGAAAACGAATTTTTAAACAAACAAGCCGAGGTATTCTCGATGTAAAATTTTAATCAATAAAAACAGCAATCATGGCAAAATTAAATTTTGGAGGTGTTGAAGAAAACGTGGTAACACGTGACGAATTTCCATTAGCAAAAGCGCAAGAAGTATTAAAAGATGAAGTCGTAGCAGTTATTGGCTATGGTGTTCAAGGTCCAGGCCAGGCGCTTAATCAAAAAGAAAATGGCGTTAATGTGGTCGTAGGTCAGCGCAAAAATTCGAAAAGTTGGGATAAGGCGGTAGCTGATGGATTTATTCCGGGTCAAACTTTATTTGAAATAGAAGAAGCGCTAGAACGCGGTACTATTATATGTTATTTATTAAGTGACGCTGCGCAAATTGCCATGTGGCCAACTGTAAAAAAACACTTAACACCAGGTAAAGCACTTTACTTTTCTCATGGATTTGGCATTACCTATAAAGAGCAAACAGGTATTATACCGCCAGCAGATGTCGACGTATTTTTAGTAGCACCTAAAGGATCTGGAACTTCACTTCGCCGCATGTTTTTACAAGGCCGTGGCTTAAACTCTAGCTATGCCATTTTCCAGGATGCAACCGGAAAAGCTTTTGACCGTGTTGTAGCCCTTGGCATTGCCATTGGAAGTGGTTATTTATTTGAAACAGATTTCAAAAAAGAAGTTTTTTCAGATTTGACGGGAGAGCGTGGAACTTTAATGGGTGCGATCCAAGGTATTTTTGCTGCTCAATACGAGGTACTCCGTAGTAAAGGTCATACCCCATCAGAAGCATTTAATGAAACCGTAGAAGAATTAACACAATCTTTAATGCCATTAGTAGCAGAGAACGGAATGGACTGGATGTATGCTAACTGTTCTACTACTGCACAGCGTGGTGCATTAGATTGGTGGAAAAAATTTAGAGATGCGACTAAGCCTGTCTTTACAGAACTGTATGAGAGCGTAGCTGCAGGTAAAGAAGCTGCAAAATCTATTGAGAGCAATAGCAAACCTGATTACCGTGAAAAATTAGAAATTGAATTAGCTGAACTACGCGATAGTGAATTATGGCAAGCTGGTAAAACGGTAAGAAGTTTACGTCCAGAGAATCAAAAATAATGAACGCGCTCATGCACGATACCAATGTTTTTCAATTAGATTTTTCTGGCGCTTATGCGCGCTTAAAAGATGTTGTAAAAAAAACCCCGCTTACGTACAATCATAATTTGTCACGTAAGTATGGCTGTGACGTGTATTTAAAAAGAGAGGACTTACAAATTGTTCGCTCTTATAAATTAAGAGGTGCTTATAATATGATGAGCCTTTTGCCAGCCAACCAACTTGCTAAAGGGGTTGTATGTGCAAGTGCTGGAAACCACGCCCAAGGATTTGCCTATAGCTGTAAAAAGCTAAATGTACAGGGCGTAGTTTTTATGCCTATCATTACGCCCAATCAAAAAGTGAGTCAAACAAAAATGTTTGGTGAAGGCTTTGTAGAAGTAAAATTGGTGGGTGATACATTTGATGATTGTGCTGTAGCTGCAAAAAAATATACCGAAGAACACGGTTTAACCTTTATTCCACCTTTTGATAATATCAGAATTATTGAAGGCCAGTCTACAGTTGGTATAGAAATTTTAGAAGAACAGCAAAACATCGATTTCATTTTTTTACCAGTAGGCGGAGGTGGATTAAGTGCTGGCGTTGGCGCTTATTTTAAAACCTATGCACCCGCTACTAAAATTATTGGTGTTGAGCCAGAAGGCGCTCCTTCTATGCTTACAGCGATAAAAGCCGGACAGCCAGTAAAACTTGATCACATTGATAGTTTTGTTGACGGAGCCGCCGTAAAGCGTGTAGGTGATGCAACATTTATAATTTGTAAACAGGTCATTGATGACATGCACCTGGTACCAGAAGGTAAAATTTGTTCTACAATTTTAAAATTATACAACGAAGAAGCCATTGTGGTTGAACCAGCGGGGGCTATTTCTGTAGCAGCCCTTGATGATTATGCCGATCAAATAAAAGGGAAAAAGATTGTGTGTGTTGTAAGCGGTAGTAATAATGACATTGAACGTATGCAAGAAATTAAAGAACGATCTTTACAGTTCGAAGGTCTCAAACATTATTTTTTAATTCGCTTTGCACAACGGCCTGGCGCTTTAAAAGAATTTGTAAACCAAGTACTTGGCCCTACAGATGATATCACCAGGTTCGAGTATATGCAAAAAAATAAAAAAGATAGTGCGCCCGCCCTTGTTGTTATTGAGTTACAATCCCCAGAGAATTACCAAGTGCTCATTAATAATATGAAATTATATAATCTCAATTATACAGCCCTCAATAAAAACGACAATGTATTTGCTTATCTCGTTTAATTCATTCAAAGCCCAGGGTAATTCTCAATCCAATCAAATTTGCAATTATATTTTTTTTGTAATTGCTCTATAAAGTAAGTCAAATGTTCTAAAGAAGTATCGGTTCTAAATAAGAAATCATGTAATAGCACAACTACGTGTTTGTGGTTTGTTCTTTTTTTGATTGTCAATTCACCTGTTTGAAAAACGAGGCTGTCTACGTTTCTTTTTTGTTCAGAAGCATTAATTTTCCACTCAGTGTCCCATCCAATAAAACTTTGTGGAAGCATTAATGAGTCGGTAAGTTTGATAACTTTGTAAGCAACTAGATTAGTGCCTCTTCTATGATTTCCAATTTTCCAAGAGTTGCTCCCAGGAAGTCTTGTAATGTTTGATGTCAACCCCAAAAATTCTTTATTTCGAACAATGTCTGACCATACACTATCAGGATGTGCGTAATAGCGATTTATTCTTCCCTTTGATATGGCGTGTGAATAGGTGTGGTTGTATAATTTAAATAAAGAGTTATTTTTTACTGCTAGAAAAGTGCTGTCATATTTTTTTGTTCCACCCATTTGCGATCCTACAATAAAGAAACTAGCCTTGATTCTTAAACTACTTAATAAGCTATCAACCGATGGCGTTGTTAAATAGGGACCATCGTCAAAAGTTAGATAAATGATAATACCTGTATCTTTTTTCTTTTCAACTACTGATTTAGTTGGTATAATTACCGGTTCGTTTATTTTTGGTTCACTAGTCTGACACGAAAAAACAAAGAATGATAGCAATATTGAAAACAAACATATTCTCATTGAAATAAAATTAAAGCGAGTGCAAGTTACTTAAACTATAGGTATTCTAGCTTTAGTTTACTGTTATTTCACTCATAAAAAACCAACCTGGTGTACCTTTTCCTTGGTGCCAACTAGGTAGCTTCTTAATAGGTTGTCCTGTTAGTTTTAAATATCGAAATGATGCAGTTGGGTATTTTAACTCTAGCATTTGCGCAAATGTTGCATCATTCATGGTAGGCATTTCAGGTTTAATATTTGCTAATGGCTTCCAGGTTTTATTGTCATTGCTTCCCCATGCCATAAGCGTTACAGGTGGTAATATATAAGATGTAGTAGCGCGAAGGATATTTACCATAATCCTGCTAGTTTGAATACTACTTCCCATATCAAGCACTACCGTTGCTTCATTGTTTTGATAACCGAGCCATTTACTAGAAAAATCGGTGAAGTCTGCTAAATCTAAATCTGTTAAAACAGTAGCCGCATTCATATTGTATTTGGCATCAGGCGGTGTAGTTAATGAATAGCCTGCTATTGGAAAACCGGCTTTCATATAAAAATTTTTAACGGTAGCACTTCCTTTCCATCCTGCTTTAAATGCACGTACACTTAAGGTTGTGGTATTATCAAGCACAATTGGTTTTTTGTAGACAAGACTGGTGCTGCTATCAGGGTCTGTACCATCAAGTGTATATCTGATGGTAACATCTTTGATGACATGCTTAATTTGGATAGGTTGATTTTCTTTAAAATACCCACTTGGTAATGAAATAACCGGATCATTAAGGGTTATGATCAGTGTATCAGCACCATCAAAGCCGTAGTCTATTTTTATTTGTGTATACTGCTTGCTAATAGCCTTAATATCTGAAGGTTTTATTTTAGTATCCCAAACAAAAATTTCAGTAATATTTTTATTGCTAAGTAATGTTTTTAATCCTTGCATCGTTATAGCTGTTCCAGCAACAGAAACAGCCTTTATTTTTTTCATGGAAGCAATTTCTGCCATGCATTTATCTGTAACATTCGAATAGTTTACGTTTAATCTTTTAAGATTAGGTAGTTTACTGATCCATGAAACATCTGCATCAGATACAGGCATTTTTGCAGCATATAAATGAACAATTTGTTCCTTGATAGGGTCTAGTTCTGTGAGTTTGCTAGAATTATACTGCGTTTGACCATAAAAAGAAACAGCGAGTGCAGGAGACTTTTCGCCCAACTGCTTAATCACTCTATAATTTGATTTGAGTTTTTCTATAGTCGCTTCACTGGCAGCATCAAAGTCATATTTTTCTTCTTTGACCAAATACGGCTTGATATATTCTTCTGCTAATATGCGAAGGGTATCCGTGCTATTAATACTTGTTATTTTTGTATCAAATGGTGCTCCTTTTTGAATCCAAGCTTCTAAAATAGCAAGCTCTGCTGTTGTTAATTGCGGCTTGTCAATGGGCGGCATATGTTTTTTATCAGAGAGCGGTAGATGTGCCCTTGTAATGATTAAACTTTTAAGTAAGTCGCCAGCTACCACTGCTTTCCCAGATTTTCCACCCGTCATAATGCCTACCGAATCGCTTAGGGATAATCCACCTTTTTTATTGCTGTTGTTATGGCATGTGCTACATTTTTCTTTAAATATGGTGGCTACCACATTTGGATAAATCCGCGCTTCTGCTAGCGTTAATGTACTTGGTTCGTTTTTATAAAGCGGCGCTGTTAAAAATCCTTCGCCATGTGTTAGGGTAGCACCAAAATGACCCGTTGTTATGGTTAAAAAAAACAGAACTACACCACTTGAAATAGAAAGTTTTTTATTGGATTGAATAAAGCTAGCATAACTATAGAGTATCCATGCTAGCACGGCTACTGCTGTTCCTGACCATTTGTGCCATTGCAACGTATCACCTTCTGTGCCTTCTTCGGTGGCAAGTAAAATGCCCATAATAGCTGTAAAAATGGCCGTTAAAGCACCAAAGAGTCTGACATAGCTAACAATCGAATTGGTAGAGGAACTACTTGGAATAAAAAAAGAAACAACGGAAATGAGTAAGAGCGTGATAGGTAAGTGGAGTAGTAGTGGATGCATTCTACCCGCTACTTGAAGCCACACTGGTATTTGAAGTTTGTCATCAAATACAAAAATAATACCTAATAAAAACAGTCCTGCAAACGCAAGCGAACTTGCTACTTTCTCAATCCATTTCATAGTTCACTATGCTTGTGTTAATTTATACGGATACACTTTTCCAGAAGCCCACTGCGCCACATAAAGGCTACCTTCATCATCTACACAAACATCATGTGGATGTGCAAATATTTTTTCGGTTTGTTGTAGGGTATTTAATTTTCCATTTGTATAAATAGGTTCAGAACCTCCAATATTAGAAACCACTTTATTTTCTTTATTTAAAATAGTAACAAAGCCGCTCGCTTCTACACCCATGTTTGGTGAACGCAAAACAGCAGCGTATAAATAATCGCCACTAATAACGGGTCTACAAACGCCAGCACCTGGTACATGAATTACTTCTAGTAATTTTCCATCCAAAGAAAATCTTTTAAAGCAAGCCCTGTTACGATCTGTTACAATTAGGGTAGGTGTTGCATTTCTATAATCGATACAAATACCGTGAGCGTTGTCTAGGTATTGTTCTCCTTCACCTCTGCCGCCAAATGCATTTTTTAATTTTCCGTTAGCGTCATAGTGAAGTATGTATTGTGCACCATAACCATCTGCAATATAAAATTCTCCATTTTCTAAAATAGCGGTTTCGGTTGGTACAAATTTATCTTTAGTCGCATAGGGTCCAACTTCTGCTGGCGGATCAATGGTAAATAAAATTTTACCGTCCATGGTTGTTTTGTATACCTGGTGTCTGTTGGTGTCTGTAATAAATAAAAAATCTTCTTTACCCGTTTTTTGAATCGATAAACCATGTGCACCTGGAAACTCGGTACCCCAACTTCCTTTTAGCTTGCCTGATTTATTGTAAATGATGATGTTGTTTTTTGTTTCATTGGTTAGTAGAACGATATGACCTTTACTGTCCTGTACCATTTCATGACAATCATTTACAGGTGTTTTATCAGTGTTTAAAGTGCCCCATTTGGTATCCAAAAAATATTTTTTATCGTTATGACCGTAAACAGGTCCTTTTGGTTTTGCCAATAAATCTTTAGTGATAAAAAAACTAGCACCTGCAATAGCAGAAGTTTGAATAAATTTTTTGCGGTTCATAGGTTTAATTTTATGCGATAATATTATTGACAACGTTTCCGTATAAATCAGTTAAACGGTATCTTCTTCCTTGGAATTTATAAGTTAATTGTTCATGCTCGAGCCCTAGTAAGTTTAAAACAGTGGCTTGAAAATCATGCACGTGCACTGGGTCTTTGATAATGTTGTATCCAAAGTCGTCGGTTTCTCCATGCACAATACCAGGTTTTACACCGCCTCCTGCCATCCAAATACTAAAGCAGCGCGGGTGGTGGTCACGTCCATAATTATCCACGGTCATTGGGCCTTGGCAGAAATTGGTTCTTCCAAATTCACCACCCCAAATAACTAGTGTTTCATCGAGTAAGCCTCTTTGTTTTAAATCTTTAATAAGTGCTGCAGATGGTTGGTCTACGTCTTTGGCTTGACCGCGCATTTCGTTTGGTAAATTTCCGTGCTGATCCCAACCCTGGTGATAGAGTTGAATGAATCGAACACCACTTTCAGATAATTTACGCGCTAGTAAGCAGTTGGCTGCGTAAGTACCAGGCACTAAACAATCTGGTCCATACATTTTAATAACGCTATCAGATTCTTTAGAAGTGTCAATGATTTCAGGTACGGCTGTTTGCATACGATAAGCCATTTCATACTGCTGAATTTTAGCAGCAATTTCTGGATCACCAAATTGTTCGTACTCTAAATTATTAAGTGTTGCTACTTTATCAAGCATTTTGCGGCGCGCATTTCTGTCCATGCCTACTTGATCTTGTAAATACAAAATTGGATTATCGCCACTGCTAAATTGAACACCCTGATGCACCGAATCTAAAAATCCGTTGGTCCATAATTTAGAATAAACGCCTTGTCCATTTCCTTTACCTCTCGATAAAAGCACACAAAATGCTGGAAGGTTATTGTTTTCGGTACCAAGTCCATAACTCACCCAAGAGCCCATACTAGGTCTATTGCCTTGTTGTGCACCCGACTGAAAAAACGTAAGTGCAGGGTCGTGGTTAATAGCTTCGGTGTGCATCGATTTAATGATACATAAATCATCTACCACAGATGCCATATGCGGAAATAGGTCACTCACATAAGCGCCTGATTTTCCATATTGTTTGAAGTCGTAGTAAGAACCAATAAGCGGGAATTTACTTTGACCCGCTGTCATGCCTGTTAAACGCTGACCGTTTCTAATGGACTCTGGTAAGTCTTCACCCATTCTTTCACGAAGCATGGGTTTGTAATCAAATGTTTCAAGTTGAGACGGTGCTCCATTTTGAAACAAATAAATAACACGCTTTGCTTTTGGTGCAATGTGCGGCACTGCTTTCATGATGGCATCTTCTGCACTTTCTTTTCCACCAAATAAATCTGGAATTAGCAGTGAGCCAAGGGCTGCACTACCTAATCCAAGGCTCATTCTAGAAATAAATTTTCTTCGATTTGCGTTAAGGCCGTGTTCGAGTAATTCTTTTTCCATGGTTTATGTTTTTGTGATCGCTTCTTGCATGTTATAAATAACCTGAATGGTTTCCATAGCTGCAGCGAGATCAACGATTTGTTTTGTTCTTGGTTTATAGGTACCTGGCTCAACGAGCGTAGCCGCCTTTTTTTGATCCTTTGCTAATTCTTTTTTTGTTTCTTCATAAAAAGCAACAAGCGTTTCAATTTCTTTACTACTTGCTTGTCTACACAAAATGGATCTAAAAGCTTTTTCGATTAATTTATTGGCTTCAGGTTGTTGTTGTAATAATTTATCGGCAAGTGCTTTTGATGCTTCCAATACGGTTGGATCATTGAGCATGATAAGTGCCTGCAGTGGTGTGTTGGTACGGTACCTTGTTACTTGACACTCGTCTCTATTGCTTCCGTCAAACATCATCATAGATGGTGGTGGTACGGTACGTTTTATAAATGTGTACATGCCTCTTCTATAAAGTGCTTGCCCGGTATCTTGCATGTACTTATTTAATATCCCTCTACCAGAAGTAGCAAGCTCCCATAAGCCTGGCGGCTGGTATGGTTTTACACTCGGCCCACCAATTGTTTTATTTAGTAATCCACTGCTAGATAATAGCATGTCTCTTACAAGTTCTGCAGGATAACGAACCCTTGGTGTATATGACCAATAGGTATTTAAAGGATCTACTCTTTGTTTTTTGTCAGAAATTTCACTTGATTGCTGGTAGGTTGCCGACATCAATATTTTTTTGACAAGCCTTTTCATATCCCATCCGTTATCTCTAAAATCTACGGATAACCAATCTAGTAATGCAGGATGTGATGGAAGGTTTCCTTGCATACCAAAGTCTGCTGCAGATTTTACAAGGCCTCTACCAAAAAATTCTTGCCACATTCTATTTACAAACACACGTGCTGTTAAACTATTTTTTTTGTCAAATAACCACTTCGCTAAGCCAAGTCTATTTTTTGGAAGTGAAGCATCAAATTGTAAAACAGCAGCCGGTGTACCAGCTTCTACTTCAACTGTTTTTGCTGCATAGCTACCTCTATCTAAAATATAGGTTTTACGCAAGGTATCTAAATCACCCATCACAGATACTTCAAGTTTATTGGTGTCTACTTTGTTGATGAATTTTAAAATCCCTTTGACGTCTTCGTTGGTGATGTCCATGCGTGGATTTTTTGCATAGGTAACAGGTCCGCCAACAGTAGATTCTAAACCAACTTCATTAACGTTATTAAAAAACGCAAAAAGTTGATAGTAATCTTTTTGTGAAATAGGATCGTATTTGTGGTCGTGACACTTTGCACATTCGACAGTGAGTGCAAGTACAGATCGTCCAAACGTATTGGTTCTATCTGATGCGTATTCGATTCGGTATTCTTCATCAATCACACCACCTTCTTCTGTGATTTTATGATTTCTATTAAAGCCTGTTGCTAAAATTTGTTCTTTGGTGGCACCAGGTATTAAGTCGCCGGCTAATTGCCAGGTTATAAATTCGTTGTACGATAAATTTTTATTGAATGCATGAATCACCCAGTCTCTCCAAGGCCATTGACTTCTATAATTATCGTCTTGATAACCATGGCTGTCTGCATAGCGGGCAATATCCAACCAGCTAATCGCCATTTTCTCACCATACTGTGGCATGGCTAACAAACGGTCTACTAATTTTTCGTAAGCATTAGCGCTATTATCATTCACAAAAGCTTTTGTTTCAACTTCGGAAGGTAATACGCCCACTGCATCCATGAATACGCGTTTCACCAAACGTTCTTTATCTGCAACTTCGTTTGGCGTCAAACCTTTTTCTTCCATCTTATTTAAAATAAAATAGTCGATTTCATTTTTAGGCCAACTGTCGTCATCTACTTTTGGTAGTGCTTGTTTTTGTGGAATTGAAAAAGCCCAATGTTTTTCATATTTCGCACCTTGCTCAATCCATTTTTTTATAATGGCTACTTCATTACCTGTGAGCTTTGGTAATTTACTAGATGCCACGGGCATCACAAGGCTAGAATCTGTAGTTGTAATTCTTTGAAATACTTCTGATAGTTCTGGTTTACCTGGAACAATGCCACGTTTGGTTGGATGATCTTGCAAAGCTTTGTATGCTTCACTTTCTATATCAAGGCGTAAGCCTGCTTCCCTTTTTTTAGGATCTGGTCCATGGCAACTAAAGCATTTGTCTGATAAAATGGGTCTTACATCATAATTATAGCTAACCACATCAGGTACCCTTACATCATCCACAGCAGTGGTTCGAAAAGAGTAGTAAGCTAGTACACCAACAACAAGGCAAACGCCTGTTAGGATGAGCAATCGTTTATCAATCATATGTAACACGTTTATGATGGTAAATCAGTACTTTAAATATAAATCTTTATCGGGCCATTTCTATGCGATTATATCGTGTAGATAAAAAAGTGCACGAATCGGCTAAATAAGAGCTGTTTTTGCTATAAATATAAAAAATATAAATACTTAAACGATATATAATGAATGATTTATATAAAACTTATTCTCTTTGCTTGCGTTAAAATTGATGTGTAAAATGGCTTTTCTGTTGAAGCGCTATGCGTATTTTTAATTTAATTTTAAGCAGAATGAAACGTTTATGCAATTAAAACAGTTTTTACAGCAAAAAATGGGTGCTTTAATGGGCCTAATGCTTGTGTTGTTGTGCACGCTTGTAAAGGCTCAAACGATTCGTTCTTCCGCATCCACTTCTGAAAAAAAGTACAAAGCCCGTATGGCAAAGCAGCCCATTAAAGTGGATGGAAAATTAAATGAGCATAGTTGGAAACAAGCCGTATTAATTTCTGATTTTGAAGATATTGAAGGTGCGAATAAACCCAAGCCAACTTTTAGTACCACTGTTAAAATGATGTGGGACAGTCAATATTTATATATTGGCGCTGTTTTGGAGGAGCCGCATTTGTGGGGCACTTTAAAAAAATACGATGATATCATTTATCGCGATCATGATTTCGAAGTTTTTATTGATCCCATGGGTGATGGCGAACAGTATTTTGAAATTGAAATAAATGTTCTTGGAACCATCATGGATTTATTTATGAATAAGCCCTATAAAAAAGGAGGCACTTTTGATTTGGGATGGAATACAACTGGTATTTTATCTAAGGTAATTGCCAATGGAACCATCAATGATAATTCCGATATTGATAGTGGTTGGACGGTTGAAATGGCCATTCCATTTAAAGCCATTTCAAGAACACAGCGCGCCGCTACTCCTTCATTATTGAATCCTTGGCGCATTAATTTTTCACGTGTGCAGTGGACACTTGAGTCTGATGGAAAAACGTACCAAAAAAAATTAAATCAAAATAACAACCCTATCTCTGAACATAATTGGGTATGGAATCCAACTGGCGTTATTGATATGCATCTGCCAACTAAGTGGGGTTATTTATATTTTAAAAACTAAATGCTTACAAATGGAATTATGTTGTAATACAATAAGCGCTTTTTGTCATTAAAAAGTCATAAAAGAACAGCGCCATGCCGTTCTACAATTCTATGACAATTGACCTCTCTGTATGATCCACATTTGCAATTGAAATCAATGCAGATGCGATTTAGTGGTTTGATAGTGGGTTTATTTTTTGGTGGTATCACAACTGCTATGGCGCAGGTGGGCAAAACATCACGCGCAGATACTTTATATGGTTCGGCCAATGAAATAGTAGTGACTGCCACTAGAACCGAAAAAAAATTAGGCAATGTTGCCGTTCCGGTAACACTTATTTCTAGCCAGCAAATTGCACAAGCTGGTTCTGTTAGACTTGCCGATATTTTGCAAGAGCAAGCAGGTTTATTTATAACAACTGGATTTGGTGCGGGTGTTCAAATGCAAGGGTTAAATCCCGACTACACATTAATTTTACTAAATGGTGAACCACTAGTAGGAAGAACCGCTGGCATACTTGATTTAAATAGAATCACGGTTGGAAATATCAAGCAAATTGAAATTGTAAAAGGCCCATCTTCTAGTTTGTATGGAAGTGAAGCAATGGCTGGTGTGATAAATATTATTACAACAACCCCTACAAAAAATGAATTTGCATTGAGTGCTAGATACGGAAGTTTTAATACTTCTGATGTTAATGTCAGGTTCAATTTTTTGAAAAATAAATTTACATACCAAGGGTTTACCAATAATTACTACACCAATGGCTTTAGTTTACGCCCTAATAGTCAAACCAGTTTTGTAACGCCTATTAACAGGTTTACACAGCAACATCAACTGGGGTATCAGCTTTCTGACAAAACAAAGCTCTCTGGTTTGATAAGATTCAATCAAGAGCGCATCACCAATCAAATTGCAGTAGAAAACAATGGCGTTATTGTAAACTCCGAAGGAAAAGAATCAAATGACGATGCTAATTTTTCGGCAACGGTAATGCATAGATTTAACAACAGCATTAAAACCAGTGCTAAATTGTATGCCACTACATTTACGAGTGAGCAGGAGCTTGCTACTACATCTGGAGCGCCTTACACCGATTATTTTAAACAACATTTTTTAAGATTCGAATCACAAACAGATATTGCTGTTTCAAAAAATCTTGAAACTTCGGTTGGCGCAGGTTATTTAGTAGACAGAGCTAATAGCACAAGGTATGATAAAAAAGAAAGTACCAAAGAGAATGCGGTAGGCTATGCTTTTTTTCAATCAGAGTGGAAGCCACTTGAAAAGCTTGTTATAATTGGCGGCGCACGCTATGATCACAACGCTTTGTTTGCAGCAGCCTTTAGTCCAAAACTCGCTTTAAAATATTCAATGACCAATACATTGAATTTTAAGGCAAGTGTAGGTCGAGGATTTAAAGCGCCCGATTTTAGACAGCTTTATTTAAACTTCACCAATACGGCTGCTGGTGGTTACAGTGTATTTGGTGCCATCGAAGCGCAAAAAATTATTACTGCATTAAAAGGGCTTGGGCAAATTGCAAGTATCGAGCAGGATTATTACAGTCTTGCTGCGTTACAACCAGAATTTTCTACAGGTTATCATGTAAGTTTCGATTATGCACCATCTCAAAAACACAATGTATCGGTAGGATTTTTTTATAATAACATCAATAATTTAATTGACAGTAGATTGGTGGCATACAGACCAGGTGGCGCTCAAATATTTAGCTACCTCAATGTAAAAACTGCTTTCACAAAAGGGGTAGAACTCAATGTCAATCATAAAATTGGGAAACATTATTTAATCAGTAGCGGGTATCAATTTTTATTATCTGGCGATGCTTCTGAACTTGATAAAATTGAACAAGGTAAAGTGTTTACGCGTGATGCAAATGGATACAGCAAGCTTTTAAATGCTTCCGAATATGTTGGCTTGCCCAATAGAAGTAAACATCAGTTCAATCTAAAATTACAGTATCAAAAAGAGCAGGTATTTGCAACGTTGCGCGCGCTTTACAGAAGCAGCTGGTATGTAACAGATACAGATGGCAACGGCTTGTATAATACCAATGATAGCAAGGCTACCGGGTTTATTCAACTCAACGCAACAATTGGGCTACCGCTTACTAAAAATATTACGATGCAAGCAGGGTGTAATAATGTGCTCAATTATAGAGACCCTATTAATATGCCCAATTTTATGGGTCGTACTGGATTTATAAGTATCAACTATTCAATGAAACAATCAATCGAAAAATAAACACTATGAAAAAGATCATCTACACATTTTTTGCTTTTTTATTATTTGCAGCTTGTACAAAAGAAAACAATACGACTAAGGTAGAGCCAGTTGTTTCCTTGACAGTTAATAATTTAGCTGCCGATACCATTATTGGTATCACACCTGGTGTGCCGCCACTTGGTGGAATGCCTTATGGCGCTGGTAAATATACTTTTTATAGTATTGAAAAAGGCGCAGTAGTTCCATCTTCAGATAGTGCAACTACTAAATGGGATATCGCATTTAGAGGGACTGCTATATTAACCAATAGTGGTAATGGTGGACCGGGCGCTGGTGGAGGTTTTGTTTATGTAGGTCTATTCGAAGATTTAAAAACAGTTCCTTCCGACTCAACATTCAGAACAGAAAATGTTCCAACTTCTTATGCTATTCCATTTGGTAGTAACAAAGGATGGTATGTATATGATGGGTTAAAAAATTTAGTAACACCTATTCCGGGTCGTGTTTTAGTCATCAGAACGGCGTCTGGAAAATTTGCAAAAATTGAAATTTTAAATTATTACAAAGGTGGTGTAACACCTGCTGCAACAGCTTCTGATAATGTTAAAATGAAAGATCAACGTTACTATACTTTTAGATATAGTTTCCAGCCTAATGGCACTAAGTCATTCTAATATTTAGTTTGTTTAATAAGCCCCCTGTTACATGGAATCTACATTGTTTATGTAGGTTCCATTTTTTTTAGTATTTTTCTAATATGAAAAAAGGATTGATTTTTTTGTTTGTATTTTTTTTGTGCTTCCAAATACGGGCACAAGTTAAACAACCCAATATCATTTTATTTCTTGTTGATGACATGGGCTGGCAGGATTGTTCCTTGCCTTTTTGGGATAAACCAACAAAACTAAATGCCACGTATCATACACCTAATATGGAGCGCTTAGCAGCCAAGGGAATGATGCTCACAAATGCCTATTCAAATGCAGTTTGTACACCTACTAGGGTAAGTTTAATGACGGGTATGAATGTTGCAAGACATGGTGTTACCAATTGGACCAATGTAAATAGTAATACACCCACCGATTTTAAAGACAGTTTATTACAACCCGCTACTTGGAATTATAACGGACTTACACCGGAGCGCCATTATACAAACGCGCTTCAGCATACGGTAGTGGCGACCCCCTTACCACAAATTTTAAAGGAGGCAGGTTATTACACCATACTTGCAGGTAAAGCACATTTTGCATCTTCGGGTATGCCAGGCGCATCGCCTATTAATATGGGTTTCGATGTAAACATTGGAGGAAGTGCAGCGGGTCATCCTGGTAGCTTTTTAGCATCAAAAAATTATCGTCAAAACGATAAGGATACAAGCTGGGCGGTTAGAGGGCTTGAAAAATATATACCCGAAGATCTTTATTTAACGGAAGCCATAACAAGAGAGACTATTCATACACTTGACGCGCGCGTTAGCAATAAACCTTTCTTTTTATATCTATCGCATTACGCGGTGCATGTGCCTTACGATAAAGATATTCGCTTTTATCAAAAATATATGGATGCAGGGCTTACAGATACAGAAGCTAAATATGCGGCACTCGTGGAAGGCATGGATAAAAGTTTAGGTGATATGATGAACTATTTAGAAAAAAATGGATTGGATAAGGACACCTATATTTTATTTACTTCAGACAATGGTGGCCTTAGTTTAAAGGGAAGTAGATCTGGTGAACCGCATACGCAAAACCTGCCACTCAAGCAAGGGAAGGGGTCATTGTATGAAGGAGGTATTCGCGTACCTATGATTGCTGCTGGACCTCAAATAAAACCGGGTTCTGTATCTAAACAATATATTGTTTCGGAAGATTATTTTACCACCATCTTGCAAATGGCAAATGCTTTCCCAAAAACAGTTAAGCAAGTAGTAGATGGCAACAATTTTTTACCTGTTTTACAAGGGAAACAAAAAAGTATAGATGGACAAAAGACACTTGTGTGGCATTATCCCAACAACTGGACGAATGTTAATGTAAAAGGAATTTCATGGGCATCAGCTATTAGGCAAGGAGATTGGAAACTGATTTATTTTCATAAGCAGCAAATTCTGGAGTTATATGATCTTTCAAAAGACATAGAGGAACTACACGACTTATCTGCCCTAGAAGTTGCAAAAACAAAAACCCTCGCTCATTTACTTACACAAAAATTAAAGGAACGAAACGCTTCTATGCCTTCGTGGTTATCAACTGGTAAAACCATTGCATGGCCCAATGAAATACCTATTTTAGCCAATACTAATGAGGTAATCGAATAAGTTGATATCGGTAGCTAGGTTTAATTTTTTTCGAAGTCGATACCTACTAATTTCTACGCCCCGCACAGAAATATTCATGAGTTGAGCAATTTCTTTGGTTGATAAATTCATTCTTAAATAGGCGCATAGCTTTAATTCGTTATTGCTAATATTGCTATGCTTTTCTTTGAGTTTGACAATAAAATCCGAATGCACTTTGTCAAAATGTTTGGTAAAGTACTCCCATTCTTGGTCTAAATTTTCATCTTCATTTAGTGCCTTTACCATTTTCTTTAATTCAGTAATGGCGTATTCATTGTCGATTTTTTTTATGATACTACCTAGTTCGCTTTTAACCTTGGTAAGCAGTTCGCCTTTTTTTACAATATGCATGGCAGAAGAAGCTAGTTCAGAATTCTTATATTCAATTTCTACTCCTAGCTTTTCATTTTGCAATGTAACGATATCGGTTTCTGATTTATTGATTTCTAGTTCGTGGATATATCTTAAACGCTGTTGCTCTTGCTCATATTTTTGCTGTTGCGCTTTAAACTTTTTACGTTGGTATATATGAAGCTTATAAACGCCAAATCCAATGGCAATAAAATATAAGAGATAAGCGAATCGTGTTCGGTACCATGGCGCATTTATAGTAAATTGAAAGCTTGATACAGCTGATTCATTACCCAGGTTATTTCTAACTTTTACTTCAAACGTATAACTGCCTAGTACCAAATTAGTATATTCTTTTTCTGTTCTTTTTGTCCATGCAGACCAGTTGTTTTCAAAGCCTTTGAGTCTGTAACTATATTCTAGGTTGTTTTGAAAGCCAAATGCAACCGACGTAAAATCAAAGTGCATGGTTTTGAAACGGTAAGCAACCTGTGGTATATTGTTTGCTTCCTGCACTTGGTTTTCATTCACATTTTTGAAGTAACCACCAAATAAGGTACTGTCTATGTTATCAATAATATGTACTGATCTGATTTGAACATTTAATACGGGTGCTAATTTTTTATATTTTTCATAATTGATATGATAAAATCCTTTTTCGCCACCTAAAAAAATATTGCTACCATCTATTGCATATATATATTCAAAGCCACTTAACATTTTGGCGTTCAGTTCAGGGATATAAATGACTTGTGGTTGATTACCAGTATAGTCAATAACGCCCAATATTTTTTCATGAATAAACCAAATATTACCTTCTTTGTCTTCTTTCAAATAGCGAATACTTTGATTGCCTATAAGTGAAGTATAGCTAGAGGCGGTTTCAAATCTGTCTTTTTCGGAATTGTATTCATATACTCCGTTTTCTGTCCCAACTACAATTCTATTTTTTATTTTATAGATGTGGTTGTTTAATAAAGCGGGTAGTCCTTCTTTTTTCTGATATTGTTTGGTGGTATATTTTCCGTCAATCGTTTTTTCAATTTTATATACACCATGGTAAGGATGCGACACCCAAATATTTTCTTCAGCATCAATGGTTACATACCTAGAGGATTCAATAAAGTTTGGAATATCTAATGTTTGAAAAAGTTGATTGGCTTTTGCATCAAAAATGGTGAGACCTCTATAAGTACCACCAACAACTATGCTTGCAGGCGACATATTGCCAATTGGTGTAAAGTTCCAAAACCCTGGTTTACTCGAAAAGGAAGTAGCTGTATTATTATTTACATAAAATGCACCTTCGTGATGGCCTAACAGTAATTTGTTATTGATTAGTGAAAGCCCCCATGATTGTCCGCTTGTATTTTGTACCAACGAAAAATCACCTTTACTAAAACTTAAATCATGTAAGGGTTGAAGAGCAATTGTATAAAGTCCATTTGATGTGCCTATATAGAGTTGTTGATTTTGAATCATAGCGGTATAACCTGATTCGTCCAACAATTTGGGTGAAATATGTTTAATGGCACTGTTGTAGGCGATAAAATCCAGTCCATTATTTAACCCAAGCCATAAATTTTGTTTGTTGTCTAAAAAGATGCTTAAAATATTATTGCTCTGAAGCCCTTCGGTACTTGAAAACTTCTGAATGATTTCAGCCTTATCATTAATGATATATACGCCACTATTGCTTGTAGCAACTGCGATCCATTCTTGATTGATAGCAATCGCATTATAAATCCGCTCATTTTGGATAAAATTGGCAGCTCCCGATTTAATTGGTGTAATGGTATTATTAATAAAATAGAAAATTCCGCTTTTTAAAGTGGTAATGATGGCCCCTGTTCCCTTAGGAATCATACCTGTGATAGGATCGGTTTTTGAAAAACTATAATTTGACACAACAGCATGCCAAGCCTCATTTTCAAATACCATAAGGCCCGTTTGGTAGTCATGTGCGTACAATTTGCCATTACAGCTGGTTAAATAGGCCCATTCGGAAGGGGCCTTAAACACTGTAATCGTACCATTATTGTACTGAAAGATTTTCTTGGGAGATCTAAAAAATAGGGACGATCCTAATGAAACAATGTCCCAAACGTCTTCAAAAGATCTGTATTTAGCTGGAATTAATGCGGTTAGTGAGTAGTAAGCTAGATTTCCGTTCGTATTTGGGGCAAAATAGCCAAGTTCGTCCTGCCCACCCACGTATATCTTATTATCGCTTCCAATGGCTACTGATCTAACAATGGTTTTATTGGGTAATGGGTATAGTTTCCAATTTTTTCCATCAAAACTTAATAAGCCTTCATTGTTGGCAAAATGAACAATTCCATTTTTATCTTGTTTAACATCCCAGTTTTGTAGTCCTGCGTTGTATGACAATTTAGAATAATTAATTATATCTGGAAGGCCAATAGTGTTTTGGCTACTAACAAAAATGGGAAGAAGGAGTAAAAAGAGGATTTTTTTCACTGCTCAAAGATTTTATTTAAACTTAAATATATGAAATCTTCATTGATGTAGTATTGAAGTAATTTATATTATTGATAATCAATTAGTTAAAAATAGTGATGTAGTATTGAAGTGTTAAACAATAAAGATTTTGTAGTATCTGTGACTACTTTTACCTTGCCAAAAGTTCATTTTTTTCTTTCACATAAACGATTGCATTATGAAAATAAGATTTATTCTTATGTGCCTTGTTTTGATGCTCGGGCTCGGCGTACAAACGCTTTACGCTCAATCAATTGCCGTTACCGGTAGTGTCAAAAACAAAAATACTGGCGAATTGCTAGTAGGCGCTTCTGTTTCTATTAAGGGCAAATCACTTGCCCTCACCGATGCCAATGGCCGGTTTTCACTTAACACAGCTGTAGGTTCTGTTCTAGAAATTACTTACACAGGCTTAATTACTTCCAAGGTTACGGTAGTAAAAGCAGGTGAAGTTGCGGTTTCTTTAGAGCAAAATCCTGCAAACACACTTGGTGATGTAGTAGTAGTAGGTTATGGTACCCAAAAGGTGACCAAAATATCTGGTGCTATTTCAACAGTAAAGTCAAGTGATATTGAAAAACTAAAACCCGTAAGAACGGAAGAGGCTTTACAGGGTAAGGCGTCTGGTGTTAACGTTATCCAATCTGGATCACCTGGTTCTAAGCCAACTGTATTAATTAGAGGTATTCCTTCTTTTTCTGGTACCGATCCAGTTGTAATTATTGATGGTGTGCCTCAAACACTCACTGATCTTAATGCAATCAACGCAGCAGACATTGAGTCAATTAACGTATTAAAAGATGCTGCTACCACGGCCATATTTGGAGTTAAAGGTGGTAATGGTGTCATTGTGGTTACCACCAAAGGCGGTAGAAAAAACCAAAAAGCAGCTATTACTATTAATAGTAACTATGGTGTACAAGAAGTCATGAATACCCTAGGTGTATTAAATGCAACAGAGTATGGTGCCATGATTAATGAAGGTAGTACTACTGCAGGTGGCCCTATTGTGTTTCCAAACCTATCTTTATTAGGTGTAGGTACCAATTGGCAAGACCAAATATTTAAAAGAGCTGCTTTGCAATCTCATACGATTGCAGCTCAAGGCGGTAGTGAAAATATGACCTACTTTTTATCTGCGGGTTATTTAACCCAAGGTGGTATTGTAGGAGGAAATGATAAATCTCGTTTTGATAGAGGCAACTTTTCTGCCAACCTAACTTTTGATATTTCTAAGAAACTAAAGTTCTTATTAAATACTACAGGCGTTACTTTGAACTCTAAAGGAATCCAAGAGAATTCATTTAATAGTGTTATTGGAAGTGCGATTAATTTTGATCCAACTGTTAGCGTATTAAATAATGTGCCTAACACAGCGGGTAAATATGGATTCAGTAATTTATTATTGTCTGAAATTTTTAACCCACTTACAAAATTAG
The DNA here is from genome assembly GCA_945901845.1 of Sediminibacterium ginsengisoli. Classification (GTDB taxonomy): domain Bacteria; phylum Bacteroidota; class Bacteroidia; order Chitinophagales; family Chitinophagaceae; genus Sediminibacterium; species Sediminibacterium ginsengisoli_A. The sequence continues at coordinate 97,904 of CAMDLR010000002.1, read as the reverse complement.
AGAATACCTATAATTCAAATGTAGGGTCTAAAATCTACGGAAAATTTGAGTTACAATACAAGGTTTTAAACAACCTTACATTGTCTTCACGTTTTGGTTATACAAAATATGATGGTAATGCTAAAAGTTTTAACCCGCTTGTATTTTACGGCCCATTAAACGTAGACAATTCAATGAACGCAGATGGTTCAACAGTTGTGGGTAGATTTAATAGTGTTGCACACGAAAAAGTGAGCAACTTCAATTATACTTGGGAGTCTTTTGCAAACTATAATTTTAAATTAAAGCAGGATCATAATTTTGAAACCGTGCTTGGTTTTTCTTTAGCAAAAGTGAGTGGTAATGCGGCTGGTGCTACTCGTCAAGATGTTCCATTTAATAGTTGGGAATTTGCAGACTTTACGGCTGCCACAGGGAATAATATCGCTACTAATACCAATGCTTTAGCTGGGTACTACTATCAATATTTTAGAAGAAACCTCTCTTATTTTTCTCGTATCAACTACGATTACCAAGACAAATATTTAGCTTCATTTAGTGCACGTAGAGACGGGTCATATGCATTTGGTGTAGATAATAAATTTGGTAACTTCTATTCTGGATCTCTTGGATGGGTTGTTTCTAAAGAAAAATTCTTTAAGGCAAACTGGGTAGATCAACTAAAAATTAGAGGTAGTTATGGTAGTATTGGTAACGAAAATGTTAACCCACAATTTGTGAGCATTGTTACTGGTGGACCAAGCTACGGATCTACTGCAAATAGTAATGGATATACATTTAATGATGTTTTCTATCCAGGTTCTACAGTAGGTTCTTCTGCAAATACTACGTTGAGATGGGAAAAGCAAATTCAATCAAACATTGGTTTTGATTTAGTTGTGCTTAATAATAAGGTTTCTTTAAACGCTGACTATTTCCAAAAAACAGTGGATGGTTTATTATTTACCCCAGCTGCTTCATTGTATTTAGGAACAGTTCCTAGTCCAATTGCAAATATTGGTGCTACTAAAACAAGTGGTTTTGACTTCACTTTAAATTACAACGAATCTATTGGTAAAAATTTGAAATTCAATACAGCATTGACTTTCACAACTGCAACTAATTTAGTAACTGCAACCAACGATAATGGTACTGCTAAAATCTTAGGTGGGTTTTACTTTAATGGTCAATCACAAAGTGTTACTGTATTTGAAAAAGGATTTGCACCAGGTTATTTTTATGGCTACAAAACAGCAGGTCTTTTCCAAAACGCCGCAGACGTTGCAGCTTCACCTAAACAAGCAGGTGCGCAACCTGGTGACATCAAGTATGTAGATATGAATGGTGATGGTGTTATCAATGCATCAGACCAAACAAATATTGGTAATCCATTCCCTAAGTTTACAATGGGTTGGAGCTTTAATTTGAGCTACAAGAATTTCGATTTCAATACATTCTTATATGCTTCTGTAGGTAACGATATTTATCGAGCATATGAGCGTAATGCTAACTTCTCTAATAAAGACCGTTCTGTACTAGGTCGTTGGACTGGTGAGGGTACAACAAACGATGCACGCTTACCAAGATATTCTTTTGTGGATGCAAATAGTAATATTAGAGTATCAGACAGATATGTCGAAGATGGTTCTTTCTTGAAAATTAAGAATATTCAACTCGGTTACACCTTTAATACGCCAGCTTCTAAAAAGTGGTTCAACAGTATTCGCGTATATGCACAAGTAAAAAATGCTTTTGTATTTACAAAATATACTGGATTTGATCCAGAAATTGCGGGTGGCATTTTAGATACAGGTATCGATCGTGGTGCATATCCTCAAGCCAGAACATTTGCATTTGGCTTTGATATTAAACTATAATCTTCACTACTTAAATATACAATTATGAAGATCAATTCAATAAAAATAGTAGGCCTGGTTTTAGTTATTACCACGCTTATATCTTGTACAAAGTGGGTCGATTACAATCCTCACGAAGATTTTGTGATCACAGAGCAAGACTATTTAAAGTCAGCATCTGATTACAGAAATATGTTGGTTAGCGTATACACGCCACTACAATGGATTAACCAAGTAGTGCCTATTGGTGATATTGCATCTGATAATGCAGTGTCTGGTGGAGAAAATGCTTCCGACGTTTTATCGTTACAACAAATTGACGATTATACGCACACACCTGTAAACGGAACCCTACAAGAAATCTGGGTTTCTGCATACGAAGGTGTTAACCGTGCCAACTATATGACGCAGAATAAAGCGGCTAATTTAGCGGGTGAAAAAATTGAGTTTGCTGGTAAAGAAGCATTGTATGGCGAAGTTCATTTCTTACGCGCCTACTACTACTTTACACTTGTACGTATGTTTGGTGATGTACCTCTTTTCACAGACAAGCGTTTAAGTCTTGCACAATCAAAAAGCTTAAAGCGTTCTCCTAAAGCGGATGTATACAAGCAAATTGAAGCGGATTTAACCGCTGCTGTTACAGCACTTCCGGCAGTTCAAGTTCAAAAAGGTAGAATTACAAAGTACGCTGCACAAGCCTTACTTGGAAAAGTATACCTCTATCAAAATAAATTTGATGCAGCTGCAACTGCGTTAGAGAGTGTTATCACTGCAAACGCATTTACACTCGTTTCTGATTTTGGTGCTATGTATTTAGCAAGCGGTGAAAACGGATCTGAATCTGTTTTTGAAATTCAATATTCTAATGTATCTCCATACTATAACTGGGGTGGAGCAACACGTGGCCAAGGTAACTATGCCATTCAACAGTGTGGTATTAGAGGCTTAAATGGTTCTGCTCAAATGCCTTATGCGGCAGGTTGGAGTACCAATTTACCTACGCAAAATTTAGCAGCTGCTTATGCTGCGGGTGATAAGCGTAAAACCGTAACGGTATTAGATATTGAAGCTTATAAAGCAGCAAATCCATCACTTAATATTACCTATCAAGTGGCTCCATTTAAAAATACCGGGTTATACAATCAAAAGTATTTACCACGTAAAGGAGAAACTTCTGGTCAAGTAGAATTAAACTACCTCAACAATTTCAGAATCATTCGTTACTCGGATGTTTTATTAATGGCGGCAGAAGCCTTTAATAGAGCCACTGCACCTAATGATGCTAAAGCGCAAGGTTATTTAAATCAAGTAAGACAAAGAGCATTTGGTAATGCTTCTAATAATATTACTGCAACCGGAACCGCACTTCGTCAAGCAATTTGGGATGAGCGTCGACTAGAACTTGCAATGGAAGGAGATCGTTTCTTTGACCTTGTTAGAACTGGACTTGCTGCTTCAAAAATTACTGGCTTTAAAGTTAATAAACATGAAGTGTTCCCAATACCTCAACAAGAGGTTGATATTTCTGGTTTAACCCAAAATGCTGGATATTAACCTCATTGTATAATCTATTGAATTAAATAGTATGAAAACATTAAAATATTTATTGAGTTGCTTGATACTCATTGCTACATTCTCAGGATGTAAAAAAGAAATCAATGATGATGTAGCTTTCGTTCAAACGACTGCAGCATCTGCAAAATTGGGCGCTATGTTTAGCATCACCCAAGACAATACAGGACTTGTAACCATTACACCAAACGGCGAAGGGGTTGCGAGCTTTGAAATTGCTTACGGTCATGGAACTGCTGGACCCGTTAAGGTATTACCTGGTGGCAGTACTTCAAAAGTATATCCAGAAGGCGTGTATGATGTAAAAATTACCGGCACTAACGTTGCAGGTGTTTCTACAACTGTAACTCAAAAGTTAACCGTAACTTTTAAAGCCCCTGAAAATTTAGAGGTAACAGCAGTTATTGATCCTGCTAATAAATACAAAGTAAATGTTTCTGCAAAAGCTTTGTATGAAACTTTCTTTCAGGTTTATTTTGGAGATGTTGCGAATGAAGTCCCAACTAATTTTTTAGAAGGACAAACGATTTCTAAAGTATATGCAAAAACAGGTGCTTACACGGTTAGAGTGGTAGCATTAAGTGGTGGCGCTGCAACAACAACTTTTACAAAAGTGATTACGATTGTAGACCCTGTTGTATTACCTATTACTTTTGAGTCTACTTCAATCAATTATGCTTGGAATGATTTTAGTGGTGGAAATGTAACAGTTGTTGCAAATCCACATAGCAATGCTGCAAATGCATCTACTAAAGTGGCTAAAATGGTAAAAAATGCAGGTGATCCATGGGGTGGAAGCTGGATTGGCCTTGGTGGACCTATCGACTTTTCTGCCAATAAAGTGTTTCGTATGAAAGTATTTTCTCCAAGAGTGGGTGCTAAAGTATTGCTCAAGGTTGAAAATGCAGGTAACGGATCAATTGCTTTTGAAAAAGAAGTAGTAACAACAGTTGCTAATGCATGGGAAGATTTAGCGTTCGATTATAGAACCATTAATACCTCTAATGCGTACCACAACATCGTTGTAATTTTTGATAATGGCACACCTGGTGATGGCTCTGCTAATTTCACTTTTTACATGGATGATTTTAGACTTACAGATGCAATGCCAAATTCTAGAATTGATTTACCTGTAACATTTGATGTGGCTGGTGTTAATTATACGGTAACTGATTTTGGTAACAACCAAACAGTAGATGCGGTAGATCCTACCAATCCAAATAATAATGTTAAAAAAACAACCAAAGTTAATGGTGCAGAAACTTGGGCGGGTACGACCATTGGAACCAATACTGGTTTTGCAACGGCCATTCCTTTAACAGCTGCTGCTTCTCAAATGAGCGTACGCGTTTATTCTCCAGCGGCGGGCCTTAAAGTTTTATTAAAAGTAGAAGACCATACCAACCCTACTCGTTCTGTAGAAACATTTGCAACAACAACTGTTGCGGGTGCTTGGGAAACATTGATTTTTGATTTTAACAACCAAGCGCCTGGTACTGCTGCATTTAATGCAACCTATACCTTTACGATGGCGTCAATATTCTTTGATTTTGGAAATAGCGGAAACGGTAAAGTTTTTTATTGGGATGATGTTAAAAAATTAGCAACTAATTTTGTAGAAACGGTAAGTCTTCCTTTAACATTTGAATCTAGTTCACTATCATACACTTTCAATGATTTTGATGGTGGTGTTGCAACAGTTATTAACAATCCTCAATCTGGCGGTAGTAACACAAGTGCTAAAGTGGGCAGGATGGTTAAAAATGCAGGTCAAATTTGGGGCGGAAGCTGGATTGGTTTAGCAGCTCCAATTGATTTCTCAACTTCAAAAACATTTAAAGTAAAAGTATTTTCTCCAAGAGTGGGGGCTAAGCTTTTATTAAAAGTTGAAAACCAAAATGATGGTGGCATTAGTTTTGAGAAAGAAGTAACAACTACCGTTGCCGGTGCTTGGGAAACATTAACGTTTGACTATAGCGCTATCAATACTGCTAGAACCTACCAAAAAATTGTTTTGATTTTTGATTTAGGAACAGTTGGTGATGGCTCTGCAAACTTTACTTTCTTATTTGATGATATCACCTTAAATTAATTTGATAAAACCTACAATTATGAAAAATAATTTAAAATATATTGTTGCGGTTTTGTTTATCACAACCATTGGGTTTATTTCTTGTAAAAAAACCGAATATAGTTTTGGTAATGTTAAAACGCCAACAGGCCTAACACTCACTACTGCAGTAGCAGGCCAAGATGTAGCAAATCCAAATGGTAATGGTACAGGAACTGTTACTATTACAACAAAAGCAACAGATGCTTTAACGTACAATATTGATTTCGGTGACGGCAAAACACAAGTGGTTCCTTCTGGTGCCATTACTTACAAGTATCCAACACCAGGCGTTAATGACTACACCATTACCGTTCGTGCCGTTGGTACGGGTGGTGCTATTTCTGTAATTAGTAAAAAAGTAACCGTATTTGTTGCCTTTACTATTCCGCAAGCAATTTTAGATGCACTTACTGGAACAGGTTCTCGTACTTGGATCACAGATAAAGAAGCGCCTGGTCATTTTGGTGTAGGACCTGCTGATGGTTTTGGGCCTATTTGGTATGCAGCAACACCTAATTCTAGAGAAGCTTGTGCCTATGATGACGAGATCACTTTTTCTAAAGATGCGCTCAACAATATTTCAATGACAATCAATAATAAAGGTCAGTCATTTTCTATTGGTGCTGCTAGTGCATTTTATGGATTTAGCGGTGGTGATGCATGTTTTAACATTGTTACGACAGGCACTAAAAAATTAGCATTTATGGATGCTACTTCTACTTCTACACCTGCTGTATCTACTAGAATTCAATTTATGGTTCCAGGTAATGGTATTATCAACTTTGGAACTGGCGGTACTACGTATGAAATTTTGGGTGCAACAGCTACAAGTATTCATTTAAGAAATATTGGTGCCGATGGTAACTCTTGGTATCAAAAGTTGAAAGCAAAATAAATTTTTAAAGTGCGTTTATCTTCTTTATTGTGGATTTTATTAATAGGTGTATCATTTTTTGGGTCCTGCTCAAAAGGTGATACACCTGTTGTAAATCCTGCGCCTACTAATTTAACAGTAACGGCAACTATTAATGCTGACAATAGTGGGAATGTAAATTTTGTAGCGTCTGCTACAAATGCAGCAACCTATGAGTATGATTTTGGAAACGGTATTTTTCAAACGGTTCCATCAGGCACTGTTATGTATAAATATCCGGCATCCGGAAATTATAAAGTCAACGTTATTGCAAAAAGTACTGCGGGACAAACGATATCTAAATCAGTTGATGTTTCTGTAACAGTGGCGCAGTCATTAATTTGGTCTGATGAATTTGATGCCCCAGGTGCTCCTAATCCTGCAAAATGGAATTATGACCTTGGTGCAGGTGGATGGGGTAATGCAGAGTTACAGTATTATACCAACAGAACCGATAACGCCATTGTATCCAATGGCACTTTAAAAATCATTGCTAAAAAAGAGAATTATAGTGGAAGTGCTTACACTTCTGCTAGGCTTCTAACAAAAGATAAATTTTCATTTAAGTACGGAAAAGTTGAAGTGCGTGCAAAATTACCAGTTGGTGTTGGAACCTGGCCCGCTGCATGGATGTTAGGCGCTAATATTAATACGGTAAACTGGCCAAACTGTGGTGAAATTGATATCATGGAACACAAAGGAAGCGACGTCAATAAAATATACGGAACCCTGCATTATCCAGGTAATTTTGGTGGCAATGCAGTAGGAGGAACCAAAGTTATTACGGGCGCAACCACTGAATTTCATGTGTATACTTGTGAATGGACCGCCGTTTCTATCAAATTCTATATTGATGACGTCCTTTTTTATTCTTTTGCCAACAACAATACCTTGCCTTTTAATCAGAACTTTTTTGTGCTTTTAAATTTAGCCATGGGTGGAAACTTTGGAGGGCCTGTCGATGCTGGCTTTACCACTACCACCTACGAGGTGGATTATGTGCGGGTGTATCAGTAGAACTTTAATACAATTAATTTATGCGTACGTTTCGAAATATAGGGTTGATTTTAATTTTGGCGATTGTTGCTTTTTCAACTCAAGCGCAAAAAAGAACATATACCAAGTTAGTATGGCAAGACAATTTTTTGGTAAATGGTTTGCCGGATTCTACAAAATGGAATTATGATATTGGCACAGGTTGTCCCAGAATTTGTGGATGGGGAAATAATGAGGCTCAATATTATACGAATGCACGCAAAGAAAATGCGCGCGTAGAAAATGGATATTTAATTATCGAAGCACGCAAAGAAAAATTTGAAGGCTCGAATTATACCTCTGCTAGACTTGTTACAAAAAACAAAGGTGATTGGAAGTACGGTCGTATGGTGATAAGGGCTCAAGTACCTACTGGTAAAGGGTTGTGGCCTGCTGGATGGATTTTGCCAACCAATAAAGTGTATGGTGAGTGGCCTAAAAGTGGCGAGGTAGATATTTTAGAAGCAGTTGGTTTTGCGCCAGACTCCGCATTTGGTAGTGTGCACACAGAGCGGTACAATGGTATGATAGGAACACAACGGACAGCATCATTAATTGTTCCAAATTTATCAACGCAGTTTCATGATTATGAAATTGAGTGGACCCCCGAAAAAATTGATTTTTACATTGACAACAAATTATACAACACTTTCAAAAACGAGCATAATGGTTCAGGTGCTTGGCCATTTGATCAAAGCTTTCATTTGATTTTAAATATTGCTGTTGGCGGAAATCTAGGCGGCAAGTTTGGAATAGACGATGCCATTTTTCCGGCACAATTGAAGGTAGACTGGCTGAAAATATTTCAATAGATGATATACCCCCACAGATTTGTTTAGGTCTGTTTTTGGTTAATGCCGGATAATTATCCGGCATTTTTTATGTAGTAAAAGAATTTTTCTATTAAAAATCAACCAAAAACATATTAAAAATAAATAAATAGGATTGCTCCTCGTTTCTACATAAACGAAAATGAGTTAAATTTACTTCGTGTAATTATTACACATTTGGTGTACGATACCAAACTAACGCTTGTTTATGAGAATTTTTGTACTGCTATGCTGTTTGTTAGCTGCTTTGTCGGCACATGCACAATTGTTGCGTACAACACCTGTGTTTACTACAGAGACAAGTTCTTCCATCACTATTTTTGCGGATGCTACAAAAGGAAATAAAGGTATCTTAAATTTTACCGGTGATATTTTTGTACATATTGGTGCCATCACTTCACTAAGTACATCAAGTAGCAATTGGAGATATGTTCCTGTTGCTTGGGGTGTGGCAGATAATAAAGTAAAATGTACCAAGCTTACAAATAATGTTTGGTCGTTTACAATTAGTGGTGGTCTTCGTAATTTTTTTGGTATGACGAATGCCTCAGAAACCATCCAAAAAATCGCTATTTTATTTAGAGATGCTACCGGTTCACAAGTGCTGCGCAATGCAGATGCTTCCGATATGTATATTCCGGTGTATGAAAATAATTTAGCTGTTCGTATCGATTCTCCTCTAACACAACCTTTGTATGTGCCGGTATTGGAGCCTATTTCAAAGGCTGTTGGTGATACCATTTCAATAGCAGGTGCTGCAAGTAGTTCAGCTGCTTTGTCACTTTTTGTTAATGATTCACTCATTGCTACAACAACTGGAACGAGCATTGCACAAAAATTTATTGTACAAAAAGTAGGCACTCAAAAAATTATGTTGCAAGGTGTGAGTGGTTCTGTAACACGTAAAGATTCTATTTCATTTTTGGTAACAGGTTCAACAAGTTTAGTTGGCTTACCTGCTGGCGTTAAAGATGGCATTAATTACGAACCAGGTGATACTTCAGTAACGCTAGTTTTGTTTGCGCCTAAAAAATCCTCTATCACCGTAGCTGGTGATTTTAATAATTGGACCCCTGGACTTTCGCATGTCATGAAAATGACGCCTGATAGTTTGCGTTTTTGGGTTCGATTAACAGGCTTAACGCCTGGTGTAGAATATGCGTATCAGTACATTATTGACGGTGCTTTAAAAGTAGCAGATTATAATGCAACCAAAGTATTGGATCCTTGGAATGATCCATTTATTGCTGCGTCTACCTTTCCAAACTTGAAACCTTACCCAACAGGTAAAACCACCGAAATTGTGGGTGTCTTGCAAACTGCACAGGCAAAATATACATGGAACGATGCAAACTTTGTACGTCCCAACAAAAAGAATCTTGTAGTGTATGAGCTTTTGCTCCGTGACTTTGTGGCCACGCATGATTTTAAAACACTGAAAGACACCTTGCCGTATTTAAAAAAATTAGGCATCAATGCTATAGAGTTAATGCCATTTTCTGAATTTGAAGGCAATAGTAGTTGGGGATACAATCCTAATTTCTTTTTTGCGACCGATAAATACTATGGTACACCCGAGGCCATCAAATCGTTTATTGATGCCGCTCACCAACAAGGTATTGCTGTAATTATGGATATGGTGCTCAACCATGTATTTGGTTCTTCGCCACTTGCTAAAATGTATTGGGATGGTACAAATAACAAACCTGCTGCAAACAATCCTTGGTTAAACCCAGATGCCAAACATCCTTTTAATGTGGGTAACGATTTTAACCATGAATCATTAGCAACCAAAGAGCTTGTAAATAGGGTTACTAAATATTGGCTTCAAGAATTTCACATAGATGGTTACAGATGGGATTTGTCAAAAGGATTTACGCAGGTGAACAATCCAACCAATGTTGGCGCATGGGGTAATTATGACGCTTCCCGTATCAAAATATGGAAAGCGATTTACGATACCATGCAGCTGGCCAGTGCCGGTAGCTATTGTATGCTGGAGCATTTTGCCGATAATTCGGAAGAAAAAGAATTAGCAGACTATGGTATGCTATTATGGGGTAATGCTAATTATAGTTTTGCAGAAGCAACCATGGGTTATACATCTACCTCAAATTTTGGAACTAGTTTTTCGAATGCGCGAAATTTTGCACAGCAGCATTTGGTTACCTATATGGAAAGTCATGATGAGGAAAGGATTCAATATAAAAATGTAAATTTCGGTAACGTTTCTGGTAGTTATAGCACAAAAAATCCGGCAACCGGTTTAAAAAGAAATGAAATGGCGGCTGCTTTTTGGGCACTTACACCGGGGCCTAAACTAATGTGGCAGTTTGGTGAACTTGGATATGATTTTAGTATCAATACTTGTACCAACTTAACGGTGGATGCCAACAATTGCCGCCTTGCAGAAAAGCCTATTAAATGGGATTATCTACAAGATGCCAATCGTAAAGCTTTGTATGATGCCTATGCTAAATTTTTAAAACTACGCGCAACCCCTGCTTATACAAACGATTTTGGATCTAATAAGTACACTGTGAATACTTCAGGTTCTATTAAGTCAATGCAACTTAATGGCGATTCTATCAAATTAGTAGTTGTTGGTAATTTTGATGTTACGCCGCAAACAGCTACCGTTAGTTTTCCAACAGATGGTTTTTGGTATAGTTTATATTCTAACAAGTATCAGCTGGTTTCTGGTGGGTCTGCAAGTGTATCCTTACAGCCAGGCGAGTACTTTGTGTATTCAAATAAAAACCTCAACAATGCGGTAGTTACTTCTACACCAAATATCAGCTTACCCATATTAAATACAACAATAAGTGTATCCCCTAATCCGTTATCGCAAGCAGCGATTGTTAAGTATCAATTGCCTGAATCAGGAAAGGTTCAAGTTAAACTTTTAAGTCAGACCGGCGTTGTAGTAGACGGAATATTTAATGGATGGCAATATAAAGGACAGCAACAACTCATTATCAATAAGAAAGGACTCCCTCCGGGCGTTTATCACATATCTATTCAATCAAATCAAAAACAAAAAACACAAACATTTTTAATCACTAATTAGTATTTATTCAAATTGAAATTGTAATTCTATGAACATTAAAAAAGCACTTGTTGCAATGCTGATGATGCTAACAGTATTCTGTTTGCCATCCATTGCACAAGACCGTACGGTTACGGGTAAAGTAACCAATGCAAAAGATGGTTCGCCGTTAGCGGCTGCCAGTGTCCTTGTAAAAGGATCTGGTGCTGGAGCACAAACAAATGCCGATGGGTCATTTAGTTTGAAAGTTCCTGCTAAGGCAACTACACTAGTTGTATCATCTTTAAATTTTGAAACCAAAGAAGTAACCTTAAACGGTAACACCGTAACAGTTGCACTTTCACCTGCTGTTGATCAGCTTAGTGATGTAGTGGTCATTGGTTATGGTAGCGTTCGTAAAAAGGACTTAACTGGATCTGTTGTGAATGTGTCTTCTAAAGACTTCAACAAAGGTGTTATTTCAACACCGGAGCAACTCATTCAAGGTAAAGTAGCCGGTGTGCAAATCACAAGTAACAATGGTGCTCCTGGTTCAGGAAGTACGATTCGTATTAGAGGTGGTGCATCTTTAAATGCAAGTAACGATCCACTGATTGTAGTGGATGGTATGCCTATCGATGGTGGTGGTATTTCTGGTCAAGCAAATGCGCTTGCCCTCATTAACCCTAACGACATCGAATCTTTCTCTATTTTAAAAGATGCATCAGCAACTGCCATTTATGGTGCAAGAGCATCGAATGGTGTAATCATTATTACGACCAAAAAAGGTAAGTCTGGTGCACCAAAGTATGCATTTAGCTCTCAATTCAGTGTTTCAAATATTACCAAAAAAGCAGATGTTTTTTCGGCCGATGAAATTAGAGATATTGTAAAAACAAAAGGTCCTAATTATACCTCTTTGTTAGGTACTGCTTCTACTGATTGGCAGGATGAAATTTATCAAACAGCGCTTACTACAGACAATAATATTTCTGTATCTGGTGCATTCAAAAAATTGCCTTACCGTTTTTCATTGGGTAATTTAATGCAGTCAGGTATTTTAAGATCTGATAAACTAAACAGAACAACGGTTGGTGTTAACGTAAGTCCTACACTTTTCGACAATCACCTTACCGTTAATATCAACTATAAATTAGCAGCAAGCAAATCAAACTTTGCAGATCAAGGTGCCATTGGCGCAGCCGCATATTTTGATCCTACCAAGCCCGTTTATTCTGGCACACAGGCGTACAATGGATTTTGGAATTGGTTAGATGCTACATCATCAAATGGTCTTCGTGCATTAGCACCAAGAAACCCTCTTGGTATATTGCTCGATAGAAACAATCAAAGTAATGTTACTAGACATATTGCAAATGCAGTAGTAGACTATAAAGTGCATTTTATCCCTGATTTACACGTTGTTGTAAACACAGGTATGGATGTTGCTGAAGGTACAGGTACAAATGTTGTTAATGAGCAAGCAGCAACTTCGTATATGCGCTTTAAAGATGCAGCAGGTAAGTTTCATAGTGGTGTAAACAATGAGTACCGTCAAACTAGAAACAATACGTATTTAAATGCGTATTTAAATTATGCTAAGGAAATTCCTTACTTATCTACAAGAGTAGAATTTACGGGTGGTTATGAGTATCAAAATTATTTGACTACGAATTACAACTTTAACGATCAAACCTTTAATGGTACGGTTGTAAATACACCAAATTTTGCATTCGATAAACCTGAATTCCGTTTAAGTTCTTATTTAGGTAGAATGAATATTTCTGTAAAAGGGAAATATTTATTTACGGCTTCTGTACGTCAAGACGGATCTTCTAAATTTAATCCAGACAACCGTTTTGCGGTTTTCCCTTCAGGAGCTGTAGCTTGGAAATTAAAAGAAGAAGGTTTATTCAAGAACATGAAATCTTTAACAGAACTTAAATTACGTGCGAGCTATGGTGTAACAGGTCAACAAGATGGTATTGGTTATTATGACTATATCTCTTATTACAACCTAGGTTCAAATACAGCACAGTATCAGTTTGGTAATACGTTCACGCCAATTTCTCGTCCTAACGGTTATTATTTTAACCGTAAATGGGAGCAAACAGCAACTACTAACTTAGCGTTAGATTTTGGATTTGCTGATAATAGAATTACGGGTACCATTGAAGCCTACAAAAGAGAAACTTCTGATTTGTTAAATGAAGTAAACCAGCCAGCTGGTACTAATTTTAGCAATAAGATTGTTGCAAACGTAGGTACGATGGAAAACAAGGGTATTGAATTTACTTTAAATATCCAACCTATCCGTAACAAAAATACAACTTGGGATATCGCGTTCAACGCAACATACAACCAAAACAGAATCACTAAATTAACCATCTCTGATGATCCAGCTTATGCAGGTGCTCGTTTTGGTGGCATTAGTGGTGGTACAGGTAACACCATCTTAATTCACTCTGTAGGTAAACAAAGAGGTTCTTTCTTTGTATACAAGCAAGTGTATGATGCAAACGATAAGCCTATCGATGGTTTATATGCAGACTTAAACAGAGATGGTAACATTAACGAACAAGATTTGTATCAATACAAAGGTATAGATCCTCAAATGTTTTTTGGTTTAAGTTCAAGTGTTACACACAAGAAGTGGAATGCGGGTATTGTTATGCGTGCTAATATTGGCAACTACCTCTACAACAGCATTGCGGCTAGCTCTGGTACTTTACGAAATATCTTAAACCCAATTGGTTATATCAATAACGGTTCTAGAGATTATTTGAAATCAGGATTTAGTGGTAATGGTTCTAACTATTACTTGTCTGATTACTATGTACAAAATGCCTCTTTCTTACGTATTGACAATATTAACTTGGGTTATAATGTTGGTAAAGTATTTAGCGATAAAGCGTCTTTACGTATTAATGCAACTGTACAAAATGTATTAACAATTACTAAGTATACTGGTTTAGATCCTGAAATGAACGGTGGTATTGATAATAATTTTTATCCTCGTCCAAGAACTATTGTATTGGGTATAAATCTTGATTTCTAATTCAATCAATTGTACAAAAAAATATAACAATGAAAAATAATCTATACAAACAAATCATAACCACAGTTGGAGCGATTGTTGTATTGGCATCTTGTAACAAGACCTTAGACTTGTTGCCTACCAATGATGTTACATCAGCAACCGTATACGCCGACGCAAATGGTTATAAGCAAGCTTTTGCAAAAGTATATGCGAGCTATGCTTTAACAGGTAATGCTGGACCTGCAGGTAACGGAGATATTCAAGGTATCGATGAAGGTACTTCTGATTTCTTACGCCTATGGTGGAAAGCACAAGAATTAAGTACTGACGAAGCTGTTGTTTCTTGGGGAGATCCAGGTATTCAAGACTTCCACAACATGAATTGGTCTGCAAGCAATCCAATGCTTACAGGTCTTTACTACCGTTGTTACTATCAAATTACTTTAGCAAACGATTTCATTCGTCAATCTGCTGATGCAACTGTTGCGTCTAAAGGAATTACGGGTGTGGATGCTGAAGCGATTAAAAAATACAGAGCAGAAGCAAGATTTTTGCGTGCTTACCAATATTCTATTTTAATGGATTTGTTTGGTAACATTCCTTTTGTAACGGAAGCAGAAGCGTTAGGCTCTGTAATGCCAAAGCAAAGAACGCGCGGAGAAATATTTTCTTATATCGAAACAGAACTTAAGGCTATCGACGCTAGTTTAGTAGATGCGCGTAAAAATGAATATGGACGTGCAGATAAAGCTGCAGCATGGGCGCTCCTTGCTCGTTTATATTTAAATGCACAAGTATACACAGGAACTGCTAGAAATACAGATGCTGCTACTTACGCGAAAAGAGTATTAGACGCTGGTTACTCATTAATTAGCGACTACACTAAAATAATGCGTGCAGATAACAATGTAAATACTTCTGAATTTATTTTAACCATTAACTATGATGGTTTAAAAACACAAAACTGGGGTGGTACTACATTCTTAACACACGCACCTGTTGGTGGTAGCATGGTTGCTGCTCAATTTGGTGTTGATGGTGGATGGGGTGGCTTAAGAACAACTACTGGCTTATCAAGTAAGTTTCCTGACTTAACAGGTACTGCCGACAAGCGTTCACAGTTTTATACCGCTGGTCAATCTGCAGATATTGGTGACTTAACTAAATTTACAGATGGCTATGCGATCACTAAATTTAGAAACATCAATATGAATGGTACCCCAGGTAAAAATTTAACTTGGGTTGATATCGATTTCCCAATTTTCCGTTCTGCAGAAATGAACTTGGTATATGCCGAAGCTGTTTTAAGAGGTGGAACTGGTGATGCTGCTACAGCATTAACCTATGTAAACGCTTTGAGAACAAGAGCAGGAGCAAGCGCCATTACTTCATCTCAATTAAATGTAGATTTTATTTTAGATGAGCGTGCAAGAGAATTATATTGGGAAGGATTTAGAAGAACAGACCTTATCCGTTACAATAGATTTGTAGAATCAACTTATCTATGGCCATGGAAAGGTGGTGTAAGAGGTGGAACCAATGTAGATGCATTTAGAAGATTGTATCCGCTACCTTCTGCAGACATTTCATCTAATCCTAATCTAGTTCAAAACGCAGGTTATTAATCTTGTCTGAAACATTTAAAATAAATTGTATGAAAAAAATAATTCAATCACTAGTTTACGTGAGCCTTGCGATCGTATTCTTTGCTGCTTGTGAAAAAGACGAGGCAAAAGATACGTATATCAACGGTACGGCTCCTGTGCTTTCGGCTACTTCGAAAGATAGCATTGCACTAAACTTTTTAACAGAAGATAATTTAGGTGTAACCTTTAATTGGACCAACCCTAATTATAAATTTGCTTCTGGTGGAAGTTCTCAAAACGTTAATTACACTTTAGAAATTGACACCGCTGGTGCTAATTTTAAAGGGGCTAAGAAAAAGTCGATATCTATTAGCAAAGACTTATCTGTATCCTATACGCAAAAGGCATTTAATATTGCTATTTCTGATTTGAATGTGAAGCCAGGAAGAGTTGCAAGACTTGAAGTACGTATTATCGCTACTTTAGGCGCATCTGTAACTGAGTTAATTTCAAATGTATTAGCATTTAGAGTACTACCATATGCACCACCACCAAAAGTTCCAGTACCAACTGCAGGAACATTATGGGTAACTGGTAATGCTTTTGCATCTGGCTGGTCTAATCCACTTGGTTCTCCATTTGTTACTTCACAGCGTTTGGCTAAAGTAACTGAAACACTATATGAAGGCGTTGTTGCTTTTGTAGGTGGTGGAAATTACAAGATGATCCAAGAAAACGGCGTTTGGGGCACACAGTACAAAAAAGTAGTTGGCGATGCGTTTGCAGGTACTTTAGAAAAGAAAGATGCGGATCCAGGATTTGATGGTCCAGCTGTTGCGGGTAATTATAAAATTTCAGTTGATTTCCAAGCAGGAACCTATACTGTAACTAAACAATAAGAACAACAACTAAAATAGTAAACAATGAAACAAATTTTAAAAACATTGCTTTTCACGACCACATTTGCAGTTGCAC
Organism: Sediminibacterium ginsengisoli; assembly: GCA_945901845.1. Classification (GTDB taxonomy): domain Bacteria; phylum Bacteroidota; class Bacteroidia; order Chitinophagales; family Chitinophagaceae; genus Sediminibacterium; species Sediminibacterium ginsengisoli_A. The sequence continues at coordinate 80,974 of CAMDLR010000002.1, read as the reverse complement.
TTTGGTCTTGTGAAAAAGTGGCACCTCTTACCGTGTACGAGCCAGGAAAGAGTGTTGTATTACAAGCTTCTGCAACAACCATCGCAACCAAAACGGCAGATTCATTAAGTACTGCGGTGTTGTTCTCTTGGACCAACCCACAATATGCTACAAGTGATAATACGGTAAAATACGTTTTACAAATCGATTCTGCAGGAAGAAACTTTTCAAAAGCAGCTTCAATGGTATTAAATGGTAGAATGAGTTATGCATTTACTGGTAGAGAACTAAACGCCGTATTACTTGGGTTTGGCTTTAGCTATAACGTTGCCTACAAAATTGATGCGCGTATTATTTCTTCTTATGGAAATAACAACGAGCAATTAACATCAAATGTGTTAACGCTAACTGCAACTCCGTACGTAATTCCTCCAAAAGTGCAACCACCTACTTCTAAAAAATTATTTTTAGTGGGTGCTGCAACCATTGGTGGATGGAATAATCCAGTACCTGTGCCTACTCAAGAATTTAAAAGAGTAGACTCTGTAACCTACGAGGGTACTTTTTACTTAAAAGGCGGTCAGCAGTATTTAGCACTTCCAGTCAATGGAGATTGGGGTAATAAATATGCTGTTGCAAATAACTCAGTAACTGATTTAAATGTAGGTGGTGATTTTGGTTTTAATTTCAACGATAACTTCCCTGGTCCTTCAAAGACAGGTATGTATAAAATTCGTTTTGATTTCCAACGTGGTAAATTTACCGTTACTGCTGTTCCTTTCGGAATGATGTTTGTAGCAGGTGGCTATCAAGGTTGGTCTCCAGACAAAGCACCTTCACTTGGTTCAATTAAAAATGACGAAGACTTCCACGGTTTTGTAGACTTTGGCACTTCTGGTTCTGAATTTAAATTGACAAGCCAACCAGACTGGAATGGTAACAACTATGGTGGAACAGCTACAACCATTAGCACAAGCGGTGGTAACTTAAGTGTTGCTGCAGGTGGTTACTATTTAGTACGAGCCAATACTAAAAACAGTACTTGGTCTAACTACTTAGTAACTGGTGTTGGTATTGTTGGTGGATTTACAGGTTGGGGTGGTAATCCAGACGTTACACTAACATATGATAGCGGTAACAAAGTTTGGAAAACAACTTTCACACTTGCTTCAGATTCTGAACTTAAGTTTAGATTCAATAGCTCTTGGGATGTAAACCTAGGTGATAGTGGTGGAGATGGTGTACTTGAATTCAATGGCGATAACCTTGCTATGAAAGCTGGTAACTATGATGTAGTACTTAACCTTTCTAATGGTGGATACTATACGTATTCATTTACTAAAAAGTAATACCATAGATTTTGTAAAAAAGGGCGAACCACGGTTCGCCCTTTTTTTATGCATGTATATGAAAGCGTTATTTATGGTTATCTGATAGCTCGCCTGACGTAATCTTAAATGGTAAAATGTTTTGCTTTGGTGGAATGGGGCATGTTGCAAAAGCGGTATAAGCACAGGGTGGATTAAATGCTTTATTAAAATCAATAAAGGTATTACCATTACTATCTGGCCTTGGCACATACATAAATCTTCCAGTATGGTAGGTGTTAATGCCGTTAGTAGCATCGCCAAAAACTACAAATAAATCGCCGGGGCCTTCGCTAATGGCGTCTAGTACATAATTTTTTCCTTGGTACTCAAAACTTATTTTACCCGCATAATCTTGTGCGGTTGTCTGACCTAAAACATTGGTGATAAAAAGTCCACTTGTGTTAGGCGGCAATAATTTTGCTGGCAAATTCCATTTTTCATGAATGGCGAATCTTTTGTTTCCTTTAAAGGCCGTAAGTGCTGGATTTTTTAAATCTCTAAAACGAACACCAATTTTATCTTCCCGAATAATAACACTCCATACAAACTGCTTAAAATAAATACTCGTATCCGTTTTATTGCTCGGATCAAAAAGTACTAGTTCTCCGGAGTAATCGCTTGGGAATTTACTAACCGCTTTGTCAAATTCAAAACTAACCCTGCTTCCTACTACTTTAAACTTTCCAAGTGATGCTGGCATATTTTTATGCTTAAATACGAGTGTGTTGTTTGCGGCACTTCCAAACGTATTGTCACCTGGCTTTAGCCAGTAAAGGCCTGCTAAATTGAGCCATCCATTTTGTTCCGTTAAAGCTTTGACACGTAAACTATCAAAATGCTTAATCGAAGCGGTATATGCAGCAGAAGTTTGACCCTTAACATGCGTAAGCAAAAAGATAAAATAGAACAGAGATATTAAAAAAAATTTCATTCCTGTGTTTTGCGTAAAGTTAAGCGGGTATTTGACTTAATTATCATCAAAGGTGCTTAATATTGTTACATAATAATCACTTTATGCGTTTCATTTCTATACAAAAGTTTTCGCTTTTCATTTTTTTGGTAGCTGCTACACCTTGCTTTGCGCAAAAACAAACAAAAGCACAGTTCATTGGTTCTCTAATGACAAAAATGACCCTACAAGAAAAACTGGGTCAACTTAATTTAATTATCCCGGGTGATGGGTCTGTAACAGGTACCGTTGTAAGTAGCGATGTTGAGGGAAAAATAAAACGAGGTTTAGTGGGTGGCATGTTTGGTATTGCCGGTCTAGAAAAAATTAAAAAAGTGCAAGAGCTAGCAGTACGTGAATCGAGGCTCCATATTCCGATGTTATTTGGTTCCGATATTATTCATGGGTATAAAACTGCTTTTCCCATTCCACTCGCATTGTCTGCTAGTTGGGATTTGCCACTCATTCAAAAATCGGCTCAAATGGCTGCACTAGAAGCTACTGCCGATGGTTTAAACTGGACATTTTCTCCCATGGTGGATATTGCTCGTGATCCACGTTGGGGAAGGGTTGCAGAAGGAGCCGGAGAAGATCCTTTTTTAGGAAGTGCTATTGCAAAAGCCATGGTAATGGGGTATCAAGGTGGTGTAGGTAATGCAAATCTCGCTAGCGGTTATTCACTTCTTTCTTGTGTTAAACATTTTGCGCTGTATGGTGCGCCAGAAGGAGGTAGAGATTACAATACTGTTGATATGAGTAAGCTCAAAATGTACAACGATTATTTTCCGCCATATAAAGCGGCAGTGGATGCAGGCGCTGGTTCTATCATGACTTCTTTTAATGATGTAGATGGTGTTCCTGCTTCAGGCAATAAATGGTTACTTACAAATGTTTTAAGAAATCAGTGGGACTTTAAAGGTTTTGTTGTTTCTGATTATACCTCTGTTACTGAAATGATCAATCATGGCATGGGCGATACAGCTGCGGTATCAGTACTTTCACTAAATGCCGGACTTGATATGGATATGGTGAGTGAAGGTTTTTTAAATACGTTACAAAAATCTTTACAAACTGGTAAAGTCTCAATGGCTTCTATTGATGCAGCTTGCAAAAGAATTTTAGAAGCAAAATATGATTTGGGTTTATTTGAAGATCCATTTAAATATTGCAAACAAGAAAGAGCTTCGGAGGTTTTAAGTGCAGACAAACGTGCCTTTGCAAAAGAAGCGGCGATGCGTTCATTTGTGCTTTTAAAAAATGACAATCAAGTGTTACCGCTAAAGTCAAATCAAAAAATTGCACTCATTGGGCCACTAGCCAATGACCGTTCCAATATGCCAGGTACATGGTCGATTAATGCCGATGCTAAACAGGCTATTTCTGTATTGGAAGGGCTTAACAATAGACCAGGTATTGGTTCAAAAATATTGTATGCAAAGGGGGCTAATATTTCTGACGATCCTGTTTTTGCAGCAAAAATCAATGTGTTTGGTGAAAAAATTTCAATTGATACCAGAAGTTCTCAGGAATTACTTGCAGAAGCGCTTACTGTAGCTGCTGCATCAGATATTATTGTTGCCGTAGTGGGAGAAGCAAGTGAAATGAGTGGTGAAGCAGCAAGTAGAACAAGTTTAGATATTCCTACAAGTCAGCAAAAATTAATTGAGGCCTTATCTAAAACCGGTAAGCCACTCGTGCTCGTGCTCATGAATGGCAGACCACTAACCATTGCCAATGAATTAAAATCCGCGACGGCTGTACTTGATGTTTGGCATGCTGGCACCGAAGCAGGTAACGCGGTAGCCGCTGTATTATATGGTGATTACAATCCGGCCGGTAAATTAACCATGAGTTTTCCGCGTAATGTGGGACAAATACCTATTTACTATAGTGTTCGCAATACGGGCAGACCCAATGGTGGCGATGTTTTTGGAAAATACAAATCCAATTATTTAGACGTAGAAAATTCACCCTTATTACCTTTTGGATATGGATTAAGCTATACTACATTTAGTTATGGCAAACCGGTTTTGTCTGCTCCAACCCTTACTGCTGCAAAAGTAATTACAGTTTCTGTAACCCTTACCAATACTGGTAATTATGATGGTGAAGAAGTTGTACAATTATATATTAAAGACGATGTGGCAAGTATTACAAGACCCTTAAAAGAACTGAAAGGTTTTCAAAAAGTATTTTTGAAAAAAGGAGAAAGTAAAACCGTAACATTTACAATCGATGAAAAGTTATTGCGCTTTTACAACGCAGATTTAAAGCAAATAAGTGAGAAAGGAAGTTTTCAAGTTTATGTTGGCACGAATGCCGCAGTTGAAAATTCAGTTTCTTTTCAATTAAAATAATTTAAATACTATTTATATGACCAACCGTCGTCAATTTGTACAAAAATCTTCACTACTAGGCATGGGTTTTTTACTTCAAAAAGCCACAGGCTTTGCAATGCCGCCGCTTACACAAAACTTTACCAGTAATAGACCTGCCGTAGCTGACAGAAATTTTAAAAGTGCAGCTGTAGAGGCGGTGATTGAGCAAGTTAAAAAAGACCTACCCAATAAAGAGCTTGGTTGGTTGTTTGAAAACTGCTTTCCTAATACATTAGACACCACAGTCGATTTTGAAATGGTGAATGGTAAGCCAGATACCTATGTAATTACTGGTGATATTGACGCCATGTGGCTCCGAGACAGTACGGCGCAGGTTTGGCCTTATTTACCACTTACTAAATCTGATAAGCCACTGCAAACACTCATTGCAGGTGTTATCAATAGACAAACAAAATGTATTTTACTCGATCCATACGCCAATGCATTTTATAAAGACGTCAATAAAGTAAGTGAGTGGAAAGATGATCTTACAAAAATGCAACCTGGAATTCATGAACGTAAGTGGGAGATTGACAGTTTATGTTATCCAGTTAGATTAGCCCATGGCTATTATAAGCAAACGGGGGACACTTCTGTATTTGATGCCGATTGGAAAGCGGCTCAAAAATTAATACTAGATACTTTTATCGAGCAACAGCGCTTTAATGGAAATGGACCTTATACTTTTCAGCGAACCACCGCTTGGGCCACAGATGGTGTGCCATTAAGTGGTTATGGCTATCCAGTAAAACCATGTGGTTTAATTGTTTCTACGTTTAGACCTAGTGACGATTGTACCTTACTTCCTTACCTGGTGCCTAGCAATATGTTTGCGATTAATATTTTAGGAAAAATGTCGGAGCTATTACAACTCCCTACTGTTAATGAGCCAGCGCTTGCTAAAAGAGCACTAGCATTAAAAGCGCAGGTAGAAGCTGCATTTAAACAACATGGCATTATACAACACCAGCAGTATGGAAAAATTATTGGTTTTGAAGTAAATGGTTATGGTAGTTTTCATATGATGGATGATGCTAATGTTCCTTCATTATTATCGCTTCCGTACCTTGGTGCTATTGAGCCTAACAATCCGCTCTATTTAAATACGCGTAAATTAGTACTATCAGAAAACAATCCCTTCTTTTACAAAGGGAAAGCTGGCGAAGGCATTGGAGGTCCGCACACAGGTGCCGATACTATTTGGCCAATGAGTATTATTTTACGCGCGATAACAAGTGTTGATGATAAAGAAATTACACACTGCGTTAGAAATCTAATGCAAACGCATGCGGGCACTGGATTTATGCACGAATCATTTCATAAAGATGATGCTACCAAGTTTACCCGTAAATGGTTTGCTTGGGCCAACACTTTGTTTGGTGAACTGATTTACAAATTACATCAAGAAAAGTCTGCTTTATTAAAGCAAATTTAGGAGACTAGTAATTTTTATACTGCGCTGGATCTAATGCTGTTTTAGTCCAGTGCTTATAAAACTCCATCACAAGTGCTTTATTGTAGCCTTTGTCTTTTTCTAAGTAAGCACTGTTTTGTGTGTGTAAACGGTTGCCTTTAGCATCTAGTATAATAAATACAGGAAAGCCAAATCTTTGCGGATACCCTAGCTTGGCTAGTGTTTTACTATTTTTATTTTCGGAGCTGTAGTTCAGGTGATAGACAATGTAATTGGCATTAACGAGTGAATCTATTTGAGTGTCTTTGGTTACAAATTCGTTGTAACGAGCACACCATACACACCAGTTCCCACCAATCTGAATAAATACATGTTTGTTTTGTGCAGTAGCTTTTTTATATACTACTTGTAGTGCCGAATCTACATTTTGGTAGGGATTGTACAAATTAAATGCTTTCATGTCTTGCGCAGCAACAACTGTTATGCCAAGGCTTAGTACAAGCGTACATAAAATTTTATTCATGTGTTATAGATTTAGTTGAAATCCAGCGCAAATCCACCTGCCAGGCATAATGGCACCCAGTAAATCGGAGTATTTTGTATTTGTAAGGTTACTCACTTCCACAAAAATAGTTCCTTTACGCTTCGTTGTAAGGTAAGAAAATTTACTATTCACTAAAAAATAACTTTCTGAAAGTGCCGCATTAATGGCAGATGCAGTTTGTGCATTTCTAATTTTATAGACACTGTTTACCGATAGCTGTAACTGGCGCGCTCTAAAAACAATTTGCTCATTCCATAAAAACTTGGCATGCGATGAAATATAAAAAGATGGTGTTTTATTTGGGCTATTAGAAGAAAGCCATACTAAGCCTGTACTGAGGTTTAATTCGTAATCTTCTCCCCATTTTTTGTTGTAGGTTAGATCTGTTTCTATTCCTTTTGTTTTTACTGATGATACATTGGTAGCCAAAGAGTAATTGCCTGTTATCACTAAATTTGATTGGCGCGGCATCATGGGATACGGTGTAGGGGTCCAATCAATTAAGTTATTTTGGTCTCTTAAAAATACGGTAGCACCCCATTTAAAATTGGATCCGATTCTATAATCGGCACCGAGTTCATAACTCCAAGATTTTTCTGCTTGTAAATAAGGATTACCCATGCTGCCCCCAGTTACTATGCTTTTATTATAATTGTTGTAACGCTCTGTAAAATCGGCGTCACGAACTCCTTTGCCAATCGATGCACGCGTGGTAAGATTCCCATTTACCCATGATCCGTTTAGCTGCGGGATAATAATCCAGCCATAGCTTTGGTCCCAATCAATGCGTAGGCTTTCGTTGATGAATATATTTTTATGAAGTTTATGGGTAGCTATCAAAAACGCAGCCCCGTGTGCCAGCTCATGATTGCCTCTATCGTTGGATCTAATTTTTTTATGGATCCACTGTGCACCTGTAACAATTTGATGATTGGGGTTGCGTGTAAATTGAACTGAACCCTGCGCAACAAAAAGTGAGGTTTTGTTTTCGTTAAAACTACCGGCCGGATTAAATCTAAAACGGTCAGATAAGTTTTTATAGGCCACATCAAATTTTACTATTTTATGGGTGTACTGTTTTGACAAACCCATTTGCGTCCAATTGCTTTTTACAATTTCAGAAGCAGTGTCACTTTTAAAAGTCGTATAAAAATTTTGCGCATTAAAATCCCTGCTATCATTTGCGAATAAAATGTGAAGTTTCCAATCAGATGTAAACGTGTAATTAAAATTAGCAGCGTAAAATGAATTATTATAATAGCCTGTTGTGCCTCTTAAATTTTGTCCATCTGCTTTATTTTGCTGTGACGAAACACTGAGTTTCCATTTCTCTTTTTGTATGCCCCACCATACATTATTGGAACGCGAATTGTAACTGCCCCATTTACTCCCAACACTCAATTTGTGGTTGTTTTTTTGTTGTAGCCCATTGGTGATAATGTTTACAACGCCTCCAATGGCATCAGAACCATAAATAGCAGAAGCAGCTCCTTTAATAATTTCAATTCTATTGATATCTTCTGGGTGAAGCGGTATATAACTATTAAAGTGACCCGTGAGCGGATCGTTAATTCTAATGCCGTCAATAATTACGAGTACTTGCTGAAAGGTGCCCCCTCTAATGATAATATTGCTTTGCGTGCCAGCTGGTCCACGTTGCTGGGTTTCAATACCGGGTAAATATTTAAGTAGTTCGTCTATGCTACTAATGGGTAAGTTTTGTAAGCTGGAACCTTTGATGCTCACAATATTGCGCCCAGTTTCTTTTTCTTGTTGTGGTAGCATGCTTGCTGTAACCACCACTTCTGAAAGTTGGGTATTTTGAGCCAAAACGGATATGCTCAAACTACATAATAAACTTGCTAGCAGCAAACGCATCATTGGGGGTGTTTTTTGCAAAGGTAAGGCGCTATCGTACATGGTTTTTACGAAAAAGGATTAAATTGAAGCATGAAAAACTGCTTGACCCTTTTGTGTATTGTTTTTATGGCGTTTAGTGCTGGTGCACAAACAAAAACGGTGTATCACGATATGCAGGAATTTACCTTGTTAGGAAGGCCTATGCCAAATGCAACGGTGTATCAACGATTTCCGGAATCTTTACAAAAGTTACTTCGTAAACCTGTTTGGGATTTGAGTAAAAATCCAACAGGGTTTGCCGTGTATTTTGAAACCAATGCTAAGCAAATTTCTGCCAAATGGAAAACCGGATCTTCGGTTGTTTTTCAGCACGTGGCGGGTACGCTTGTTAAAGGACTCGATTTGTATGGACTTGATAATGGCACTTGGTTTTTTGCGGGTGTAGGAAAACCAAATGGCCCGGTATACCAAGAAGCCAATTTAGTAAAAGACATGGATGGCCAAACACGCCAATACCTGCTTTACCTTCCTGATTATGAAACCTGCGATTCACTGTTTATTGGCATAGAAGAAGGCGCTACTATTCATACACCACAACAAAATTATTTTGAGGGCCAAAAGCCGCTGGTTGTATACGGGACATCCATTGTGCAAGGTGCATCTGCAATGCGCCCAGGTATGGCCTATCCAGCACAGCTAGAACGCCGGTTAAAACGTGAAACCATTAATTTAGGTTTTAGCGGAAATGGACAACTCGATTCTATGCTTGCTGTTATTATGTCGGGCATCGATGCTTCTATGTATGTGATTGATTGTGGGCCTAATTTAACCCCTGCTATGGCCCTGGAGAAAACGGTTCCCTTTTTGCGCCAACTACATGCATTACAACCAAGCATACCCATTTTACTCGTCGAAAATATTTTGTACCCCACTGCTAAATTTAATTTGGTAACCAGGCAAAAAATTAATGAAGTCAACCAGATATTTAAGCATGCATACGCGCTATTAAAAAAAGAAGGGATGCATCATTTGCATTATTTAGAAACCACAAATTTGATTGGGCAAGATGGTGAAGCCACCGTTGATGGCGCCCATATGACCGATTTAGGATTTTATAGAATTACATTGGCCATCGAACAAAAAATTAGATCCATTGAAAAATAGTTGCTTGCTTATTGGATTGTTTTTTTGTGCTTGCGCTTCAATAAAAAACATGCGACCAGCAGGGGTACAGCATGCAGTAGATAACGATGCACGTACCGGCGAAGCTTTTTTTAAACAAGCCGTAAGTTATAATTGGGCACAGCGTGATTCTTTAGCCCTTGAATATGCAAAAGCCGGACAAGTGCCTGATTTTTATTTTCATTTTGTACCTGTTACTATGCCTTTTACAATGCCAGATGGCAAAAAGCTCAAAGTTACTTTGTATGTAGCCCCCGATTATTTTATGGTGGGTAATAGTAGTAATTGGGCCCGGGTTCCCATCACACCTATGGCTGCGCAAAAAATTGCGGATGCGTATGGATGTTTTTTGCCTACACCGTTAATGGTTGATGCGATCTATAAAGCCAGTGTCGTAAAATTAGCACCTGTACCTATGTATGCATATCGGGATAGTTCTATTACGATGTGGCAGCATCATTTAATGATAGAGGGACAACGAAAAAACAAAAAAGGCCTTATTAGTGGAATCAAAAAAGATGTTGTTTTAAGTAATAAAGTGCTGGAGCACGAAAAATCCAATAGGGTTGCTATTTATGGATGGCATTTACTTGATGGAAAGCCTATTCAGCCTGTATATGCAGGGCATGTAAACTGGTATGTCGATTACAGCCATGGTATAAGGCTCATTGCTAAAAAAGTTAAAATTGATGGCACTTGGGTAGATTATACTTTTTTATTTGGTGAAGGGGGTGGAACAAAAATGCTGCGGTATTAAATTACTTTTCTGCAGGTTTAAAAATATTAGAATAGTTTAGGCGCTGCTCGCTACTATAATTTTTATTAATAATTTCGAGCTGTTGTAGATATAAATCTTTTAGTTTTTTGGGCCCTACAATTTTTACATTTCCCATCCATCTAAATATCCAGCCAAATAATTCTCTATTGATTCCGCAATGCATTTTCATACGGTAGTTTCCGTTTTTTAATGTTGTAAAGGTTTGTGTTATATGCCAATTGTAATGACTGATAAATTCGCCGGTGATGCTTGCAAATTCTAATTCTATTTCATAGATTTCATTGTCAATATTTGCGGTTAAGCCAAATCTTTTTTGTAATTCGGCTTTTGCAAGTGGAAGTGATTCTTTATATGCAAAGGTTTGATTGGTAATATTATAGGCAACAATTTTTGAGAGGTCAATGGTGATAAATATGTTTTTCTTTACAATAAACCCTGCCATGTAATAGGCGCCATTGTGGTAAACGAGTAGCAGTGGCTTTAATTTAAAGGGGTAAGTGATATCTGATGATACATTGGTTGCGTCTCCATATATATTAATAATCTCGATAATTTTATTGTTTGCAATCGACCAAATGATATCTTCTGACATTTGATTAAACGCGGTGGTATATTTTCTTTCAAAAAAGTGTGAATTAAAATTTTGTTCAATTGGTAAAGCAGCATATTTGGTTTTGCTTAAGTGCATAATTTTTTTTGCTACGATATCTCTAAATTTATTGATTGATTCGCCACGCACTTCTGTAATATAAGTAGTCATGGAAAGTCTACTCAATTGATAAGAGTTTACGTCAAATCCTGTAACTGGTATTGTGATGTCTGTGTATAGGAGCCTGTAGGTTTTTTGATTGTATTGACCGGTTGTAATTTGGAGTTGTTGATTTTTTCGTAAATAGTTTTTTTCGAGTTGCACTAGGTCGTTGTAGATTTGTCTACTAGCAGTTGTAAAACCTTTCGTAGCGAGTTCTTTGCAAATGTCCTGTACCGTGCGCGGTTCAATTTCTAGAAGTTGGTATATAAAATGAAGCCTTTCCAGTTGATTCATAGGTTGCAATTTAATTGCAAACATAATGATTAATTGTTTAATTTTTAAGTGATTGTGCTATATTTATGTTAGACACTACGTTATAAATCGGACTAATCTGGGGGGAGAAGTTATTGATTTAGAGCGTGGTGTTTTTTTTTGCCCTGCCTTATTGTATTTTAGGGGAATAAAGTATTACGTATGTTTTCAAAGAAAATTATAAGCTTTCTCTTTGTTTCCTTTTTAATTGTAACTGTTTCTCATGCACAGTGTAAAATATATCAGGGAAGATATGCGTCAGGAAGTCCGGTAGCTGTTTTTCAAAATGGAAAAATATACCAGGGTAGGTATGCATCAGGAAGCCCTATTGCAGTAATAGAAGGAAATAAAATTTATAGAGGTAGGTATGCTTCTGGAAGTCCTGTGGGCGTAGTTGAAGGGAATAAAATTTACAAAGGAAGGTATGCGTCAGGTAGTCCTGTTGGCGTGATTGAAGGGAATAAAATTTATCAAGGCCGTTATGCTTCTGGAAGCCCTGTGGCCGTTACGCAAAGCGGGGGAGGTGCTTGTGCATTTGCTGCAGCTGCTTATATTTTGTTGTTGTGATGTTTTCTAGTTTTATTTAAATCTGACATATTCACCTGCAATAAGGTCTATGTGCTTTTTTATTTTATCATAATTCTTTTGCTTAGACAAATAAGCATCTATTTTAATTTTTGCAATTAACTTATTTGAATAAAAGTCAATTTTTAAATAGGCAATATCTTCGAATTCGTCATTTCTCAAACACCAGCCATAATCACCGCCACATACCGGCATCACATGGCTGAACATCGAAAATCCATCTTTATACGCTATACTTAAAGATGGTCGATTGCCACCTTTATTTTCGAAGTACTTAATTACAACTTTTGCTGCGGATAAACTTTCTCCTTTTTTGACAAAAGTTTGCGCCATCAAATTAGAACTAAGCAAAGTTGAAAAAAGAATTAAAAAGACAGCTTTCATTTTATAATTATTTGGTGCAAGCGTTTTATTTAAATGTATAATCTGCTTTACTAAAACCTGAAACGAATAAAGAAAAAACGCGCTTCTCGATATCATACGTTAGCAAAATAGTATTCTCTTCTTCATCAATGTAGTCGCCCACAGTAAAGCCTAATTCGGATTCTTTTAACGCTCTCTCTAGTAAAATTATCGCTTTATTGTCAACATCATTATCTGAAAAAGGTGCTGTTATAATTAATTTATTTCCTACGTAAAGTTGTAGGGATAAATCTGGATGTAGAATCAATTTCATAGTATTTAAACGAGATAAATCTTGGGCTGAAATTGTAATCTTATATCCTTCTCTCATTCCTCCGTTAATAGAAGAACCTGAGGCTGTCCATTTTCCGTTTTTTTTCTCGTAGTCATATAATGCATTTGCCCCAGCAAACCCAGAAATAGATTCGAGGTAGTGTTCTCCAACCAGCTTGCTTAAAATCTCTTTTGTTGAAAGGTTGTTTGACTGAACATTTTCAAGATCTGCTTTTTTTATATATCCCCGTGTAATGGTTCCTTTTGAGTTTTTATAAGAAATATAGATCCAGTTTTCATTTTTGTCTTGGCAATTGATAGCAACCTGATCTCCCAAAACTAAAAAAGCTTTTCTCTGTGTAAAGCTAACTTTGCCATTTAATGCTGTGCGATCATGAAAAAAAGCCCTGTCGTTTTTTACATTTAGTATGCATTGTGATGTTTGGCTTGATGCGGTTGTAAATATGAGAAGACAAAGAGAGATAAATAAAATAACGCTTTTGAAAAAGCTATTTGAATTTGTAATTGACATATGATCGTTTTGTATTTAATTATGAAAAGTAAGGTGTTATTTAAATAGCACAAAAAATTAATTATTTTTCATTGCAAAATGGCTTAATCGTCTGAATTCGAAAACCACAACAACCCTCCAAGCACTAATCCAGTTATTTTTAAACTGATTGGAAGTTTTTTCAACCAAATCGCTGTATCGATCATAAATACCTCTATTTTATAAAGCAAGTTTGCGGCTTCAGAGTCATCATTTGAGTAGTTCATTTGGGTTTCTAATATTTGTTTTGCAGCCCATTCAGAATTAATAAAAAAACTTACTGCACATAAAACACACACTACAATGCCAATCCATTTTAGAAAATATGAAGTAATTTCTTTTACTGTTCCGTCCTGATTTTGTCCCATTCCTAAATTTGTATTGTTTTATAATATTTACTGAAAATTACAAAAATTGAGCGAAACTTAAAGTAAGATTCGCCAGAACTGTTAGCCTTGTCTTTCGCCAGGACTGTTAGCCTTGTCTTTCGCCAGGACTGTTAGCCTTCGGCTAACTTCCTGCCGCATTGAACTAACCCAAAACCTTTTAAACTATCACGCGAAGCGGGATAGTTTAGCTTCTTCATTTCTCACCAACTTACGAAAGCAAGCTTTCGACATTGTCTCAAAATGAAGAAGCCCCAACACGTGTGTTGAGGCTTTGTGGTCCCGCCAGGAATCGAACCTGGATCTAAAGTTTAGGAAACTTCTATTCTATCCATTGAACTACGGGACCATCCCTAAAAGGGTTGCAAAAATAATAGATAATCCCGTACCGCCACAAAATGCTTGTGGGTTGGCCGCTTTTAATAAAACCAATGTATCTTAGCTGCTCAAATTTAAAGGGATGCAATTCTACAATATCGTTATCAAATACCGTTTCTGGCTCAGCTTATTGCTGTTGTTGCTAGGTCTTGCGTTAAATTTTACCGGCACTGGTTTTTGGCCAACATTCCCAATATACCTTGTTTTTATCATTGGTATATTGAGCCATTTTTTTATTGGCCCACTTCGTTTGATTCAAGAACCTATGGAGCAGGGTAATGTGGAAGAGGTAGAAAAAATATTAAAATCTGTATGGTTTCCGGGCTTACTCTATAAGCCGGTACGTTCTACCTTTTATACCATTAAAGGAAACCTTGCCATGATGACGCAAGATTTTGATAGTGCCGAAAAGCACCTAAAAATGAGTAACGCATTAGGTTCGCCCATGCCAGAGGCAGAAGGTGCTAATAAATTACAGCTTGGAATGATGTCGATGCAAAAAGGTGATCTTAAGCAAGGTGAATCTTATATCAGAGCTGCCATCAGACTTGGCATTCCTGACAAAGAAAGTGAAGCGGTTGCTTATTTAACCATGTGTCAAATTTTTATCAATAAGCGTGAGTTTAGAGCTGCTAAAGATTTTTTTAGAAAAGCAAAAGCTTGTAAGCCAACTACAAAACAAGTGCTAGATCAGGTAAAAGAAATTGAAAAGTATATTTCAAGAATGCCTGGTTAATTTTTAATGTCATCACGTATGTTAGACATTCAAAAAGTTAGTACGCAAGGTCCTGCATTAGAAAGTATCAAAACGCTATTTAAAGCGTATTTACAAGAGCTCAATGAAGACCTTTGTTTTCAATCTTTTGATAGCGAAATCGACAATCCTTTGTATAAATACAGCGCGCCGGTAGGCGCGCTTTTTATTGCATACTATAACGCTACACCTGTTGGCTGCATTGCATTACAGCCCTTGCAAGAAGCGCAAACTTGTGAAATGAAAAGGTTGTATGTAAAGCCCGAGTATCGAAGTTTAAAAATAGGTGACGCACTTGTAAAAGTGCTATTAGAAGAAGCAAAAAAACTGGACTATACCCTCATGAAATTGGATACATTAGAGAGGCTACAAGCCGCTATAAAACTCTATCAAAAATTTGGTTTCGAAACAGTTAATGCCTACTACGATAATCCACTTCCGGGTGTGGTGTATATGCAAAAAGAGCTGCGCTAAAAACGGGGCGTTATTTATAGTTTTCCTTCAATCACATCTTCTATCACGCGTGCAAAATGCAAATGTTCTAGTGCATGTATTTTGGTAGCAAGTGTATCCGGCGTATCATTCGCATCAACTGCGCAAGGAGCTTGAAACAGATGTTCGCCTTCGTCATAGTGTCCATTTACATAATGAACGGTAATGCCAGATTCCTTTTCACCTGCAGCAATCACTGCTTCATGAACACGTGATCCATACATGCCTTTGCCACCATATTTTGGTAGTAATGATGGGTGAATATTAATCATGTGTCTTGGAAATGCGTTTAAAAAAGCTTCAGGCATTTTCCATAAAAATCCAGCAAGTATGATATAGTCAATTTCATATTTTGAAAGTTCTTTCACATACATATTGCCATGTTCAAAGTCTTTCTTTTCAATCATAAGAACAGGCACGCCAAAATCAGCAGCTATTTGTATTACACCAGCGCCAGGCTTGTTGCATACAATGAGCGATACCCTGATAGAAGGATGACCCTTAAAATGTTCTATGATTTTTTGTGCGTTAGAGCCCGCACCCGAGGCAAAAACGGCCAAATTGCGCTTTTTGATGCTAAAACTCCCATTTTGCGGTTTTGGTGCCTTACTTGATACCCCAAAAATGGTTTGACTCATTTTTCGGAGGTAATTTCTAAAAAATCCAAATTGCCCCATCGGAATACTTACAACGATGACACATAGGGGCCATAATAAACACATTAAAACAATATATAGCGTATAATAAAGCAGTCCTGAATCAATCCCAGTAAGCGTTAGAAGCTTTCTGCCTAGGTACCCGCAACTACTACCACCAATGGCAAATGTGCTAAATACGAGTACAAAAGAAGTCCAACTAATTTTCCATTTTTCCTTCAATCGCTTAAACATAGGTCAAAATTGCATAAAAAACCCGACAAATACTTGAAACTCAATATTGTTTTGAACAAAAAAAAGTCGCTTACTATTCGAAATTGTCAGGTTCCTATAGTATTTTTGCGCGCAATTAAGGATATTTTTCCACCTATAGAATTCGTTTGTGTATATGACATCTTTTAGACGCAACACAAGTCGCATCGTCAAGAACTGCTTATTTAGCGCAGTTTTCTTGTTGGGCCTTTTAGTTACAAATACCGTTACTGCCCAAGACGGAAAAACCTTGTTTAATACCAATTGTGCTTCCTGTCATCAGGTGCATAAAAACTCTACAGGCCCTGCGCTTGCTGGGGTTGAAGGCCGTTGGGAAACAAAAGAAAAGCTATATTCTTGGATCAAGAATAGCGCTGCCTTTTTAAAAACAGGTGATGCATATGCGAACAAATTATACCTCGAGTATAACAAAACCGCAATGAACCAATTTCCAAATTTAAAAAATGAGGAAATTGATGCCATACTTAAGTATGTAGCTTCTGTTCCTGCCCCAGGTACTGCTGTGCCAGGTGCTGCAGCCGCAGGTGCGCCAGCCGAAGATGATAACTCATTGTTGTTTGGAATTTTATCGTTGGTTTTAGCAGTGGTTGCCGTTATTCTACTTCAAGTAAATGCAGGATTAAAAAAACTATCAGATGCCCGTGAAGGACATGCGCCAGAAGTGCCTGTACCATTTTTTAGAAACAAAAGATACCTAGCGTTTTTAGCGGTTGTATTTTTTATAGTGGGTGGTTATCAGGTTTCAAAAAGCGCAATGGGCTTAGGCAGAAGTAAAGACTACCAACCGGTACAACCTATCTACTATTCTCACAAAGTGCACGCTGGTATCAACCAAATTAACTGTCAATATTGTCATACCGGCGCTTACCAAGGTAAACAAGCAACCATCCCTTCTTTAAACGTTTGTATGAACTGCCACTTGGCCATCAACGAATACAAGGGAGAAAAAATGTTTACAGAAGATGGTGAAGAAGTAAACGGTACACAAGAAATTGAAAAATTATACAAATACGCAGGTTTCGAACCAGGTAAACCTTGGGATCCTTCTAAAGCAAAACCAATTGAGTGGGTGCGTATCCACAATTTACCGGATCACGTTTATTTCAACCACGCACAGCACGTGAAAACAGGTCAAGTGGCTTGTCAAACATGTCATGGTGAAATCCAAAAAATGGGTGAAGTAAAACAACAAAATGACCTTAGCATGGGCTGGTGTATTAATTGTCACCGCGAAACAAAGGTCCAATTTAAAGACAATGGTTTTTACAGCATCTACGAAAAATACCACCAAGATTTAAAATCTGGAAAAATGGATAGTACCAAAGGTGTTACAGTAGAAAGTATTGGTGGTACTGAGTGTCAAAAGTGTCACTATTAATAACAACATTATACCCGATAATAAATATATCATGGAGCAAAAAAAGTACTGGCAAAGTTTTGGAGAAAAGAATCAGTCTGCTGCTTACATTCAAGAAGTGAAAGATGAGTTCAAAGAAGCGCTTCCTTTTGTTGAAGACGAAAGCAAAGGTTTTCTCGAAACTGCTGCACCTCGCAGAGACTTTTTAAAATATGTAGGTTTTAGCACTGCAGCAGCAGCTGTTGCAGCAAGCTGTGAAATGCCTATCAAAAAAGCCATTCCGTTTGCAAACAAACCTGAAGATATTGTTCCAGGTATTGCTAATTATTATGCAACTACATATGTGCAAGACGGTGACGTTGTGAGCGTTGTAGCTAAAGTGCGTGATGGTCGTCCTATTAAAATTGAGGGTAACGATTTAAGCTTGGTAACAAAAGGCGGTACGTCTGCACGTGTGCAAGCGTCTGTATTAGATTTATATGATACTGCACGTTTACGTTTCCCAACAATTGGCGGTAAAGAAGTAACTTTTGAAGCAGCTGATAAAGCGGTTGCTGCTGCTATGGGTGGTAATATTGTGGTGGTCTCAAGTACCATTACTTCTCCTACAAGCAAAGAAGTGATTGCGCAATTTCTAGCAAAGTATCCAGGTAGCAAACATGTTACTTATGATGCTGTTTCTTACAGTGCTTTAATAGAAGCAAACGCTGCAACAAATGGTGTAGCTGCTATTGCTGATTACCATTTCGAAAATGCAAAAGCCATTGTTAGTTTAGGCGCCGATTTTTTAGGTACCTGGTTAAGCCCTGTTGCTTTTTCTAAGCAATACGCAACGGGTAAAAAAATCAACGAAAAAAATCCGAGCATGAGTAAGCACATACACTTCGAAAGTGTAGCGAGTCTTACAGGTTCAAATGCGGATGAAAAATATTTACACCGTCCTTCAGAAATAGGTGCTATTGCAGCTGCTTTATTAACCGCTGTTAATGGTGGTGGTGTTACAGGTATTAACGATGCTACCCTTAAAGCTGGTATCCAAAATGCAGCAAAAACTTTATTAGAAAACAAAGGCGCTGCACTTGTAGTAGCTGGAAGCAATGATGTGAATATTCAAATCATTGTAAACGCAATTAACAACGCAGTTGGTGCTGGCGGTTCTACCATTAACTGGGCTGCACGCAACAATACCCGCGCTGGTGTTGATGCAAATTTTGTTCAATTGGTTAAAGACATGAACGCAGGTAGCGTTGGTACTTTAATTTTAGTAGGCGCAAATCCTGCATATTCTTGGCATGATGCTGCTGGTTTTACAGCAGGTCTAGCAAAAGTAAAAACGACTGTTTCATTTGCTACGAAGCAAGACGAAACGGCTGTGCTTTGTAAGTTTGTTTTGCCAGATCATCACTACTTAGAAAGCTGGGGTGATGCCGAATCAGTTTCTGGTCACGTTTCATTTATTCAACCTACTATATATCCTTTATTCAAAACACGTCAGTGGCAAGACAGCTTATTAAAATGGAGTGGTAACGCTTCAGATTATTTAGCGTTCTTAAAAACGAGCTGGTCTGCTAAATTAGGCGGTGTTACAGGTTGGGATAAAGCACTACAAGATGGTGTACTAGCTTCAACACCTGCAGCATTTAGCGCAGGAAGTTTTTCTAGTGCAGCAGTTGCAAATGCAGTTACTGCAGCAACATCAACTAAAAAAGGTGGCGCGCTAGAATTAGTGTTGTATGAAAAAGTAGGTATCGGTGCAGGACAAGGTGCAAGTAACCCATGGTTACAAGAATTACCAGATCCGGTTACACGTGCAACTTGGGACAACTATGTTATTGTTTCTCCTGCTCTTGCTAGAACATTATTAAAAATTGATTTAAATAACGGCGGTCAAGCAGATGCTTACGAAGTAAATCCTCCAAAGCCAGTTGTAAAAGTGACTGTTGGCAGTAAGACCATCGAACTTCCAGTATTAATTATTCCGGGTACACACCCTGAAACCATTGGTATTGCAGTAGGTTATGGCCGTTCAGAAAATATGGGTAAAGCAGCAAGCGGCGTAGGTAAAAATGCGTTTGGTTTAGCTTCTTTACAAGGCAATAACATTTCATATACAAACACAAGTGTGGAAATTGCTGCAACTGGCGAAAAATATCCAGTGGCATTAACACAAACACATAGCCGTTACGATACCGAGCAAGGTAACCGTACCGAGGTGATGAAAGAGTTAACACTTGCCGAATACAAACATCATCCAACAGAAATTCGTGACGAGCGAGCTCATGAATTAAAAGGTCAAATTTCTGGTGGCGAAAAATTAAGCAACGAAGAAGTACTTCAAAAGTTTGAAGGTGCTGGAACATTATATCCTGTATTCGATAGACCAGGCATCAAATGGGGTATGAGCGTTGATTTAAATGCTTGTACAGGTTGTGGTGCTTGTGTGGTTGCATGTAATGCAGAAAACAACGTATCTGTTGTTGGTAAACCAGAAGTATTACGTGGTCATGAAATGCATTGGTTACGTATTGACCGTTATTACAGCGGTGATATGGACAATCCAAACGTCGTATTCCAACCACTTATGTGTCAGCATTGTGACAACGCTCCTTGTGAAAACGTTTGTCCAGTAGCTGCTACCAACCATAGCTCAGAAGGTTTAAACCAAATGACGTATAACAGATGTATTGGTACACGTTATTGCGCGAACAACTGTCCTTACAAAGTACGTCGTTTTAACTGGGCCGATTACACAGGTGCTGATAGCTTTGGTGACAACCAAACAGGTCACGTTAATGATGTAGTACTAAATATGAATGATGATCTTACACGTATGGTGTTAAATCCAGACGTTACCGTTCGTTCTCGTGGTGTGATTGAAAAATGTTCTTTCTGTGTTCAACGTTTACAAGAAGGAAAATTAAAAGCGAAAAAAGATTCTCGTCCTTTAGAAGATACAGATGTAAAAGTTGCTTGTCAACAAGCTTGTCCTACAGAGGCTATTACGTTTGGTAATGCAAATAGCAAGCACAGTGCAATCACTAAAGTACGTTTAGACAATCCAAATCGTACCTTCTATGTACTCGAGCAGTTACACGTTTTACCTGGCGTTACTTATTTAGCAAAAGTGCGTAATACAGAAGAAAAACACGAAGGTGCAAACCACGAAGAGAAAAAAGCATAATTAAAATAATTGAAATAGAATAAGATGCATTTAAAGTACGAATCACAGCTTAGGGAACCATTGGTTAGGGGTAATAAAAATTACCGCCAAGTAACCGAAGATATTGTTCGACCTATCGAAGCCAAGCCAACAAGGTTATGGTACATCGGATTCTTCATTGCTGTTGCGCTTTTATTATTTGGTGTGTACAGTGTATACCGTGAGGTAACTTATGGTATTGGAGAGTGGAACTTGAACAAAACAGTGGGTTGGGGATGGGATATCACCAACTTCGTATGGTGGGTAGGTATTGGTCACGCTGGTACCCTTATCTCTGCAATCTTATTACTATTCCGTCAAGGATGGAGAACAGGTGTAAACCGTGCTGCAGAAGCAATGACCATCTTCGCTGTAATGTGCGCAGGTCAGTTCCCTATCTTCCACATGGGTCGTGTATGGATGGCATTTTTTGTACTTCCTTACCCGAACACACGTGGTCCATTATGGGTGAATTTTAACTCACCACTTTTATGGGACGTATTTGCCATCTCTACTTATTTCACGGTATCATTATTATTCTGGTACTCTGGTTTAATTCCAGATTTTGCGACCGTTCGTGATAGAGCTTTTACAAAATTGCGTAAGCGTTTATATGGCCTTGCTTCATTTGGTTGGACAGGTTCTACCAAGCACTGGCAGCGTCATGAGAGTTTATCTTTGGTACTTGCTGGTTTATCTACACCACTCGTATTATCGGTACACACGATTGTATCTTTTGACTTCGCAACTTCAGTAATTCCTGGTTGGCATACGACTATCTTCCCTCCCTATTTCGTTGCGGGTGCCATCTTCTCTGGATTTGCGATGGTGCAAACCCTGATGATCATTGTTCGTAAAGTATTTGCGATGGAAGATTATGTGACACTAGGTCACATCGAAGCCATGAATAAAGTAATTGTACTTACAGGATCTATTGTAGGTATCGCTTATCTAACAGAATTATTTATGGGTTGGTACTCACAAAATAAATATGAAGGCTATACTTTCTGGTATTCTCGTGCTTATTTATTTAGCCCGTATGGTTGGAGCTACTGGGGCATGATGGCTTGTAACGTATTAAGCCCTCAAATTTTCTGGTCGCGCAAAATGAGGAGAAATGTATTTGTTACTTTCTTCATGAGTATCATCGTTAACATTGGTATGTGGTTTGAGCGTTTCGTAATTATCGTAACGTCTTTATATAGAGATTATCTACCGTCTAGCTGGTCTGTGTATTACAGTCCTACTATCTGGGAGATTGGTTTTTATGCAGGAACGTTTGGACTATTCTTTACATGTTTCTTCCTCTTTGCAAAATACTTCCCAGTCATTGCAATTGCAGAAATTAAATATGTATTAAAAACAACCGGCGATGGTTACAAAGAGCAAATGAGTGCGATTGAAGCGCAACCTTTAGAAGCATTTATTAAAGATCAAACCCATCATCACTAATCATTTACGTTGAACCAACGATAAAATAGAACACATGGCAAAAAAGAAATTTGTAGTAGGCTGTTTTGAGGATGAAGCGGTGCTTTTTCCAGCAGTTAAAAAAGTGCGTGCTGCAGGATATAAAATTCATGACGTGTATACGCCATTTGCGGTGCATGGTCTAGATCATGCATTGGGCTTAAGAGAAACAAGCATACACACAGCAGGATTTATTTATGGTATTACAGGTACTACAACGGCCTTAAGTACCATTAGCTGGATCTTTACAAAAGATTGGCCTTTAAACATTGGTGGCAAACCTCACTTTGCTTTACCAGCATGGATTCCTATCATATTTGAGCTAACCGTTTTGTTTGCTGCGGTAGGGATGGTTTTAACGTTTTGCTACTTGTGTCAATTAGCTCCAGGGGTTAAAAAACATCATTTCCACCCACGTGCCACTGACGATTTATTTGTAATGGCTATTGAGTGTACTGATACAACAAATACCGATGACTTAC
This sequence comes from Sediminibacterium ginsengisoli, assembly GCA_945901845.1. Lineage (GTDB taxonomy): Bacteria > Bacteroidota > Bacteroidia > Chitinophagales > Chitinophagaceae > Sediminibacterium > Sediminibacterium ginsengisoli_A. Next base: position 58,200 of record CAMDLR010000002.1, on the reverse strand, counting down.
AAGCATTCTTACAAAGCAATGGCGCTATCGAATTAAGTGTTCAGGTTGCCGAAGAAGGATGGTGGTTTGGTCGTTACGACAACGAAAATGTTCCTTTTCAAAATAAAGAAATTGTTGCAGCATAAATTATTGAATAGAAATCCGATGAAGAAATTATCTATCATACTCGTTCTTGCCATCACTGCGATCATTAGCAGCTGTAATGGTGTTAAGCGTGAACCAGGTTCTATCTATATGCCAGATATGGCGTATAGCCGTGCATACGAAAGTTACGCAGACCATAGTAACCTAACTGAAAAAGGAATTAACTACACCGCAATGCCTGTTTTAGGCACGATGCCGCGTGGCGCTGAAATGCCTTTTCATATCGAGCAAGATGCACCTGGTGATACCACCAATTATTACGCATCACGCGCCGTAAAAAATCCAATCGATTCTTTATCTAAAACAGATAACGATGAGGCGGAGCGTTTATACCTGATCAACTGTGGTATTTGTCATGGTAAAAATTTAGATGGCAATGGTCCTCTATGGAAAAATGGAGATGGTCCTTATCCATCTGCACCAAAAAATTTAGTGGCAGATCCTATTGTTTCTGTAATGCCAGAAGGACAAATGTTTTATTCTGTTACCTACGGTAAAAACTTGATGGGTGCTTATGCATCTCAGTTAAGCCGTAAGCAACGTTGGATGGTAATGAAGTATGTAAAAAACAAACAATTGGCTGCAAAAGCTGCTAAATAAAACTTTTTAAAAGAGTAAAGATGGCTTCTATCAAAATGCAATTTGAGGTACCTGCAAAGATGAAAACTTGGTCACTGGCATTAATTGCTGTTGGTCTTGTAGCTTTGATTACAGGTTTAGTGACCAAAGGTTTTAGTGCAGACGAACATGAGCAAACTCAGTTTTGGGGAACACTTATGTACAACAGTATTTTTTGGACTTTGGTGTGTAACGCTGCCATGTTTTTCATTGGCGTAACGACTATGGCAATGGGCGGTTTCCAACAATCATTCCGTAGGGTTCCTGAGGCAATCTCTACCATGGTACCTATTTTTGGTGCCATTACTTTTGCTGTTTTAATGTATGTAATTTTTGGCCATAAGCACCATATCTACCATTGGTTAGATACGGAAGCGGTTGCCAATGATCCTATTTTAAAAGGGAAGGCTGGATTTTTAAATCCTGTATTTTTTGTTATCTGGACAACCCTTACAATTGCTTTATGGAGTTTGTTTGGATGGCGCATTCGCAAGCTCAATGAGCAGGCCGATGGCGAGCCAATGACTGCAGAAGAGGGCGCTACCTTTATTTATAAGAATACGGTACGTGCTGCTACATTTTTAGTGTGGTTTGGTTTAACAGTTGGTTCTACGATTCCTTGGTTATGGATGATGAGTATTGATCCACATTGGTACTCTACGATGTATAGCTGGTACACATTTGCAAGTTCATTTGTGTCTGGTATGAGCTTAATTGCACTTTGGGTAATCTATCTAAAAAATAAAGGCTACTTGGAGTTAACAACTCAGGAGCACTTACATGATATTGGTAAGTTTATGTTTGCCTTTTCTGTATTCTGGACGTATTTATGGTTCTCTCAGTACATGCTTATTTGGTATGCAAATATTCCTGAAGAAACAGTTTACTTCAAACATAGAGTACAAGGTCCTTACAAAGGCATTTTCTTCTTGAATTTGATCATAAACTTCCTTTGTCCATTAATCATATTAATGAAGCGTTCAGCTAAAAGAAACTATACCCTAGTTGCTTTTATGGCGGTATTAATTTTATTTGGTCACTGGATCGATTTTTACCAAATGGTCATGGGTTCTTTATCTAAAGAGCACGTAACACTTGGTTGGTTAGACTTTGGTATTTTAAGTTTATTTGTGGGCCTTATGATTTTCTTTGTGAGCCGTGCGTTAGCAAGCAAGCCGCTGATACCAAAGAGTCATCCATTCTTAAAAGAAAGTATCATACACCAAGTATAATTAATTAGAGGATTAATATTTAGAATCAATAAAATATTGATAGCATATGACAATGTTTTTAACAATAGCCGTAGTAGTTCTCATTTTTGTAGTCATTTTTCAGATTGCAAAAGTTAGTGAGTATGTGTCTGTATTAAAAGGTGAAGAAGTAAGTCGCAAGCAAAGCAATAAAATCAATGGTTTCTTGATGGCTGCGTTTTTAGTTTTGGGTTTAGTGGGTGTTTGGTATTGCAACAATTTGTTGTTTGACAAAACATTACTTGCCCATGATAGTGCAAGTGTTGAAGGTGCAAGAGTTGATAGCATGCTATGGGTAACACTCGCCATTTCTGGAATTGCGTTTATAGGAACGCAAGCGCTTCTTTTTATATTTGCCTATAAGTATCAAGAGGATGCCAATCGTAAAGTGGTGTTTTTCGCACACAGTACTAAACTTGAATTAATCTGGACAATTATTCCTGCCATTACTTTAACAATCTTAGTTGTTATTGGACTTCGTAACTGGTTTTTATTTACAGGTGAGCCTCCAAAAAATGCAATGGTAGTAGAAGTTACCGGTAAGCAGTTTGGTTGGATTTACCGTTACCCAGGAAAGGATGGTTCATTTGGTAAAAAGTATTACAAAAATATTGACAACGCTAGCAATAGCTTAGGTCTAATTTGGGATGATGAATTAGCGCATGACGATATCGTAATGGAGCAAACTGTTTACTTAATTAAAGGAAAGCCGGTTAAACTTATTTTAGGATCTCGTGATGTAATTCATGATGTGGGCTTATCGCATTTCAGGTTAAAAATGGATGCGGTACCTGGTATACCAACTACCATGTGGTTTACACCAAAATATACCACAAAAGAAATGAAGGAAATGACTGGCAATCCAAATTTCGTATATGAGATTTCTTGTGATCAGTTATGTGGTAATGGTCACTATTCTATGAAAGGTATTATTGAGGTGATTGATCAAGAAGAGTTTGATGCAGTAATGGCTAAACAAAAACCATATTACTACACAGCGTTTCCTGAAAAAGACCCAAGTGCAGCAGCAGATACAACAGTTACTGCAGCAGTAATAAAAAAAATAAATTAAAAAAGAATTCACTTTTATAAATAAATAGGTATGAGTCACGAAGCAGTTTTACATGGAGATGCACATGGACATGATGATCACGGTCATCACGAACACCATGATACATTCTTAACTAAATATGTATTTAGCCAAGACCATAAAATGATTGCGAAGCAATTCTTAATCACAGGAATGGTATGGGCAGTTTTAGGTGGTTTAATGAGCGTACTATTTCGTTTACAACTCGGTTATCCAGATTCAACTTTCCCTTTCCTAGAAGATCTTTTAGGAAAATGGGCTAAAGGCGGACGTATCACTCCAGAAGCATACTATGCACTTGTAACAACACACGGTACCGTACTTGTATTCTTTGTATTAACTGCAGGTTTGTCTGGTACATTTGCCAACTTCTTAATTCCACTTCAAATTGGTGCACGCGATATGGCGTCTCCGTTTATGAATATGTTGAGCTACTGGTTTTTCTTTGCAGCTAGTATTGTGATGTTGTCTTCTATGTTTGTAGAAACAGGCCCCTTTAGTGGTGGTTGGGTGGCATATCCTCCATTATCTGCACTAGGTGACGCATCACCAGGTTCTAAAACAGGTATGGATTTATGGTTGATTTCTATGTCACTGTTTGTGGTTTCCTCTTTATTAGGAGGTCTTAACTACATTGCAACAATCTTAAACATGCGTACCAAAGGTATGAGCATGACGCGTTTACCTTTAACTATTTGGGCGTTATTCTTTACAGCGGTACTTGGTGTATTATCATTTCCGGTATTGTTATCTGGTTTTATCTTATTAATTTTTGATAGAAACTTTGGAACAAGTTTTTACCTATCAGACATATTTGTAAATGGTGTTGGAGCCTTACCTAACGAAGGTGGTTCTGCTATTTTATACCAACACTTATTTTGGTTCTTAGGTCACCCAGAGGTATACATTATATTATTACCAGCCTTAGGTATGGTTTCTGAAATTATATCTATCAATTCGCGCAAACCAATTTTTGGTTACATGGCGATGGTTGGATCATTATTTGCAATTGCAATTCTAGCATTTTTAGTATGGGCGCACCACATGTTTGTGACGGGTCTTAATCCATTCTTAGGATCTGTGTTTGTGCTTTTAACTTTATTAATTGCCGTTCCATCTGTAATCAAAGTATTTAACTGGTTAACTACTTTGTGGAAAGGAAATATCAGGTTTACCCCAGCTATGCTATTTGCTATTGGCTTTGTAAGCTTATTTATCTCAGGTGGTTTAACGGGTATTTGGTTGGGTAACTCCGCACTCGATATTCACTTGCATGATACCTACTTTGTGGTTGCGCACTTCCATATTGTAATGGGTGTTGCATCTATGTTTGGTATGTATGCAGGTATTTACCACTGGTTCCCTAAAATGTATGGCAAGCAGTTAAACAACACACTTGGTTACATTCATTTCTGGGTAACTATTGCAGGTGCTTACATGATTTTCTGGCCAATGCACTACGAAGGTTTAGCAGGTATGCCACGTCGTTATTACGATTTTAGTATTTGGGAAAGCTTCAAGCAGTTTGGTGAGCTTAATAAATTCATCAGTCTTGTTTCGATGATTGTGTTTATGGTTCAATTATCATTCTTGTTCAATTTCTTCTATTCAATATTTAAAGGAAGAAAATTAATAGATCCTAATCCTTGGAAATCGAATACTTTAGAATGGACAGCACCAATTCATCCGGGTCACGGAAACTGGGTAGGTGAAATTCCAGAAGTGCACCGTTGGGCATATGATTATGGTAAAGATGGCGTAGACTTTATACCACAAACAACACCTGTTGGAGCAGACGAAAGTCAGCACTAAAATGGATAACGAAAACAATCGTAGCGTTTCTTTTGCCACTAAAGCCAAAGACTACTACCAGCTAATTAAATTTACGCTGAGTTTTACGGTTGTGTTTTCTTGTGTCGTTTGTTACTTACTTGCGCCTAATGTAAAAGCGTTTGATTGGTGGATGATTGCTATTTTGTTTTTGGCAGGAATGCTAGTTACAGGTAGTGCTAATGCCATCAATCAAGCAGTAGAGAAAGATACAGATGCCATGATGAAGCGCACGGGTTCGAGACCTGTTGCAGCTGGAAGGATGTCGCAACAAGAAGCATACACATTTGCAGTTATAGCAGGTGTTGTAGGAGTGGGTATGATGTGGTATTTTTTTAATTTATCATCGGCGCTTTTGTCGGCATTAAGTTTGTTCTTGTATGCTTTTATATATACACCGCTTAAAAAAATAAATTCTATTGCCGTATTGGTGGGCGCTTTACCAGGTGCGCTTCCTTGTTTGATTGGTTGGGTGGCAGGTAATGATGATTTTAGCTTGGGCGGATGGATTTATTTTGGTATTCAATTTTTATGGCAATTTCCACATTTCTGGGCAATTGCTTGGGTGGCACATGAAGATTATAGTAAGGCAGGATTTAAGTTGTTGCCCGCCGATAAAGGGCCTACTAAATTTACTGCGATACAAGGTATCATGTATTCGGTACTAATGATCCCAGTAGGAATTTTGCCGTATTATTTTGGATATACAGGAATGACAAGTGCAGTAATAGTAATTATGTGTAATGTATTTATGGTGGTACAAAGTATCAGGTTATACCAGCAAATGGATGTTAAGTCAGCAAGACGCGTTATGTTTAGTAGTTATATTTATTTACCAATTGTACTACTTGCATTACTCGCAGATAAAATAAAATAGATTTTAAGTATTTAAATAAATTGAGCATGTCTACACTTACAACCAATGAGCCTCAAAGGATACATCCACACCGTTTTATCATGTGGATTGCTATTGGAAGCATCGTTATGATGTTTGCCGGTATGACCAGTGCTTACATTGTTAAAAAAAACCAAGGAAATTGGCTAGCTTTTGAATTGCCGGTTGTATTCTGGTACTCTACAGCTGTTATACTTGCAAGTAGCGTAACCATATATTTGGCTAATTTATCTTTAAAGTCAGGCAAAATTGCACTTTACAAGTTATTGATTACCGTTACCGCTATTTTAGGGGTTGTATTTGTAAAAATGCAGTGGACGGGTTTTCAAGACCTGGAAATGAGGGGTATTGCGCTTATTGGCACCCAAAGCAACTCGTCTTCTTCTTTTTTGTTTATCATTACTGGGATGCACATGCTCCACGTGCTTGGCGGCGTGATTGCCTTAATTGTTCTATTTTTTAGATCTTTTTGGATAAAAAAAGACCAAATAAGCCTAGTACCTGTCCAAACAGTAGCGACGTATTGGCATTTTGTTGATATTCTTTGGATATACCTATTTATATTTTTTCACTTGATTGCTTAATTCAAATAAAAAGTTACACAGAAAACGTCTTTTTTGACTGATAGCCAATATTTTTGCAACGAAATTTTTAATAAGACATGTCAACAGCAACAGTAGATACAACAAAGTCTTGGAGTGGTGGAAAAAGCCCATTTAATGTCGAGTATGGCAAGTTAATGATGTGGTACTTCCTAATGAGCGATGCCTTTACATTTGGCGCATTCCTAATCTCTTACGGAACCATTCGTTTTTCTACCAATGGATGGCCTGACCCTAACGTAGTGTTTAAAAGTTTTCCATTTGCACCAGAAGGTGTAAATGCGCCACTTGTGTTTGTGAGTGTGATGACATTTATCTTGATCGTGAGTTCTGTTACCATGGTACTTGCTGTAAAAGCAGGTCAGGAAATGGATAAAAAGTCTGTCGTTAAATACATGATTTGGACCATCATAGGTGGTATTGCGTTCTTAAGCTGTCAAGCTTGGGAGTGGAATCACCTACATCACGAAGGTGCATGGTGGGGCCGCAATCCATTTATTAATGCCGACGGAACTGCTTCTTCTACCAACTTTACCAATTACTTTTTTACAATAACGGGTTTCCATGGGTTCCACGTATTTACAGGGGTGGTTATCAATATCATTATGTTGATTATGACGCTCTTGGATAAATTTGAACAACGTGGTCATTACCTTATGATCGAAAAAGCTGGATTGTACTGGCACTTTGTAGATTTAGTTTGGGTATTTGTATTCACTTGCTTCTACCTAGTATAATTTAATTTTTCAACAACATTAATTTAGAATCTGATGTCACATACTGCGCACCACGAAGAAAACCACGGAACTGGAGAAATAAAAAAAGTCACCATCATTTTATCAGTATTAACCATTGTAGAATTAATACTTGGTTTCTGGATGATTGGTATTACTTCAGAGGCTTTAAGGCTTGCTATTAAAGGCACGATCATTATTTTAATGTTGGCGAAAGCCTTTTATATCGTTGCTTATTTTATGCACTTGAAGCACGAATTAAAAAACCTAATCATGACGGTTGTAGTGCCTCTAAGTCTTTTTGTATGGTTCATTGGTGCTTTTTTAATTGACGGTAATTCATTCAAAAACCTGCGTAACACCTACGATCCATATTTTAAAGAACGTTCTACGATTAAGGTAGAAAAAAAGGCCGAAGGTCATGGTGGTAGTCATGCCGCTGGGGCAGCGCACGGAACAGCAGATACAACAGCCCATACTAAAGATACTGCTGCGGTAGAGAACAATCACTAAATGAAATTGTTATCAAATAAGTAAAACCACCGACCTTTGTTTGGTGGTTTTTTTATACGAACCCTGATACCATGAGTAAAAATTCAATTCTAGGATTATTAATCGCTTTAGGCCTTCCTTTAGGATGCTATTTATGGCTAAAAACAGCTAGTGAAAATGCGGTAAATATGCCACGTAAATATTTACTAGATACGGTATTAACAAGGGTAGAAAACGGGAAGGAAATAACGGACAGTGTATGGCATAAAACAGCAAATATCCGTCTTGTAAATCAATTAGGCGATACCGTAAGTATTTATGACAAAAGTTCTAAAATTATGGTGGTAGATTATATTTTTACCAGCTGTAGAAGTATTTGTCCTAAGCTTACCCATAATATGCAAAAACTCCAGTACTCTTTTAAGCTGGGAGGCAATGTGCGCAAAAAAATTGACACTGCTGTTGTTCAATTCGTTTCATTCACAGTAGATCCAGAGCGTGACTCTGTGCCGGTACTTAAAGATTATGCCGATATTTTTGGTGCCAACCACGATAACTGGTGGTTTTTAACTGGCAACAGAGACAGTATTTACAAATTTGCATTTGAAGAATTACGGGTTGATAAATTTAGCGAAGAGCCCATCAGTCCTGACTTTGTGCATACTTCAAGATTTGTACTTCTCGATAAAGACCGCTATGTGAGAGGGTATTACAATGGACTCGACTCAAGTTCGGTGGCAAAACTAGCTAGAGATATTGGATTACTGATGCTTGAAAAAGATAAGAAAAATAAAGGCGCTATTTTCAGAAAAATACTTGACCTATCTTGGCTTTGGTTGATTATCATATCTGCCATTTTATTTTTTGTGGTGTACATGCGTCAGCGCAGAAAAATTAACGGATAAAATATTATTTAAAAACGATACTATGTTACAAGCATCTATTTCAAAAAACGACAAACTTGCTAAATGGCTTATTGGAATTTTTTCGGTAGTGGTATTTACGGTTGTCGTATTACTTAGTAAATTTAAATTGGATGTTGACCTAGGTTTTGATGTACACATTTTTGCAAAAGCCAATGCGGTGATTAATTCAATCATTGCAGTATTACTAGTTGCTGCACTGGTGGCTGTTAGAAATGGTAATTACCAGTTACATAAAAAAATGATGATGGCTGCACTTGTTTTATCAGTGCTTTTTTTAGTGTCTTATATTGCCCATCATTTATTAGCAGGTGAAGCAAAGTTTGGTGACACCAATCATGATGGATTATTAAGCGAAGCTGAAACTGCTGCAGTAGGTTCTTTTAGAACGCTTTATCTACTTATTTTAAGTACCCATATATTTTTGGCAGCAGTTATATTGCCGTTCATTTTATTTACAGCGTATCGTGCACTTACTGCTGAGTTTGCTACACATAAAAAACTAGCTAAAATTACTTGGCCATTGTGGTTTTACGTAGCAGTAACAGGCCCGGTGGTATATTGGTTTATTGCGCCTTATTACGCGTAATGTAGCGAGGTTTAAAAACCAAGTTCTCGCGTTGGATCCCAAAAGTGTTTGCTAAAATTTTGGATGGTCTCCTCTTTTACTAGTACACCTTCTTTTTCAAGTAATTCCTGCATGCGGGTAGGTGTTTCAAAATGTGCTTTACCACTTAACATGCCATTTCTATTGACAACTCTTTGTGCAGGCACTTTTGGTTGTATAAAATGTGCTCCATTTAATGCATAGCCCACAGCTCTGGAACTTTGCTTGCTTCCTAAATAAGCGGCAATGGCACCATATGTTGATACACGTCCTTTGGGAATAAGCCTTACCACCTGATACACCAGTTCAAAAAAACTAGGGGCGTCTGCAGTTTTAATGGCGTTTGCGTTTTTTAAAGCGGCAGCGCTCGTTGGTATTTTTTTATTGCGGCTCGCGGAATTCATGAATTTCTTTGTTAAGCAGCATTTGTTTGCGGGGCTCTGGAACAGCTTCGTAGGTATAGGGACAGTGCCTGCAACCATGACCGCAACAGTAACCTTTAGCTACATGATACGCTTCTGTAAATACAAAATTACCAGAAGGATCCGTATAATAGTCTATGTCTTTAATCAGGTTCATGTTCACTTAATAAACTTTTTAATTGCGCATCTAATGCTAGCGGCAATTCTTTGTTAATGGAAAAAGCCAGGTAATGAATACGGTTACTGCCTGCAATGTCTAAACCCTCGTAATGCGTTTTAATGTGCAATTCAGGTTTAGTATTTGTGCCTGCGTATACATTGTCCATATCTTCTAACAAAGGAAGTTCAAATAAGTTGATAATAAGCTTGGTAAATTGGTATAAATCTGGGCTATCTGTCTTTAAATGAATAATACCACCTGGTTTTAGTATTTGCTGGTATAAACGCAAAAATTTAGGGTGGGTAAGGCGTTTTTTTGCCCGCGCCCCCTTTAATTGTGGGTCAGGAAAGGTGATCCAGATTTCCTCAATCTCTTGAGCGTCAAAGTAATCCGGTACTTTATCAATATGCGACCTAATAAACGCCACGTTTTTAAGGCCCTGTTCTAGTGCATTTGTGGCACCTCTCCATATCCTGTTTCCTTTAATATCGATGCCTATAAAATTGCGGTTAGGGTGCATATTACCTAGGCCAACTGCATATTCTCCTTTGCCACAAGCTAATTCTAGCGTAATGGGATTGTTGTTTTTAAAAACCCCGTTCCATGTGCCTTTAGCGTTTACTGGGTATTCAAATACATTTTCAAATCCTTTAATGGCTTCAAACCTAATTAGCTTTTTTTGTCCCATGGTGCAAAAGTAAGCCAATGTGTAAATTCGCTAAAATATTTATAAATTACTGCTTTAATTAATCCCTTATGACGCGTGCTTTTAAATACATACTTCCATTTACGCTCTATGGACTCGCGATTTTGGCATTTATCAAAACCGGGGTGTTTACCTGGTTACCGCTTGTGTATGCATTTATATGCATTCCTGTACTTGAAATAATGGTAAAACCAGCAAACAATAATTTGTCTGCAATAGAAGAGGACATACTTAAGGTTAACCCTGTTTACGATTATATTTTGTATGCCGTTGTTGTTTTTCAATTTGTTGCATTATGGCTTTTTTTAAAAAGTATGTTGGTTACAGAAGTATCATTATCTGATACAGTAGGCCGTGTTATTGCTATGGGATTATTGTGTGGCATTTTTGGTATTAATGTGGCGCATGAACTTGGGCATCGGGTAAATTTTGTAGAGCAGCTTTTTGCAAAATCACTTTTGCTTACGAGTTTATACATGCATTTTTTTATTGAACACAATAAGGGGCACCATAAGCATGTAGCTACACCAGATGATCCTAGCACAGCAAAATTAAACCAAAGCTTGTATCGTTTTTGGCTGCAAACATTACCTGGGACCTATTTGAGCGCTTGGCATATTGCAGTAGCTGATGCTACTAAAAAAAATAAAGTATTTCCAAAACTTAATAATGAAATGGTTTTGTTTCAGTTCATTCAACTTGTATTTGTAATGGCGGTGTTTTATTTTTTTGGCATGAAGGCAATGGCAGGCTTTTTAATAGCAGCCTCTATTGGCGGGCTTTTACTTGAAGCCGTTAATTATATAGAGCATTATGGACTCCTCAGAAAAATAAATGGTACAGGAAAGTATGAGCGTGTGCTGCCCGAACATAGTTGGAATAGCGATCATATTTTTGGGCGTTTATTATTGTTTGAATTGAGTAGACATAGTGACCACCATTATTTAGCATCCAGAAAGTACCAAATACTTAGAAGTATGGATCAGGCTCCTCAAATGCCTACGGGTTATCCGGGCATGATATTATTAGCGCTCGTTCCTTTTTGTTGGTTTGGCGTTATGGACAAGCAACTAAAAAAGTATGCACCGGCACAGGGTGTTTAATGGATTACTATTTTTCGTATTTTGTTGATACAAAAGTAATCTATGGCAAAGCAAAACATTTTTGATGCAATTGTAGTTGGCTCTGGTATTTCTGGAGGATGGGCTGCTAAAGAGTTAACAGAAAAAGGGCTCAAAACAATTTTATTAGAACGTGGCCGTAATGTTGAGCATATTAAAGATTACGAGGGAACCGAAAAAAATCCGTGGGAATTAGAACACCGCAACGGTACTACCCAAGAAGATAAAAAAAATTCACCCATACAAAGTAAGTGTTACGCTTACGACGAGGTTTCGAAAAAGTTTTTTGTAAACGATAATGAGCATCCTTACAATGCTGTAAAACCCTTTGATTGGATTAGAGGCAATCATGTTGGCGGTCGTTCACTGATGTGGGGGCGTCAAAGCTACCGTTGGAGTCCACTCGATTTTGAATCCAATGCAAAAGATGGTCATGGAACTGATTGGCCTATTCGTTACAACGATTTAGCACCATGGTATAGTTATGTAGAAAAATTTGCCGGCATCAGTGGAAATAGAGATGGCTTGAGCATGCTTCCTGATGGAGAGTTCATGCCTGCTATGGAAATGAATTGTGTAGAAAAGCTAGTTGCTGGTGAATTGAAAACTAAAATGGGTCGTCCCATGATTATTGGACGCTCTGCCAATCACACGGCAAAAATTGGAACGCGTGGCCCTTGTCAATTTAGAAACAAGTGTCATCAAGGTTGTCCATTTGGTGGATATTTTAGTTCCAATGCAGCAACGCTTCCTGCAGCATTTGCAACAGGGAATTTAACGCTCCGCCCAGATGCCATCACCACCGAAATTTTATACGATAAGGAAACCGGCCGTGCAAAAGGCGTTCGTATTGTAGACTCAAACACCAATTTAACGGAAGAGTATTATGCAAAAATTGTTTTCTTAAATGCATCCACTTTAGGCACTTCACATATTTTATTGAATTCTGTTTCGGAAGTATTTCCTGAAGGTTTTGGCAATAGTAGTTTGCAAGTAGGCCACAATTTAATGGATCATCATTATGGCGTGGGTGCTTCTGGAACGTATGAGGGATTTTTAGATCAGTACACCTATGGCCGAAGACCCAACGGTATTTATATTCCTAGGTTTAGAAACCTAGATGGCGGATCATCGGCAGGGTACGTTCGTGGATTTGGTTACCAAGGTGGCGCCGGTAGGGGAAGACAAGAGGGGGAAGGGATTGGGCAGGCATTTAAAGAAACCATTACAGAAGCGGGTAATTGGTCCATGGGTATTGGTTCATGGGGTGAGCACTTACCATACTACGAAAACAAAGTAACACTTAGTAAAGATAAAAAAGACAAATGGGGTTTACCATTACTTGACATTGACTGTGAGTTCAAAGAAAATGAAATGAAGATGCGCGTGGACATGAAAAATAGCGCAGCAGAAATGTTAGAAGCAGCAGGTTTAAAAAATGTTTCTACCTACGATAGCATGCCAGCTCCCGGATTTTGTATTCACGAAATGGGAACGGCGCGTATGGGTAAAGATCCTAAAACCTCTGTGTTAAATAAATGGAATCAAATGCACGATGCAAAAAATGTATTTATTACAGATGGTTCTAGTATGGCATCATCTGCCTGTCAAAATCCTTCCTTAACGTATATGGCCCTTACTGCAAGAGCCACCGATTTTGCAGTAAGTGAATTAAAGAAAGGGAATTTATAGTTTGCGCTAACAACTTGATTGACAATCAAATAAGGCTAAATTTATATAATTTATTAAACTTATATAAATAAAACTAGATTTGTGCTTCAATCCTTTTGAATGCATACTTCTAGGAAGCAGTTTTTATTTGTATTACTTATTTTATCCTGCTTGTTATGGTCTTGCAAAACAGTGCAACCTTTTGTTTCAGTAAAAGGGAAAAACAAGATAGAAGGCGAGTCTTTTTTACTTGCTGATACAACTTCATCTAATTTTTTATATACATCTATTGTAAAGAGTTCGGTAAGGTTACGTAGTACGTATTTGCCTTCCGATTCGGGTTCCATCATTTACCAAGAAGGAACCGATTATACGATCAATTATAAAAATGGCACTATTGCAAGAACAGTAAATTCCCGCATACCTAATTATGCAAAGTATACATTGTTTGGGAAAACAGATTTTGACCAAAACAATTTTTCAAACTACAGCAACAATCCCTATTTTATTTGGGTCGATTATACAACTAAACAAAATGATTTACTAGTTGAAACAACTGATCAAAGCAATTTTTTAGCTGAGTTCAAAAATAAATTATTACGTGGAAGCCCTGTAAATATTGTAAGCTACGGGAATAGCATATCTGCAGGAGGCGAGGCAAGTGCTCAACAATATAGATTTCAAAATAGATGGATTGATTATTTAAAACAAACTTATAAAGCAACTAATATTAGTTGGGAAGACGCTTCATTACCAGGTTATACAACAACTGAAGCTATTTTAAAATGGGATGCTACTGTGGGTCAAAAAAATCCAGATTTAATACTGCTTGGCTGGGGTATGAATGAAGCAAATGTGGGAGGTATAACACCAAGTGAATATAAAAATAACCTTATCGCTTTAGCACAAAAGAGTAAGCAAAGTAAAAATGCAGAAGTAATTATTTATTCCTGTTTTAGACCCAATGAAAATTGGCATTATGCAAGCCACAAAATGGAATCATACACCCAGGCTGCTAAAGAAGCAGCAGCTGCCGCTAATTGTGCCTATATAGATGTGTATGGCGTTTTCGAAAAAGTATTTGCACGCAAGGATCAACCTTCGTTACTGGCAAATAATATAAATCATCCCAATAACTTTGGACACTGGTTGTATTATAAGGCTTTTACAAGCCTCAGTTTCAAAGATTTAAAATAGGGAGGTAGCTAGCCTGGAAAAATAGCCTTTTAAGTGAAATTATATTATGTTAAATTCATATATTCGAGTATATTTTTAATTCTATGAAAAACAAACTATCATTTTTATCAATTTTAATTCTAGTAATTATTTTTTCTAGCTGTCAAAATAAAATTAAATGGGAATATAAAACTGTTTATTTTGATGCAGAGAAAATTCAAGCTGTCGATAAATCTTATTCCAAAGGAGCTGATTTTTTCAAGCGAACAATTTCGAGTTCTACTGTTTTGCCTAGCGATTCTTCTTTAAATAAATTTGGAATAGATGGCTGGGAAATTGCTACATCCTATTTAGAAATGGAAACCGTATTTCCAAATCTATTAGCTAGTGGAGATGGTGTGAATGGTCTTCAGCCAAATATCAGGCCTCAAAGGCTTGTGGTAATTTTTAAGCGTCCTAGTCAATCAAAATAATTGTAAGTATAATTATTTAGTGTGGTGTCTGATAAAAGCGTATGATATTTATGATATAATTAGTATAGGCTAATCGAATAAATTATACTAATATATATAATGTTATTTGTATATTTGCCTCAATTTAATATTCAACAAATTTTAATAGAATGAAAAGGCTCATTTTTGTTTTTGTAGTTATCATCTTTTTACCATTGTCAAATTTTGCTCAGGATTTTGTTCCTTCATACCCTGAAGTAGTTAAAAACTTTTTTCGTTTGTATAAGAATGAAAGCTACACTAAAATAGAATTTGCTAAGAAAAAAGAAGGCTGGTTTGTAATTAAAGAAGATTCTTTAAATGCTGAACAATTATTTTGGGATAAATCAATATCCAATTACTATGAGTTGCAAAATTTTGAGCAAGTTGATAATGAAGCAATTGCAAAATCAGCAGGGATTGAATATTTGAATACTAATTCTCAAAATAAATATATGTTTGAGCGTTGTAAATATTATGGGTATGATGGCTGGGCTGAAGATATGATCAATGAATTAGAAGGCAAAGCAAATTTAAATGATACACTAATGGAGGGTTTGGCTCGTGCTTACTCCAATTATGCAGATGGGTTTCTTTTAAATAATTTTAGTTACAGTAAGCATACTAAGATATTAGCAAATTCAGATTATTTATCTACAGAAATTCCAGAACATAAAGTACTAGATTATTATGAACTTCCTTCAGATCGTCGAATTCAGTTGGCAGTAAAATATATAAATGAATCTATATCTATTTGGGAAAAATTATCAAAATCAAATCCAAAATATCAGACTTTAGTTGGTAATACCAGAATGAAATCTTTCAATGAAAAAATGTATGGTTATCAGTATATGCTTATTTGTAAGAAAAACGAAGAAGCTAGAAATTTTTTAAATAAGATTGAGTCTGATGAGAGTATTGAACGAATGGGAAAGAAATACTTGGATGCTTGTCCACAAAATTCAATATTGATAACATTTGGTGATAACGATACATATCCTTTGTGGTATATGCAACAAGTAAAAAATTATAGAAATGATGTTATTGTCATAAATAATGGGTTGCTCGCAAATTCACATTATATTGATTTTTTAAAAAAATCAAAATTAGTTCAGTTTAGAACACCAGAAAGCTTTTATAGCAAAAGTGAATTTTCCTATTTATTTTTCAAGGAAGAAGAAAATATTAATTCTAATCGACCTATATCTTTGTTTGATTTTTTGTCATTTTGTTATAATGATAAGATTAAGAAAAATCCAGATTCGGATAGTAAAATAAAAAATTATCCCTATTCTCAAACCAATTTAATTATCGACCCAAGTAAATTCTTATCAATTTCAAAGCAAAAAAATCTCACTAATTTTTTAAATTTTCAAAATGGGGACTACTTAATGTTAAATGAGTTGTTGCTTTTTGATATTATTGAGCAAAATATCAATACTCGTCCAATTTTATTTGCTGCTGAAGATGAAAAATTTAAGAATTATTTGCAATTTGATGGAATTTTGTATCAACTCTTGCCTATTAATGAGAATGATAGTACTTCAAAAGAAATATCTATTTTTAGTATGGAAAAAAACCTGAATAATAATATTCAAACATTATCTTATAATTTGAAGGATAATTCAAATGTTTACTTTGATTCCTATATTATCAGTCACTTCAACTCAATAATTTCTTTTTATTTAGAAAAAGGGGATAAGCTGACAGCATTAAAAAGAGCAAAAGAAGCTTTATTAATAATTGATAAAATTCAGATTGATCTTAATTCAGGCTTGATATCATTTTCGGAATTGTTGCTTAAACTCGATCAAAAGGATTCTGCTGTAAAAGTGCTTCATTTATTTATCAATTCTATGGTTGATAATTGGATTTATCCCAATGCGTTGAAGTATGAAATTAGAAGTGAGTGGACTGAATATTATTTCGAAGAAATTAAGCGCTTAACTCAAAAATATTCAATGCCTAATTTGTTTCAGAAATAATTGAGAAACTTTAATTACACGTAATCGGGTTTAATCTTTAACATATCTTATATAATAGCCGTGACTTTTTTCTGTGGTAGAGTTATTGACCTTGTCTTTATCTCCAAAATAAATACAGTAAGCCATTTCTGAGTTAAATTCAGTAGAGGTCCAATAAGCAACAGATCCGCCAATCCCAAAGTGAAAGACACCATACATATTTCTTCCTCCAGCGGGAAGTATATTCATCTCTGATCTATCATTTCCATTACCATACCATAAAACTTTATTTTTTAATTCAGGTCCTGCCAAACTATCTCCACCAAAATGTTCAAATAACTTAAACCATTCATTTAGTGAAGGAATATGCCATCCTATGGGGGCTAATCCTCTCTTGTCCACTATGGCGTACCAATTGTACATTAAACCATAGTTTTTTCCATTTATTGACCTGTCATCGTAATAGCACCATGCTGGAATTTTTGCATCATTTGCTTTTTTCCACTCATCAGCGTTGTTTACATAGTGAATAGTATCTCCATTCCTAAAATGTTTTGCAGTTAGATTTTTACTAGACCAAATTTGACTTCCAATGGTTATAGATTGAATTGAAGTATAATTGTCATTATAATTTTCAACATATTCCTTTGGGGCTGCTTCTACACTTAATTCAGTTTTTATGCATCGTATAGCCATTCCTTGCCCCCAAGTACTAGATAAATGTCTTGCAATTGGACCGTTCTTGCTAATGTACCTAACCCAGTTGCTTTCATTAATTGTTGATATACTCCACCAACTATTCGATTCTCCAAAACCCCAAAATCCGTCTAAATTCATAGAGCCTGGCCGTTTATTAAAAAATGAACCCATAAAATTTGTAGCAGCGCCATTTAAAACAATTGGAAGAGATTGTAATTGTTTACCACCATTTATCTCATCACCAACAAAGTCAACCAATAAATCCCAATCATAATCTGTGGGAATAGCCCATCCTTTTGGAGCCAATCCTCTATCATCGTTTACCGCAAATACATTATATAATTTTCCTAAATGTGAATTAGAGTTTTTGAATTCTGGATAACACCACGCAGGTGTGTTAGTATCATCTGCATCTATCCATTCTTTCATTGATTTAGCTTGTTTAATGGCATTACCATTTCTAAAAATTGCGACGTCTAAGTTTTCTTCCATCCATAGTTGGTTCCCAACTTTTAAAGCTTTTATTGTACTGTTTTTATTTGATTGACTATTAACAGTTGCTGGTAAGAAGTAAAATATAATAAAAAAGCTGATAATATACTTTTTCATGTAGATAAATTATATAATGAATTAAGTTATTTTATTTATTAGTAGTTCCATCTTGCTTTAGATCCCCGATCATCAATATGAATCATCTGATGATTTAATGTATGCTTGTCTGTTTTATAAGTTCCAATGCCGCCATTTGATTTAATTATTTGCTTATCTAAAATCTCTTTAACAATATCAACATCTTTAGCATCTGATTTCCCATCTGCATTGATATCAAATACAATAAAATCAATTGCACTTCCTTTTGTGTGCCAACTTTCCGGTGCAGCACTATTAAATTTAACTAACAGATTATTTAACCACTTAAATCTGTAAGTACATATAACTAGCATCTTAGGTTGATAGCCTTTTTCAACTAAAACTTCTTTTAGTTTCTTATAGTAACCATATGTAACCTGGCTAGCAAGACTTGTATTGTTAAAAACAGTAAAAAAAGTAATTGTTATAAATAAAAATATGAACACAATGATTTTTAATAGCTTCTTCATTTTATTATCTTTTAATTCACTTTAGAGGTTTCATTTTTACAGTATTTTTTATATCCATCTATATACTCAAAGATAATATCAGAGGCTTCTTTATTAAAATCAATTGTAAGTTTTTCGTCGCTTCTAACTTCATCTACAATTTTAAACACTTGACAATAGCTTTTATAAACATAGTCTTGTGCTTTAATTAAACTTCTGATTATATTGATTGTATAACTTTTTGGTTCTTTTGCTTGAGCTGCAGTAGCAAATGTTAATGCTTCTTTTGTATCAAAATAATTATCCATCGACTTTAAATATGCTATACAAATTAAATCCGATGTGCTTAAGCCAGCTTTTAATTCGGCAGTGGTATTAAAGCTATATTTTGATTTTAAGTATTTAATTAAAATACTAGCATTTTTTTTACCCTTTATGTTCCATCCTAATCTATTAATTAGAGCGATTTTAACGTCTGTTGGATTATCCTTGTCAGCTAAATATTTGATTAGCTCTTTCGTTAGCAAACCATTTGAATCACCAGCAAGCTGTATAATTGGTAATTTCTCATATGCTTTATAAAACTCTGTAGAAGTAAGCGGGGAATCAGCAGAAGCTTGGTAGCTAAAAAATAGCATTGCTAGTATGCCTAAAAAAGTGTTTTTCATATGTCAAATATTTTATCCTAAGAATTTGTGTCTAAGTTAAATGAGATGCGTGGACATTATTTTTTTTATAGATAAAATATTGTTAATATATAATCATCTAATTCAATTGTTCAATTGATTGAGTCCAAACAATAGGGTTAAATTCAATAGTGATATTGATATCCTATGCAAAGTTTGTTCATTTAAAAATATACAGTAGATTTATATTAAATTACATATAACTGTGAAAAAGTTTTTATTCTTACCGCTGTTGCTTATTACATGTCTTTCTTTTGCGCAAAATGCAAAAGAGATAATTGGTGAGCCAATTAAAATCGGCAATTTATTGGTAGCAGAATATGATTTTCCTAATGAAATGAATTGGGCTGAAGCTAAAAAATCGTGCAGTACTTTAGGAAAAGGTTGGAGATTGCCAACTAAGGCTGAATTGAATATTTTATATAATAATAGAAGAAAAATGGGCAACGTTAGTGATTGGGAGGGCTATTGGACTTCTACCTTGGTACCTAAACAACTCTGGGATCCAAAATGGACTGCCGAAGAAATTGGTGAAGGTATCGCGTGGCGGCAGTATTTCACTAGTGGTATTCAAGGCTACGCCAGTATCAGTAACAACAAATGCGTTGTTCGCGCTGTAAAATTGCTTTAAAATTTTGTTAGAATGAAAAAAATATTATTTCTACCTCTGGTGCTTATTACTTGTTTGTCTTTTGCGCAAGATGCAAAAGATATAATTGGTAAGCCGGTTAAAATTGGGAAGCTTCTTGTTGCTCAATACGACTTTCAAAATCGTATGGATTGGGTTTATGCAAGAGCTGCGTGTGCTAAACTTGGTAGGGGTTGGAGGTTACTGTAGATGAATTATATTATCTGTCTTTAAATAAGTATAGAATTGGCAATTTTGCAAATGATGCCTATTGGAGTTCTTCGGAAGATGGCAATTATGCATGGAGCCAAATAATCATGATTGGAAAAGAGTATTCTCTTAACGTTGGTAATCGGTTTAGACAAGGTAAGTATGAGAATTATTGTGTTCGTGCTGTGAAGTCTTTATAGCACAATCGTTTTAAGGTCTGTATTTAGCTGTCCTCTGTTATTAAGAAAGAGTTAGTTATTTCGATTGTTTACAAGCAAGGGAAAACAATATTGTGATGTTACCTAATTATCAAAATCTGTTAAGTTAAAAATATACTGTAGTTTTATATTAAATTAATTATAACTATGAAAAAGTTATCGTTCTTACCTCTGGTGCTTATTGCTAGTTTTTGTTTTGCGCAAGATGCAAAAGAGATAATTGGTAAGCCAATTAAAATTGGTAATCTTTTAGTTGCAGAAAATGATTTTCCTGATGGAATGAATTGGAGGGGTGCTCAAAAGGCCTGTGCTAAACTAGGTAAAGGTTGGCGAATACCTACCAAAGATGAATTGAATGTTATGTATAAAAACAAAGAAAAAATTGGCAATTTTGCTAATGACTGGTATTGGAGTTTTACCTGGATTGGTAAAAACGAGATTGGGTATGAAGAAGCAGTGATTAAGCACTTCAAGGATGGACAAATGTCAAGCAACGATGTTGAATACGAATATACCAGGATATCTGTGCGTGCAGTGAGTGATGCAAATGTGGTAAGTAAAATGGATAGTATCAAAAAAATTATAGGTAAACCTATTAAAATTGGTAGTTTAATAGTTGCACAAAACGATTTTCCCGAAATATTTACTTGGGATGATGCTAAACAAGCCTGTCGTAATTTAGGAAAAGGTTGGCGATTGCCTACTAAGTCTGAATTGAATGTTATGTATAAAAACAAAGAAAAAATTGGCAATTTTGCTAATGACTACTATTGGAGTTCTTCTACGGAGATCGACCTCAACTATGCGTGGTACCAGCATTTCAACAATGGCAAGCAGATCAACAAATCAAAGGACCGGTTCCTCTATGTTCGCGCCGTAAAGTCTTTATAGGGACCAGCGTTTAAAAGCGTGTAATGGTATGTTTTCTATTATCAAGGAGGACTTGGTTATTACGATTGTTTACAAGCAAGGCAAAACAATATTGTGATTAAATAACTTTTGATACCACTAACTTTATTGTTCAGCTTTATTAAAAGCAATCTGGAATTGTTTTTCGCCTAGTGCTCTAGTAGGGAAGTAATATATTATTGATTCATTGATTTCTAAGGCTCCAAAAGAGTTTTTAGCCCGATATTTACATCTAATTCTAATATAAGCTAGTGAGTCCTTGGCTGGATTAGCTTTCAGGTCTGCTATAAGTTTATTAGTAGAATCCTGTGAAATTAATACATTAACATCTTCTTCAAGCGATTTTGACATATTAACAGTGTCAAGAACTTCACTTGAAATTTTCTGATAAGAGGAAGGGTCTTTTAATGTTGGCTTTAAAAATTCTTCAGCTTGATTCTCTAGAGAACTGATTTTTACTTTAGAAGAAGGCTCACAAGAAATTAATGTAAGAAATGGCAAAAAGAGGAAAATGCCTTTTAATGAAGTGATTTTGAATTGGCTAATTTTCATTAGTAATTTTTTATTTTGCGAATTTTAATATTAAATATGATAAAATCCAGATAGCGACAATTATCCATACCCACTTTGTTTTTTTCTTTCCTTTGACCTCAGTCTGAACGTTAGCCGCTTCTGTTAATTGAGCAAATTCTGTATCATTGTATGTTAAACCTTTTCCGATTATTTCAAACATTGTATCAATATGTTTGTTAGCGTTGCTTACTTCGTGTGACTGGTCAAATGAACCAATCTTCCGTCTTATCTCAATAGTGATTTCTGTTTTGTTTTCATTGACAGAAGAAAGGTTAATGTCAATATAAACTCCTAAACTTAAGAACTCTGTTGCTTCAAAAGTTGTCTGATTGAAAATCGGATTACTTTTAGTAAACTTATATTTTTTATCAAGTTTCTCAACTCTTTCTATTGATACTTTTACTTTATCTAGTGGGAAGTCAATTGTAATTGTTTTTTTAGGATTTGGAATAACACCAATCATAGCTTTAAGTTTATGGCATTAACAATGTTTTTTGCACTTTGAAGCGCTTAGTCATACAATCTACACTATTAATTATTATTAAAATATTTAATATTAATTTGGCTTAACACTTTTAATTTGTAAGCCGTTGTCCAATTTTGTAGATATAAATGGCGCCAATCTGTATTTTGTATACCTTTTAGAAGTAAAACGTGAAATAGTTCCCCTATTGCAAACAAAAAATCCCTATTACATTGATTAACAATATAATAGGGACTAATAGTTGCTGTAGGGGGAGGGATCGAACCTCCAGAAGGCAGTTAGCTATAACACAAAGTTCAGTGGTCGACCCTGGTCGCTTATTGCTAAGCGGCTCTATGTTACGTTTATCCCGTTATCCTCACCCTCGAGACAAGAGGGCATGTTTGCCTAATATTTCATCACCCCACAATAGATAAGAACTGTTTTGTTACTCAGTAACAATGCAATGTTAAAGCATTAGGCCTATTCGTTACAAATATTTCAATCAATAATCCAAAAGTTTAGAAAAATATCAATAAATTGCTTTTATATTAAAATACTACTAAAAACACGATCCAATATGAACCCAAAATTGAATCTTGACAAACTCGATTTACAGATTATTCAGGAAATGATGGAGGATGCAGAAATTTCCTACGCCGATTTAGGTAAAAAACTCTTTGTTTCTGGAGGTACTATTCACGTGCGCATTAAAAAATTAGAAGAGATGGGTGTGGTGAAGGGCAAAAAACTATCTGTCGATTTAAAAGAACTTGGTTACGACGTAATAGCGTTTATTGGTATTTACCTCGAAAAAAGTTCGTTGTATGATAGTGTTGCTAAAGAATTA
The DNA here is from genome assembly GCA_945901845.1 of Sediminibacterium ginsengisoli. Taxonomy (GTDB): domain Bacteria; phylum Bacteroidota; class Bacteroidia; order Chitinophagales; family Chitinophagaceae; genus Sediminibacterium; species Sediminibacterium ginsengisoli_A. Next base: position 34,989 of record CAMDLR010000002.1, on the reverse strand, counting down.
AAAAAAGTGCCACAAATTGTTCGCTTAAATTATACCACCGGTAATTATAGCATGTTTGCAGAAATTGTTTGTAAAGACATTCAGCAGTTACGATATGTTTTACATGACGAGTTACAAAAAATTAAAGGCATTGAAAGAACCGAAACATTTATTTCACTTGAAGAAAGTTTGGTACGCAGTGTAGTCGTTTCTCCACCTTCGGAATAGTTATTTTTCGCGCACATTAAATGCGTCTCTCAATCCGTTTCCTAGTAAATTAAATGCTAGCACTAATATCATAATAGCAATCCCAGGTGCTAATGCAAGTGCCGGATTGTGCGTAATAATAAAATTATAATTTTCTTTAATCATAAGGCCCCAGCTAGGTTGTGGCGGTTGAACACCCACGCCTAAAAAACTTAAGCCTGCTTCTATAACAATAGCAGATGCAAAATTGCTTGCAGCAATTACCAAAACGGGTCCAATAATATTGGGTAAAATATGAATAAAAATTGTACGCATATCGGAGTAGCCTAGTACCCTGGTGGCTTCAATAAATTCTCTGTTTTTAATGGCCATTACCTGACCGCGCACAAGCCTTGCAACATTCACCCACATAGTTAAACCAACGGCTATAAAAACCTGCCAAAATCCTTTTCCTAAAACAAGTGTAATGGCAAATACCAAAAGTAATGTTGGGATGCTCCAGATAACATTGATAAACCACATAATGCATTCATCTACCCAGCCTCTATAAAAACCGGCTAATGCACCCAGTAAAATCCCAATAGTTAAGGATAATAAAACAGCAATCATACCAACGCCGAGGCTTACCCGAACGCCAATAATAAGGCGGCTTAACATATCTCTGCCAAACTTATCAGTGCCAGCGTAATAGGTTTGTTTAATCACTGGTTCTTTAGCTGTTAAACTTAGCGGCATAACACCTAGTTCTGTAATGCCTTCATCAATATATTTCTGGTAATAAATAGTATCACCTTTTATATTGTAAGAGGTAATTGGGATAAAGGTATTCGTGTCTTCTTTGCCTCCAATAAGCCTATCAAAAAATGAACCATTTGGCTTTTGTCCAATTCGTTTTACTTGGAGTAATTGAATCGTAAAACCAGGCTTCATGCTTCCTATTTCAGGAATCATGCGGTTGGCGTTTGGCGAATGTTCGGGTGCAATAAAATAAGCAAACACGGCCATTAAAAAAGCAAGAACAACAATATATAATGAAACGCTCGCTGCTTTATTTCGGCGAAGCTTTCTCAAGAAACTATCAGGTTGTTGTCGCATAACGGTGCGGCCTTTCCATTTGTAAGATCCAAAAGTGCCAAACCAGCCTGCTACCACCGTATATAAAATATGAAATGGCTGCATAATCCCAAACCACACCAATAACTTTTGTTGTTTAAAAAATTTGGCTGATGCGTACATGAACGGAAGTTCAATGATTGTTTTACAGCCTATTAAAATAAGCCAGTTGTTTATATTACCAGTTTGTATGAGGTTAACGGGGAGGCATGCTAGTATAGTAAAATTTACCAGATATACAAGTAGTAATATCCAAAAAACAATTTTGTCTTGATAGCCTAAAGCCTTGCTAGACCAGCGTATCCGCTGTTGTATAAATAAACCCAGCGTTGCACTTGGTGCCGTAGTAACCACTGCGTCCTGCGCGTATAAGTAGCCAATTTTTCCTTCAAATGATTCTTTCATTTTATGCATCAGTAACATGTCGTCGCCACTGGGTAAATGATCAATACCGCTAAATTTCCCAACGCTTTCAAAGGCTTCTTTACTATAACACAAATTAGCACCGTTGCAGAGTGTGTGTGAACCAGAGCCAACAGCTGCTGCCGTAATACCCTGTAAACTAATAAAATCTAAAACCTGAAAAACCGATAAAAAACTTCCAGTATTTTTATAGCTTACTGGCGCAGCAATCATTACACAGTTGTGCTCCTGAATGTATCCATCATAACTAGCAAGCCAATGTTTTGTGAAACTGCAATCAGCGTCGGTGGTAATAATCCATGGATGATTTGCCTGTTCAATGGCAATTTCTATGGCTCTTTTTTTATAGGCTATAATATTTTCATCTTTTGTAAAATCCTGAAGGCGCAGTAATCGTACATTGTTATGTTGTAAAGCGATTGATGCAACAATGTTTGCGGTTTCATCTTCCGAAAAATCATCAATTACAATCACTTCAAATAAATGAGTAGGGTAGTTTTGCCCCAAAATACCCGCAATGCATGCCTCGATATTTGCAGCCTCATTGCGGGCCGGAATTACAATCGAAAACTTAGTGATAGGTGTTTTGCCTTCAGCCACAAAAGCACGCATGCTCCAGTACCCCCTTTTATACAAGGCCATTAATACGCCGTAGGCGGCCAATAAGCAAATGGTTACCGTAAAAAGGTACATCTAACAAAGAAAATCAATAATTGGTCAGTTTGAACGGGTGCCCCTGCCATTTCATAATTTTTCTTGGTTTTTTACCAAAAACAGCCGTACTTTGAAATAGTTGCATAACTAACTATATGTCAAACAACCAATTTAAAAGAGGCGAATTATACAGCGTTATCAATGGTATGGCGTCTACCGCTGTGGCCAGACGTTTACAAAAAAACTTCAGACTCGCAGGGCTCGAAATTACCATTGAGCAGTGGAGTGTGCTCTATCATTTGTGGAAACAAGACGGCCTGAGTCAGCAAGAACTTTGCAATAGAACATTTAGAGATAAGCCAAGCATTACACGTTTACTTGACAACCTAGAAAAGCAAAAGCTTGTTAAGCGTATGCCTTCTAAAGATGATCGACGCATTAATTTGGTGTGTTTAACAGAGTCTGCAAAATTATTGCAAGACAAAACCATTGAGCTAGCCAATCAAACTATGGATGAGGCACTCATTGGGGTTGGTAAAAATGAAATTGAAATAGTAAAGCAAGTTTTTCAAAAAGTGTACGACAATTTATTATAAGTAATGCTATTAAAATTATAGATATGGAAACTACAAATCAAAAGCCGTTACTCGGTGGTGAGTGGATCATTAAAGAAAGCACGCCAGAAGCAACTTTTATTCCAGAAGAATTTAATGAAGAACAATACATGGTAAAAGATATGTGCGATCAATTCATCGACACTGAAATTTTGCCCATTGTAGATCGTATCGATAAACTAGAGGCTGGTTTAATGCCATCACTCATGGAAAAAGCAGGTGAGCAGGGGCTTTTGTCTACTTCTTGTCCCGAAGAATATGGTGGACTAGGAAAAGATTTTATTACCTCTACTATTGTAAATGAAGCACTGGGCGGCGGCTATTCTTTTTCGGTGGCCATTGCTGCTCATACAGGTATTGGTACGCTTCCAATTTTATATTTTGGTACCGACGAACAAAAACAAAAATACATTCCTAAGCTTGCAAGTGGTGCGTGGAAAGGTGCTTATGGTTTAACAGAACCTAATAGCGGCAGTGATGCACTCAGTGCTAAAACAACTGCGGTGTTATCTAGTGATGGCCAGCACTATATTTTAAATGGACAAAAATGTTGGATTACCAACGGCGGTTTTGCAGACGTTTATACGGTGTTTGCAAAAATTGATGGCGAAAAATTTACTGGATTTATTGTTGAAAGAGGTACCGAAGGTTTTACACAAGGTCCCGAAGAACATAAAATGGGTATCAAAGGATCTTCTACCGTTCAGTTGTATTTTCAAGACTGCAAAGTGCCTGTAGGTAACGTTTTGGGCGAAATAGGCAAAGGTCATATTATTGCCTTTAATGTACTAAATATTGGACGTTTAAAATTATGCGCGGCAACACTTGGTGGTGCAAAAAGAGCAACTACAATTACTGTGCAGTATGCAAAAACAAGAGAACAGTTTAAATTACCCATTGCAAAATTTGGCGCCATCAAACATAAAATGGCAGAAATGGCCATAAAAATGTGGGTGTGTGAGTCAGGTTTATACCGCACCGCTAAATGGATTGATGATAAAGAACATGCTTTATTACAAGAAGGAAAAACTTTTGCAGAAGCCTTACTTGGTGCAGCAGAAGAATTTGCTATCGAGTGTGCAATATTAAAAGTGTTTGGTAGTGAAGTACTTGATTTTGTTGTAGATGAATGTGTGCAAATTCATGGCGGTAATGGCTTTAGTGATGAGTATCAAATTTCAAAAGGATACCGCGATAGTAGAATTAACCGCATTTACGAAGGTACCAATGAAATCAACCGTTTACTAACCGTAGATATGGTTTTAAAGCGCGCGATGAAAGGAAAATTAGATTTAATGACACCTGCCATGGCGGTGCAAAAAGAACTGATGAGTATTCCAGATTTTGGTGATACCGATGATGCGGCTTTTGCAAAAGAAATTAAATATACCAAAAACTTTAAGAAAGCGATATTAATGGTGGCAGGTGCTGCTGTACAAAAGCTAATGATGCAACTTGAAAAAGAGCAGGAAGTATTAATGAACATTGCAGATATGGCCATTGAGGTATTTCATACCGAGAGTGCACTACTTCGTGTAATGAAACTTGCTCAAAAAAATGGAGAAGCAGCTACAAGTATTGAAACAGATATTATGCGTACTTATTTATATGATGCCGCAGACCGTATCAATAAAGCAGGTAAAGATGCACTCAATAGTTTTGCAGATGGTGATGAGCTTCGTATGATGCATATTGGTCTTAAGCGTTTTACCAAAGTTGACCCGTATAATACCAAAGAGTCTCGCCGTAGAATTGCAGACAAATTGATAGCAGATGATGGCTATAAGTTTTAATTGAATTCTATTTTTTGTATCTTGGCTACATGAATTATATAAAAGCTATCTTATGTATCGCTATCTTTTTTGTGCAGTCAGTTGCAGCGCAAAACACCGGCTACACTGGTTTTTGGGCCAGAACGGCGGGTAAATTACCGGCTTTAGCATATGGCCTTGGTGAAGACAGGCTCGGAGGCGCAAAAATGGGCTATCTCGATACGAGCGTATTGCTTAAAGTAGTTGATACGGTTAAATCCATGTTTCAGGTGCAGCTTTCAAAAAACCGCTTCGCCTACATCGACAAACAATTTATTGTTGTAGACACCAACGCGCTTGACAAGCCACTTACACCTTTCCCTCACACCAGTAATTCCATTCTTGCAAAAGGTGATTCTTTATTTGATTATGTTTCAATTCGGTTACCTGAAAAATTACCCTATCAATCTTGGATGGATATCAATCCGTCTAAAATTATTATTGAAATATTTGGCGTTGCTGCCAACACCAATTGGATTACACAACTTTCTAGTTTGCAGGAAGTAAAAAATATTTATTACCATCAAGTAGATGATGATATACTTCGTGTTACTGTCGAATTAAATCATAAACAGCACTGGGGTTATTCGTTGCAATACAGCAACAAAGGGCTTGAACTTATCGTTAGAAGACAACCACAAGATTTGGACTTAACCAAAATGGTAATAGCTATTGATGCCGGCCATGGAGGAACTAATTCAGGTGCCGATGGTATTCGTACAAAAGTGAAAGAAAAAAATGCAACATTATTATTTGCAAAAGCATTAGAGAAACATTTACGCGACGCAGGTATCGAAAATGTTATCATGACCAGGCAAAACGATACATCCTTTGATAACAAAGACCGCATATTATGGTTGCAAAGTCAACTTCCACATGTGCTGATTAGCCTGCACTTGAACTCTAGTGGTAACACTCAAGTTAAAGGCACTAGTACCTATTATAAACATGTAGGATTTAGACCCCTAACTCAAACTATATTAGCACGGATGTTAGAATTAGGGCTTAATGAATTTGGAAATATTGGCAGTTTTAATTTTGCATTGAGTCAACCAACTGAGTTCCCCAATTGTTTAGTTGAAATAGCTTTTTTATCCAATTTAGATGATGAGCAAAAAATTATTAGTCCCGAATTTCACAAAGACGTGGCTAAAAAAATTCATGCCGGGATGCAGGATTGGATCAGAAGGATGGACCGTTAAATCATTTTTAAAAAATTTCAAATGGATAATTCAATACAAGAGTTTAATGATTACCGTCAAAAAATGAATGACGTTATTTTAAGTAAAGATAACCTCGTTTTAAAGCGTTTGTGGAATTTAGATACCAATACCTACGACGACGGCGCCATCGATAAAAAAACAAAAGAAATGCTAGGTCTCGTAGCAAGTATGGTACTCAGATGTGATGATTGTATCAAGTACCACCTTCAAAAATGCCATGAGCTAGGCCTTTCTACAGACGAAGTGTATGAAATATTTGCAGTAGCCAACATTGTAGGCGGAACGATTGTTATACCTCATACCCGCCGAGGTGCCGAATTTTGGGAGGCGCTGGTAAAAGGGTAAAAATTTTGTGTTCATTATTAAATTTAGTCGGACCTTTAGGGCTCGAATCATTCAAATAATACCAGATGTCTACAGATACTATTACCGAAGCGCCTATTTTAACCGCTAAAGATTTTGCAACAGATCAAGAGGTTCGTTGGTGCCCAGGTTGTGGAGACTATTCTATTTTGGCACAGGTTCAAAAAGTGATGCCAAATATTGGTGTTCCCAAAGAAAATATTGTCATTATTAGTGGCATTGGTTGTAGTAGTCGTTTTCCTTATTACATGAATACATTTGGTATGCACTCTATTCATGGACGTGCAACGGCAATCGCTAGTGGTTTAAAAGCCACTAGACCTGAGTTAAGCGTTTGGATTGTTACTGGCGATGGAGATAGTTTAAGTATTGGTGGTAACCATACCATTCATTTATTACGTCGAAATTTTGACGTCAATATTATGATGTTTAACAACCAAATTTATGGTTTAACAAAAGGGCAATATTCACCAACTTCCGAAGAACATAAGATTACAAAAAGTACGCCTTACGGAAGTATCGATCATCCATTTAATCCAGCTGCATTAGCACTTGGTGCCGATGCAAGTTTTATTGCGCGCAGTATGGATCGTGATCCTAAGCACCTCCAAGCAATGCTTACACGTTCACATCAACATAGGGGTGCTTCATTTTTAGAAATTTATCAGAACTGCAACATCTTTAATGATGGTGCTTTTGAAATATTTACCGAAAAAGCAACCAAGCAGGAGGAGGCACTATTTTTAGAACAAGGCAAGCCGCTAATTTTTGGCACCAACGGAAATAAGGGTATCAAATTTGATGGATTAAAACCTGTTGTTGTTGAACTTGGTGAAGGTGCTAGTACCGATGATTTATGGATCCACGACGAAAGAGATTTTTATAAAGCACAAGTGCTGGTTCGTTTATTTGATTCACCTACTAAACCGGACGGACATTTCCCAAGACCTTTTGGTGTTTTCTTTGAAACTGACAGGGCTTGTTACGAAGATGTGATGGCCATGCAAATTGAAGAAGTGATCGCTACAAAAGGAAAAGGCGATTTGGATAAAATGCTACGCGGCCGCGAAGTGTGGGAGATTCTATAATATGTTATTAGAAATACATCCTAACAACCCCAACCCTCGACATATTGCTACCGTAGTAGACTGCCTTAAAAGTGGCGGTATCATTGCGTATCCTACCGATACTATTTATGGATTGGGTTGTGATATATTTCATCCCAAAGCCATTGAAAAAATTGCACAAATAAAAGGGATAGACCCTAGTAAGGCGCAATTAAGTTTTGTTTGTGCCGACCTTTCCGATTTAAGTAAATACGCCAAGTCTATTTCAACGCCACTATATAGGCTGTTAAAAAATTATTTACCCGGTCCTTTTACTTTTATTTTGCCAGCGAGTAAGCAAGTGCCAAAGCTTTTGCAAAATAAAAAAAATACCATCGGACTACGAATACCGGATAATAATATCGCCAGTGCCATTGTTGCTGCACTCCAACATCCTATTTTATCAGCTTCTTTACCTGGTGAAATGGTAGAAGACTATACCGATCCTTATGTGATTCATGAAAACTTTGAAAACCTCGTTGACATTGTTATTGATGGTGGAATTGGCGGAATGATTCCTTCTACCATTATCGATTGCACCACCGATGATTACACCGTTATTAGAGAAGGTGCGGGGGTGTGGGAAGGATAGCAAAACTTTTTCTATGGTGCTCACATAAACCGTGAACCTCAATAGCTGCCCGGTGTACAGCCGTTCCGTATCCCTTATTTTTATTCCATCCATACATAGGATATGCCTTGTGCAGCGTATCTAGATAAGCATCTCTATGTGTTTTTGCTAAAATACTGGCAGCAGCAATAGATGCATATTTTCCATCGCCTTTTATAATGCAGGTATGTGGTAATTTTTTGTAGGGCTTAAAACGGTTGCCATCAACAATTAAATATTTCGGCTTTTTTTTGAGTGCAGCTACTGCGAAATGCATTGCTTTAATAGAAGCTTGTAAAATATTGATCTCATCAATTTCTGTATGTGATACACTTGCAACGGCCCACGCGATTGCTTCGGCTTCAATGATGGGTTTTAAAATAGCTCTATTTTTTTCTGTCAATTTTTTACTATCATTTAAAAGCGGGTGGTAAAAATTTGGCGGTAAAATAACAGCTGCTGCAAATACCGGTCCTGCATAACAACCCCTGCCGGCTTCATCAAGTCCTGCTTCTAATAGCGCTGTTTGATAATTTAGTTGTAGCATGGTTTATTGTTTCCACAATTTGACGCAAAATAGGTAAAAAATAAGATGCATCTAATTGCTATCTTTGTGTAATATGCATTCTGCAAATCGTTCCAATAAATTAGTAGCAAACTGGCTTTTAGTGGGTGTCGTCATGACGGTCATTCAATTTGTGCTTGGTGGTGTTACACGTTTAACAGGCAGTGGGCTTTCTATTACAGAGTGGGAAGTAATAACGGGGGCACTTCCGCCACTTTCAGAGCAGGCATGGCTAATTGAGTTTGCGAAATACAAACAAACGCCACAGTTTCAATTATTAAATTTTGAGTTTGATCTAGAAAATTTCAAATACATATTTTTTTGGGAATGGTTTCACCGTTTATGGGCCAGAATTATTGGTCTTGTTTTTGCGGGTGGGTTTATTTGGTTTTTACTAGCCAAGCATTTTAAAAAAGAAATGATTAAGCCACTGGTGGTATTATTTTTTTTAGGTATCATGCAAGGTGCTATTGGTTGGATTATGGTAGCGAGTGGATTAGAAGGTGACGCCGTGTATGTAAAGCCTACGCGCCTCGCACTGCATTTTATTTTTGCATTAGGTTTACTCTCATATACATTTTGGTTTGCGCTGCAACTCCGTGTTCCAACAACAGCACTACAAATTTCTGCTGGCATGCATCAGGCAGTTAAAAAAGCCAAGTCATTTAATTTGCTAATACTTGCGCTACTAGTGCTACAACTCATGTATGGCGCCCTTATGGCGGGCCACAAAGCAGCAATGGTAGCACCTACTTGGCCAACCATCAATGGCGACTATCTGCCTAGTAATTTATTTGCTGACCCTAACTTTTTCTTAAACTTTATAGAAAACAAAATTCTTGTGCACTTCATGCACCGAGGCATCGCCTATATTTTATTGGTACTCATGATTTATTGGACGGTGAAACTATACCGTATCAATGGAGGTTCATTTTTTAACCGCATTAAAATACTCCCCATCTTACTTGTTGTATTGCAGGTACTACTTGGTATTGCAAGCTTACTCTATGCGCGTAGTATTATACCTGGCGTATGGGGTATTTTTGAATGGATGGCACAAATACACCAACTAGTTGGGATGAGTTTACTACTTAGTGTAGTAGCTACTTATTTCGTGATGCGGGCACAAACAAAGTAAAATACCCAGGCAATACTTTTATGGAAAGTGTTTGAGCAGTAGCCACGGCTTCGCCATCTATATGTAATGGTGCCAATTTTGGGTTGCTAATTTCTAAACTAGGCGTTTGAAAGTATACAATGTTTTTGTGCTCCATGTCCTGGACTAGCCGCTCCATTTTATTGTTACCACTTAATTGTTTTAAAATGGCGTAGGGTAATTTTACTTTGTGCATTTTTTGTACCACGATAACATCTAACAGTCCGTCATTTAGTTTTGCATGCGGCGCAATGGTTACATTATTGCCAAATTGATTGCTATTGGCGATGCTAATTAAAAAAGCATCTGTAAAAAAACTAAAGTCAGGTAGTTTTATTTCAAAACCATACGGCTGTGCTTTAAAAAAATGAAGCAAACTTTCTTTGGTATAATTGAAAAAGCCGCGTTTTGCTTTTCGTGCAAAATTATGTGCTACTTGTGCGTCAAAGCCAAGCCCACTAAGCATACAGGAGAACATTTCATTAATTGTAAACGCATCTACTGGCATGGTATGGCCATCAATAATTACTTGTAGTGCTTTTTTGATTTTTGTAGGTATGCCCGCAGCTCTTGCAAGTCCATTACCTGAACCTACTGGTAAAATACCAAAGCGAACGGGTAAGGATGCAAATCCCTGAACCACTTGATTCACTGATCCATCACCTCCAACTATTATAATGTCTGTAATACGTTTTGAAACCACGTCTTCATTTAGAAGTGTATAATTACCAGTCGCGTTGGTGAACTCGATTTCAAAAGAAATATTTACTGCATTTAATTTATCGGTTATAAAACCAATGAGTTTTTCTTTCTTGCGTGTACCAGAAATAGGGTTTACTAAAAATAGCAGCTTGCGTTCTATCATACTTACCATTTAATGAGCGCACTAGCCCATGTAAATCCACTTCCAAATGCTGCTAAACAAACAAGGTCTCCTTCTTTAATTAAATTTTTCTCATACGCTTCACATAGTGCAATAGGAACAGATGCAGCTGTTGTGTTACCATACTGCATGATATTATTGTACACCTGATCATCACTAAGGCCTAATTTTTGTTGTACAAACTGAGCAATGCGCAAATTGGCCTGATGTGGTATCAGCATGTTTAAATCGGAAGGCTCGTAACCACTCGTGTGTAAGGCTTCTAATATTACTTCCGGAAATTTTATAATCGCTTTTTTAAATACCGATGGGCCATCCATGAATGGAAAGTTTTCTGCGTTGTCAATCATTTTATGACTCAAAAACATCTCCCCAATGGCTGCTTCGTCAAAACTTGCATAGTTGCCCCAATGATTGGCATGCGTTCCAGGGTTATACATCGCTAATATTTCTGCAGCCGCACCGTCACTGTGTAAGTGTGTACTTAGTATCCCTTGTCCAGCATTTGTGGCGGGTTGTAAAACAACGGCGCCAGCGCCGTCTCCAAAAATGACAGAAACATTACGACCCCTAGTGCTAAAATCAAGTCCAAACGAATGTTTTTCACTACCTATTACAAGTATGTTTTTATACATGCCTGTTTTTATAAATTGATCAGCCACGCTAAGTGCATATACAAATCCACTGCACTGATTTCTAATATCTAGTGCACCAATTTCTTTCATACCCATCGCTCTTTGTACAAGTACGCCACAGCCCGGAAAATAATAATCGGGAGAGAGGGTCGCAAACACAATAAAATCAATGTCTTCAGCTGTAGTGCCTGCTCTTTCGATGGCAATTTTAGCAGCTTCCACCGCCATGGTTGTGGTGGTTTCTTCGGTCCGGTGCGCGTACCTTCTTTCTTTAATACCTGTTCTTTCAAAAATCCATTCGTCACTGGTTTCCATATAGGCAGCGAGGTCTTGGTTGGTTACCACATTAGAAGGTAAGTATTTTCCAATGCCTGCAATTTTACTACTTAACATACATTACTTTTTTTAGCTGCATTATTTGCTCCAAAAATAAAGCAGTTTCTTTTTCTACACTAACTATATCATTAGACTGAATAGGAGAGGCCATAACATGATTGCCCGCCTCCGGAATTGGTACCATTCTTTTTAAATTAGTAGGTGTAGCTATAGATGCAAACATTTCTTTCATCGACGAAACTTTTACCACAGGGTCCTGATTTTTTTCATCCTTAAAATAATAAAGCGTTAGTACCGGACATTTTATTTTATTAAAATGACTAGGTATCATGGTGGTTTCAAGTAATTCTTGTAACTCCACAATGGCTTCTAAACGGTAATGATCGTTCCAGTATTTTTTAAACTCAGGTGGTTTGTTTTTTATGATATTTTCTTTTCCACCTGTCACCATTCTTGCTATTTGTAAGCCCCATGGGTTGTTGCTTAAAAATGCAAGCGGGTTATTGATAGCAATATTGGGAGAATACAAAACCAGTCCGGCTACATCTTCAAAATTAGACGATAGTTCAAGCGCAACGGTTCCGCCCGTAGACGTGCCCATTAAAATTACTTTCTCCCCTAATTGTTTGCCAATGGCATACGCTTCTTTTGCAGACTCCCACAAACTAGTAGCGGTTATATTTATAAGCGGATCTATCGTATCAATACCATGTTCCGATAACCTTGCTAGGTACATATTGCACCCAAATTGTTTGGCAATATTTTTATGTACAGGATTGCCCTCTTCCTGACTGGCGCTAAACCCATGCAAATACACAATTACAAAAGGCGTTTTGGCCTTAGTACTGTCGTTGGCCCAAACAATGCGGGCCTCATTATCTGGCTTTATCTTATGTTTTGCTTCATTACCGGCAACATAGGCTTCCAAAGCACTGGCTTCAGCGGGCACTTGTATTAAGTTATTGTTATAAATGGGAGCTGCTGGCTTTGGGCCTAAAAAATAAACAACGGCAAGCACCGCAACCACTACAGTTATAATTTTGAGGAAACGTTTCATAGGCAAATATATAGGCGTAAATATCTTGTTTTCGCTTGATATAAGGGTAAACTAAGCGTTAATTATTGGCATTCTGGCCCATCCTTTGCTTTTATGGGGTTTCTTAGCTTATAATCCTTACCTTTGCAGCCTTAAAAAAGCACATGGAAATAAGAAACATCGCCATTATTGCGCACGTTGACCACGGTAAAACGACCCTGGTTGATAAAATTTTACACGCAACAAAGGTGTTTAGAGACAATCAAGAAACTGGTGACCTTATCATGGATAGCAATGAGCTAGAACGTGAGCGCGGTATCACCATCTTAAGTAAGAATGCATCGGTAACTTATAAAGACGTAAAAATTAACGTTATTGACACCCCAGGTCACTCTGATTTTGGTGGTGAAGTAGAACGTGTATTAAAAATGGCCGATGGCGTTTGTTTGTTAGTAGATGCTTTTGAAGGCCCGATGCCTCAAACAAGATTTGTATTACAAAAAGCTTTACAATTAAATTTAAAGCCAATTGTAATTATTAATAAGGTAGATAAACCAAACTGTCGTCCTGACGAAGTGCATGATGCAGTATTTGAATTATTCTTCAACCTAGATGCTACTGAGGAGCAATTAGATTTCCCTACATTTTATGGTAGCGGTAAAAACGGTTGGTTCAATGATACCTTAACAGCTTGTGATAATATCGATCCATTATTAGATGGTATCTTAAAATTTGTGCCACCGCCGGATGCAAAAACAGGTGCTACACAAATGCAAATTACGTCACTCGATTATTCTACATTCCTTGGCCGTATTGCCATTGGAAAAGTAGAGCGTGGTGTGATCAAAGAAGGCCAAAACGTAGTGTTGGTGCAAGCAGACGGCTCTATCAAGAAAAGTAAAGTGAAAGAGTTGTATGTGTTTGAGGGGATGGGTAAGCGTAAAGTAACAGAAGTAGTTTCTGGTGATTTATGTGCTGTGGTTGGACTTGAAGAGTTTAATATTGGTGATACCATTGCTGATCCTGAAACGCCAGAGGCTTTACCTGTTATTAGTGTAGATGAGCCTACTATGAGTATGACTTTTAGTATCAACAATTCTCCTTTCTTTGGTAAAGAAGGAAAGTTTGTTACCTCTCGTCACATTCGTGATCGTCTCATGAAAGAAACAGAAAAAAACTTAGCACTTCGTGTAGAAGAAACAGATAGTGCTGATAGCTTTTTAGTATACGGACGTGGTATTTTACACTTAGGTGTATTGGTAGAAACCATGCGTAGAGAAGGGTATGAGTTAACAGTGGGTAATCCGCAAGTACTTGTAAAAGAAATCGACGGAAAAAAACACGAGCCTTTTGAAATATTAGTAGTTGACGTGCCTTCCGAATTTAGTGGTAAGGCTATCGACCTTGTTACACAAAAGAAAGGCGAAATGCTAGTGATGGAATCTAAAGGAGAAATGCAACACCTTGAGTTTGATATCCCTTCTAGAGGTCTTATTGGTCTTCGTTCTCAAATGTTAACACAAACTGCTGGTGAAGCTGTAATGGCGCACCGCTTTAATGAATATAAGCCTTGGAAAGGACCAATACCTGGTCGTAACAATGGTGTACTTATTGCTAAGTTTGGTGGTACCACTACTGCTTACTCTATTGATAAGTTACAAGACAGAGGACGTTTCTTTATTGAGCCAGGAGACGAAGTATACATCGGGCAAATTTTAGCGGAACACATTAAACCAGGTGATTTAAACATCAACGCTGTGGAAATGAAAAAGCTAACCAACCACCGCGCAAGTGGATCTGATGATAGCGTTCGTATTACACCAAAAACACAATTTACCCTAGAAGAGTGTATGGAGTACATTCAACAAGATGAGTGTATCGAAGTAACACCTAAATCTGTAAGAATGCGTAAAACGCATCTAGATGAAAATGATCGTAAAAACGCATCAAGATCTAACGGGTAACATCTAAAAGTTATAATGTAAAAAGGCCTCCGCAAGCGGAGGCCTTTCTTGTACAAAAAATTTTCGTGCAACAATCAAGCGCAATAATCTACGCGCAACTTTCGCAAAACAATAATTATTTATTAAGCGTATCCCACAACAAATCTTTGAGTGCACTTAATCCTGTGTTGGTTACAGAAGATATAAATACGTGTGGTACATTTTTTGGAAGTTCTTTTGCGATGGCTTCTTTTAATTCATCGTCTAGCATATCAGATTTACTAATCGCAATAATAAAATCTTTTTGAAGCATATCGGGGTTATACTGCTCTAATTCGTTGCGCAGTATATCAAATTCTTTTTTGTGGTCGTCGCTATCTGCGGGAATCATAAAAAGTAAAATGGCATTACGCTCAATATGCCTTAAAAACCGGTGCCCTAGCCCTTTTCCTTCGGCGGCACCTTCAATAATACCAGGTAAATCTGCTATACAAAAAGAGCGGGAGTCTCTATATTCTACCATGCCAAGTTGTGGCGTTAGGGTGGTAAATGCGTAGTTGGCAATTTTAGGCGTAGCAGCTGTTATAGATGATAGTAACGTTGATTTTCCAGCATTTGGAAATCCAACAAGTCCTACATCCGCAAGTACTTTTAATTCTAAAAATTTGTAGCCTTCAATGCCTTCTTCTCCAGGTTGTGCATGATCGGGCACTTGATTGGTAGGGGTTGCAAAATTACTATTGCCTAATCCACCTCTTCCGCCTTTTATCCAAATAATTTCTTGACCGTCGTATAATATTTCTGCTTCTACATTTCCTGTTTCTTCGTCTTTTGCAAGGGTACCTAGTGGAACTTCTAGAATAATATCTTTTCCATCATGACCGGTGCAATTATTTTTGCTGCCGCCTTCGCCATTTTCTGCTAATACGTTTTTAAAATAACGCATGTGAAGGAGCGTCCAAAGTTGGGCGTTGCCTTTTAATATGATATGGCCACCTCTGCCACCATCACCACCATCGGGTCCGCCTTTTGCAGTGAGTTTATTGCGCATGAGGTGTCTAGCACCAGCGCCACCATGGCCGCTGCGACAAAAAATTCGGATGTAGTCTATAAAATTATTTCTTTCAGACACTTGTTTCGTTCAACACGTATTTTGTGAGAGGACAAAGGTACAAGGTTATACGGTTAACCCGCCTACTAAAATGGTCACCATATTTTCTTCTAATGCGGCAGCCGTAATTTTTTGTTTAGAACGGTGCCAGCTCTCAATACCACTGATGGCGTGTAATAAAATCAGAACAGCTGTTGCGGCATCAATAGGTTTGATCTCTTTGTTTTTAATACCGGTTTCAATAATAGCTGCAAGGCGTTTGCGATAAATGCGTCGTTGGTTTTGAAAATTAGATAGGTAAGGGTCATTCAAATGTTTCCACTCTCTATCACTTACATATACTTCTTCGTAATTGTTTACCATTTCAACAATATGAAAACGAAGTATCTTTTCAATTTTCTGAATCGCCGGTATAGGTTCCGATTCTATTTCATCCAACTTTTGTAAAAAACAGTTGGCAACACTAAAACATAGTTCGTGTAGGAGTTCTGTTTTAGATTTAATATGGTTATATAAGCTAGCTGCTTCTACACCCACCGATTCGGCGAGGTCACGCATGCTTGCTGCTTTAAAGCCTTTTTCTCTAAATAAAATAGCTGCTTTACTAACGATTACATCTTTGCGGGTCGTGTTTTTTTCTGTTTTAATCCTTGCCATATCCTTGTATTTGCACTAACATGTGTTAGCGGTTTATGCTAAGTTATTAGTTTTTTCTGTTAGTTTTCCCATTTGTACCCAAAAAGCCTATTTTCGCACCCGTAATAAATCAAATTATATGTCATTAGTTGTAGTAGGTTCGATGGCTTTTGATGCTATTGAAACACCGTTTGGAAAAAGTGATCGAATTATTGGTGGTGCGGGCACTTATATTGCCTGGTGTGCTTCCAATTTTACCCCAGTAAAACAAATTTCTGTGGTTGGTGGTGATTTTCCGGAATCGGAACTAGCGGCGCTTACTGCTCGTGGCGTAGACCTCGAAGGTGTTCAAATCAAAAAAGACGAAAAAACATTTTTCTGGAGTGGCCGTTACCACCTAGATATGAATTCACGTGATACACTTGAAACACAGTTAAATGTGCTTGAAAATTTTGTACCTGTTGTACCAGATAGTTTTCAGGATTGCGAATTTTTGATGCTTGGTAATTTAGTGCCTAGTGTGCAAAGCAGCGTGATCAAGCAACTAAAAAATCGTCCAAAATTAATTGTCATGGACACCATGAACTTTTGGATGGAAATAATGATGGATGATTTATTACACACCATTAGTTTAGTAGATGTACTAATGGTAAATGATAGTGAAGCGCGTCAATTAAGTGGTGAGTATAGCCTTGTAAAAGCGGCTAAAAAAATCATAGCGATGGGTCCTAAATATTTAATCATTAAAAAAGGAGAGCATGGTGCACTTTTATTCCATGGAGACCAAGTGTTTTTTGCACCAGCACTTCCATTAGAAGAAGTGTTTGATCCAACAGGAGCTGGTGATACTTTTGCGGGTGGCTTTATTGGACATATCGTTCGCACCAAAGACATTTCTTTTGAAAATATGAAAACTGCTATCATTGTTGGTAGTGCCATGGCTTCTTATTGTGTAGAAAAATTTGGTACCGAGCGTTTAAGAGAAATTAGTAAAGCAGATATTAGCGACCGTATCGCCGAATTTGTAGACCTCGTAAACTTTGATATCAAGCTGGTGGTTGAATAGTTTGAGCAACAAAAACCAAAAAAATGAAAGTAGCAGTAGTAGGGGCAACTGGCCTGGTAGGTACAAAAATGTTACAAGTACTTGCCGAACGTAATTTTCCTGTCACTGAAATGATTCCAGTAGCATCAGAAAGATCTGTTGGTAAAGAAGTACAGTTTAAAGGTAAAGCGTATAAAGTGGTAAGTATGGAAGATGGTATTGCCGCTAAACCTGCTGTTGCTATATTTTCGGCGGGTGGAAGTACGTCACTCGAGTGGGCGCCCAAATATGCTGCTGCTGGCATACGTGTCATCGATAATTCTTCGGCATGGCGCATGGATCCAACAAAAAAATTAGTGGTACCAGAAGTCAATGCTTCTGTATTAACGGCAGATGATTATATCATTGCAAATCCCAATTGTTCTACCATTCAAATGGTGGTGGCCCTTCAGCCATTGCACGAGAAATATAAAATTAAGCGTGTCGTAGTAAGTACCTACCAAAGTGTTACTGGAACTGGTAAACAAGCCGTTGATCAGCTTTTTAATGAGCGTAAAGGTGTCGAAACTGAAATGGCGTATAAGTATCAAATTGATTTAAATGTGATTCCTCAAATCGATGTTTTTTTGGAAAACGGTTATACCAAAGAGGAAATGAAAATGGTGAAAGAGACTTGTAAAATTATGCAAGATGACAGCATCAAAGTAACGGCTACCACCGTGCGTATTCCAGTTGTGGGTGGACATAGCGAGAGCATAAACGTAGAATTTGAAAATGAATATGATTTAGCAGAAGTAACTGCTTTACTTGCATCAGCGCCAGGTGTTGTGGTTCAACAAAATGACAATGAACAACTCTATCCAATGCCATTATGGGCACACGAAAAAGATGAAGTTTTTGTTGGAAGATTGCGTAGAGATGAAACACAACCTAAAACTTTAAACATGTGGGTGGTAAGTGATAATTTACGTAAAGGGGCTGCTACCAATGCAGTACAAATTGCCGAATACCTTACTAGCGTTGGTATTTTAGCATCTTAAAATTAGCCGTTTAAGCTTAGGCCTCAAGGGCTTCGTTCAAAAATGAAATCAGTGGTTGTAAATATTCAAACGCTTTTGTAAGCTGCGTTGCAAGGTTTTTATCTTGTAATGCAGTATCGCTTAGCGGAGCGGTAGCAACCCAACTTTTTAGTTTTAAATACGCTATTGCAGGGTTCTCTTTTTCATAGCCTTTGGGTTCTCTTACCAAACTCATGCCCTCCGAAAAATCCAGTCCACCATACTGCGCTACAAACTTTTTGTTTTGTACGATCTTTATAAATTCGGCGTAATTATAATCTATTTCTTGTCTTATTTTTCCAACAATACGCGCATCCGGCATATAGAGGCCACCGCCTACAAAACTCTTGCCTCCTGGTTCCAAATGAATATAATAACCAGCTACCAATGATTTTTTTCCACCGGCTTTGATGCTTGCGCCCATATTGTTTTTATAGGGTGCTTTGTTTTTACTAAAACGCACGTCTCTATTAATTCTAAACAAACATTCTTTGGGTTGTAATAGTGCAATCGATGGTTCTTTTTTACCAAACTGCGTAATCACTTGTCCTGTAAGGTTTGCAAAATCTAATTTAGCGGCTTCGTAGTGTTTACGGTTTTCATCAAACCAAGCTTTATTATTGTTTTTATCTAGTTTTTTTAAAAACTGTAACGTGCTAGCTGCAAGCATGATTATTGTTTTGAAGATTCAATTAACTGAATAAATTCCGCTTCCGACATAATAAGAATAGTGTTGATTTTTTTTGCTTTTTCTAACTTACTACCTGCGTCTTCACCTACTACTAAATAATTTAATTTACTACTTACGCCACTCGCAATAACGCCGCCCAAATCTGCGGTCATTTGCTCTGCAGCACTGCGTTTGAGGGTAGGAAGGGTGCCAGTAAATAAAAAGGTTTGGCCTGTTAATGAACTCCCAACAGGCGCCGCTTTTTTCTGATTTTTTAAATCGAGGCCTAATGCTTCCAGCTTTTGTAAGAGCTCAATATTTTGTGCATCACCAAAAAAGTCAACAATACTTTTTGCCACTTTAACCCCCACGTCTTCAAGTGCTAGTAAATCAGCTTCCGACTTTGTTGTAAAATCTAGTAAGTGATCTACTGCGTTTGCTAATGTTTTAGCTGTTGTTTCCCCAATAAACCGAATGCCTAAACCATACATTAAACGGTAGAGTGGTTGTTTTTTAGAAGCTTCAAGTGCTGCTTGTAAATTATCAATACTTTTTTTACCAAAACCTTCTAATACTCCAATGCGTTCAAAATCTAAACTGTAAATACTAGGCACATCTGTAATAAGCCCTAGCTCGTAAAATTTGCGCACGTTAGATTCGCCAAAACTTTTAATATCGAGTGCATCTTTAGATACAAAGTGTATTATTTTTTCTACTATCTGTGCTTCACAGGTAGCACTATTACAACGCCATACCGCTTCTGTTTCTTCTTTGCTTAAAGGCGCATTGCAGGCAGGGCAATGTGTGGGAAAAATAATGGACATTTCGGTTCCGTCTCTTAATTCAGCTAACGATTTTACAATTTGAGGAATCACATCACCGGCTCTTTCAATTAAAACGGTATCCCCAATTTTTAAATCTTTTTCTTTAATATATTCTTCGTTGTGTACCGAAATACTAGATACCGTTACGCCACCTACACTTACCGGTTGTAGTTTAGCAACCGGTGTTACCGCGCCGGTACGACCTACCTGAAACTCAATGCTGCTAAGCTTTGTAGAAGCTTGTCTGGCTTTAAATTTAAACGCAATCGCCCATCTTGGATGGTGCGAAGTCATGCCCATTTTTTCTTGTAATGCAATATTGTCTACTTTAATCACCATCCCATCAATTTCGTAGGGGAGGTTGTCTCTACCTGCTTCAAATGACAAACAATAATCTACCACAGCATCAATGCCGGTCACTGCTTTTTTTTCTTTTTTAGGCGATCTAAAACCTAGGTCCCAAAGCATATCAAGCATGCCATTATGCGTGGTTAATGCTGGATGAAGTGGCGCTGTGCTATCAAGTTTTGTATAGTAACTAATATGGTATAAAAATGCGTCTAAATTTCGTTGTGCAACTTCACGCGGATCCTTCATTCTAAGTGCCCCAGCTGCTGCATTGCGCGGGTTGGCAAGGGGTTGTAAATTAGCAGTAGCAAGTGTAGCATTAAATCCATCAAATGCTTTTTTATGCATGATTACTTCGCCTCTAATTTCTACAGTTTGAAGTCCATACATCGAAAAATTAGCGTGTAGTGGAATGGATTTAATTTGTTTTATATTTTGTGTGATATCGTCACCCGCAACACCATCACCTCTTGTGGCAGCTCGCACCAGCTGGTCATTTTCATATATTAATGATATACTTGCGCCATCAAATTTTGGTTCTATCGAATAATCAATGGTATCAAGCCCAATAAAGCCCTTAGCTTTTCTGTCAAAATCAATTAAATCGGCGGCATTATAGCTATTGTCTAAACTTAGCATGGGCACCAAATGGGCTACTGTTTCAAACTGTCCATTTAAACTACTACCCACTCTTTGTGTAGGGGAATCGGGTGTTATTGTAGAAGGATTCTTTTGCTCACAGGCTTCTAGTGCTTTAAATAACTGATCATATTCGCCATCGCTAATTAAGGGTTCATTTAAAACGTAGTAGCGGTATTCATGAAACCGTAAAACCTGCTGCAAGTCAATTATTTCTTGCTCGCTGTAAAGTAAACCATGACTTGCCAAGCCCTCTAATAATTGACTCGTTAAAGCTTGTAAAATGCGCAAGTTTTCGGGTGTGAACATAGGTCTAATTTGCAGTCGTAAAGTTAATGTTTACGGGTCTAGTTACCTATGGTTTGAAACGATTTATATACACTATTCCTAAACTTTGTATATTGCCAAACCACAAAAAAGGGACAGCCCTTGTAGATTACCATATGAGCACAAAAAAGTCAGCCCCAGTTACGAGCAAGGCGCAGGTAAACGATGCGGTTCAATTAGTCGTTTCCTACCCTAAAGTGCCATTAACCGTGGATTGTGTGATATTTGGTTTCGAAGAAAATAAGCTTAAAGTACTACTCATTAAAAGTGACTTGGCCATTTATAAAGGGAAGTTTTCACTGCTTGGCGACATCGTAAAGGATAATGAAGAACTAGATGACGCCGCATACCGCGTACTTCAGGAAAGAACGGGTATGAAAGATGTTTATCTCGATCAGGTAAAAACATTTGGCCGCCCCACACGTCACCCAGGTGGCAGGGTTATTACGGTTGCCTATTGTTCGCTCCTTAATATCAACCATCATTCTTTGGTAATTACAGCAAATGAACTGCACTGGCATAGTGTTGAGGATTTAGAAGGAATGGCATTTGACCATAAAGAAATTGTAGATGCAAGTCATGCTTGGTTGCAAAAACGAATTCAGGAGCATCCGCTTGGTTTTAATTTGTTACCCGAAAAATTTTCACTCCGCGAACTCCAAAATTTGTACGAAGCTATTTCTGGTTTAACCCTTGATAGACGTAACTTTAGAAAAAAGTTTGCATCCATGAAGCTCTTAATTGATATCAATGAAATAGAACAGGATGTACCACATAGGCCGGGTAAGCTCTATAAATTTGACTTTAAAAAGTACGAGCAAAGCAAACGCAAGTGGGTGGGAATTGATTTTTAAAAAATAAATAATTACTATGTTATATTCGATGACAGGATACGGTAGAGCCGAACAAACCATTGGCGACAAAACTTTTTTAGTAGAAGTACGTTCGTTAAATGGCAAACAGTTTGATCTTCGTATCAATATTCCTGCTTTGTTAAAACCATTTGAGTTTGAAATAAGAAACATGCTCAATGAAGGTTTACAAAGAGGAAGTGTAGAATGTTTTATTACCATCAAACAAAATGGAACGGGCAAGCCTGTTTCTATCAATACCGATTTAGCAAAAGCTTATTATGAGCCGGTGGCAGCTCTTGCTAAAGAGCTTGGATTACCGGAGGGGGATATATTAAGTACCTTGTTAAAACTTCCAGAAGTAATCACAGCTTCTTCCGAAACCGTATCTGACACAGATTGGGAAGGTTTTCAAAAAGTGTTAAAAGAAGCTATTCATCATTTAAATGAACACCGTAAAAATGAAGGCTTGTCTTTAGAGGCTGATCTTTTATTACGTGTAACTAATATTGAAAAGCACCAAGAAGCCCTTAAGGTACTAGCACCTAAGCGCCGTATTAAAATCAAAGAAGGCCTGGTTAAACTCTTAGAAGAGCAAGTAGGCAAAGAAAATTATGACGGTAACCGTTTAGAGCAGGAACTTATTTATTACATCGAAAAAATTGATATCAGTGAAGAGCAAGTGCGGTTAAACAACCACTGTGCTTATTTTAGGTCTATACTAGCTGAAAAGGAAATTAGTAAGGGTAAAAAGCTCTCCTTTATTTTGCAAGAATTTGGTCGCGAAATCAATACCACCGGATCTAAGGCCAATGACATTGAAATTCAGCAGCTCGTAATTTTAATGAAAGATGAGTTGGAAAAAGCCAAAGAACAAATATTGAACGTTTTGTAAGATTGTGTGTACAAGTGTGTAATTTTATATAAATTTTAGCGGTGAAAAAATATAGCTCTTTACTACTTTTAACAGGATGCTTTGTAAGTACCATAGCATTATTTTCATGCAATACTATTGATGTTTTTGAAAAATTCGAAAGTTTTCCAAAAAATGAATGGCATGTATCGAAGCAACCTTCTTTTTCATTTGAAGTAAAAGATACCTCGGTGCCTTACCACATTTATTTTGTTATAAGACACACCGATGCATACAAGTATAATAATATTTGGGTAAACATCAATACGCAATCTCCCCTTGGCACTAAGCAAATGCAACTTGTTAATGTACATCTCGCCGACAATACAAATGGTTGGTTGGGTGCTGGCATGGATGATATATTTGATAGTAGAATTAAAATTACCAAAGCACCTGTTGCTTTGAAAGCGGGTGTCTATACTTTTACCATTGCGCAAGCCATGCGTGACGAACCACTTGCTGAAGTATTGAGTGCTGGCATTCGGGTTGAAAAAGCAATGCCTTAAGGATGAAAATATTTAGCCCAAAAATCAATCAAAAACTGACGGCTGTAAAAGTAGTGTATTGGGCCATGCTCATTTATATGATTGCGGCACTTTTCTGGTGGTTTATTGCGCTTGTAAAACAAAATGATACCCTTGTTGCTGTTCAGTTACAGCAAATTACGCAAAAGCCCGGCACCACTGTTATTCCAAAACAAACAGCAGAGCAGCTTTTAAAAATGCAGTCGCGCAAAAGGGTTCAATACATAGCCGAAGGGCTCACATTTTTAGCCCTTATTTTGATAGGCGCTGTTTATGTATTTAGAGCTACGCGCCGGCAAATTAGAGCCTCTGTTCAACAGCAAAATTTTATGATGGCTGTTACCCACGAATTAAAAACACCTATTGCGGTAACACAGCTTAATTTAGAAACGCTACAAAAACGCAAACTAGAACCTGCGCAACAAGATAAAATGATTGCAAGTACATTACAAGAAGCCAACCGCTTAAATATGCTCTGCGATAATATTTTATTGGCATCTCAATTAGATGGTAAAGCCTATCAAGAGTCACGTATCGAAAATAATTTATCAGACCTCGTAGAAGGATGTATTGATACTTTTAAACAGCATTACCCTTTGCGTCTAGTAACCGAGCAAATAGAGCCAACGCTTTATTTAGATGGTGAAACGCTTTTGTTACAGATGCTCGTGAACAACCTACTCGAAAATGCACACAAGTATGCCCCGCAAGACACAGAAATTAAGGTCATACTAGCAGCGTATGGTAAACATGTAAAACTTGAAGTAATGGACAGCGGCAAAGGTATTCCCGACACCGAAAAGTCTAAAATATTTGAAAAGTTTTACCGTATCGGCTCCGAAGCCACCCGCAATACCAAAGGAACAGGCCTTGGGCTGTATTTGTGTAAAAAAATTGCTGAAAATCACAATGCAAACATTTCTGTGACAGATAACAAACCACAAGGCAGTATTTTTGTTGTTACATTTAATAGCTAATGCCAAATATCAAAGCATCCATATTACTAGTTGAAGACGAAGAAAACCTCCACGAAACCCTCAAGCTCAATTTAGAGATGGAAGGGTACGAGGTAACTTCTGCTTATGATGGTGCAGTAGCGCTTAAAAAAATTTCCAACGAATTTTTTCACCTCATCATTATGGATATTATGCTTCCAGAGCTCGATGGCATTGCTGTTACCGAAGCGGTTAGAGTAGCCAATAATGAAGTGCCTATTTTAATGTTGAGTGCTAAAAATGCAAGTTCAGATAGGGTGATGGGGTTAAAAAAAGGAGCAGATGATTATTTAACCAAGCCCTTTAATTTAGAAGAATTACTACTACGCGTAGAAAAATTAATCGATAAAAATAAACGGATACAAGATAAAAATACAATTGCAGACACCTATGCTTTTGGTAACAATACCATCGATTTTAAAGCCCAAACAGCCACTTGTTACACTGGCGACAATGTTGCGCTTAGTAAAAAAGAAGTGATGCTTTTAAAGCTACTCATCGAAAATAAAGGCGAAGTGGTGACCCGTGAAAAAATACTGCAAGTGGTTTGGGGTTACCAGGTGTATCCAACCACCCGAACCATCGATAATTTCATACTCAGTTTTCGTAAATATTTTGAAGCCGATAGCCGCCATCCTCAATACTTTCATTCGGTTAGGGGGGTGGGGTATAAGTATACAGAAATCTAAGATTCGGACGCAATTTTAAGGCTGGTTACACGTTATAGTGACACAAATAACTAGCTATGTCAAGTTCCTCTTTAGATTCTATGTTTGATTTTCTGGAGCCCGTTAATATTGCTCAATTAACAAATGATGAGGGTTTCAAAGACACGCAATTAGGAACACATATAGCGGTGTACGATCAAGTTTTCCCGGATCTAGAAAAAGCAGATATTGTTTTGGTGGGTTGCGGTGAAATGAGAGGCGCAGGTATTGAGTATACCAACACAGACGCCCCCAATGCCATACGCCTTGCTTTTTATAATTTATACCACTGGCATACAGCTGTTTCCGTGGCAGATATTGGTAATGTAAAATGTGGCGCTACGCTTCAGGATAGTTATGCAGCACTAAGGATAGTGATCAATGAACTAACTGTTATTGGGAAAAAAGTGGTGATACTAGGTGGCTCACATGATGTTACCATGGCACAGTATCAATCTTATGTGCATGAAAATAAAATTATTGATGCGGTTTGTGTTGATGCGCGCATTGATATGGATATGGAGAGTGTGTTACCTGCCGATAATTTTTTAGTAGAATTATTTACGGGTATGCCCAATCACTTAAAACACTACAATCATATTGGGTTTCAAAGTTATTTTATGCATCCACAAATGCTTGAAACCATTGATAAATTCAGGTTTGATTGTTACCGCTTAGGTAAGGTTAAAGAAGATATTTCAGAAATGGAACCTGCTATTCGCAACGCACATTTATTTTCATTTGATATTGCTGCCATACAGCATGGACATGCGCCTGCCAATCATTTATCGCCCAACGGTTTTAATGGAGAAGAAGCTTGCACCTTAACACAGTATGCCGGTATGAGTCATACTTGCAATACCATTGGCATTTACGGTTATATACCAGAGCAAGATGTACATCAAATGACAGCGAAGCAAATTGCGCATATGCTTTGGTATATCATGGACGGGGTTAATAGAGGAAAAATGGAAGCATCACTTGCCAACCGTAGCGAGTTTAATGAATTTACCATGGCTTTTGCCGAAGTACAAACGGTGTTTTTGCAAAGTAAAAGAACAGGCCGCTGGTGGATGCAATTACATGATGGTGAATTTGTAGCCTGCAGCTTAAAAGATTATATCCATGCCGGAAAAAATGAAATTCCGGAGCGTTGGATGCGCGCTGTAGAAAGATTATAGCCTTATATTTAGGGTACAAAATAACAATTCATGAAAGGTATGGTTCGAATAGGTAAAGCAACTGCGCTACTCATTGCTGTCTTACAATTTAGTGCATGCGCTGTGCAACAAAAATTACAAAAAGCAGCCAATCAAAATATTTTAGAGGTTAATTATTTATCTGGCGCTCATATTGGCATCCATGTGTTTGATCCAAGTACCAATACCAATTTGTTTTCTTATCAGTCCAATAAATATTTTGTTCCAGCAAGTAACACAAAAATTGTTACCTGTTTTGCTGCATTGCAATATTTAGGTGATAGCGTACTAGCAGCTCAAATAGCTTCCACCGACTCAGGTATTCACGTATACGCTAGTGGCGATCCTACTTTTTTACAACCAGAATATGCCACACATCCATTATTCAATATTTTAAAAAATTCCAATAAAATTTATTTGCATACACCAAGTTTTACAGCAAAGCCTTTTGGGCAGGGCTGGTCTTGGGATGATTATGACGCCTCATATATGCCTTCGCGTTCTGCATTTCCTATGTATGGCAATGTGGTGCGCGTAGCAAAAAATGCGGGTCAATTATCAGTAATACCTTCGTTTTTTAAAGATTCTACAAAAGGGATAAGCGCTACTATTAACAAGGGGTTTAGCGTGTCAAGGCAAATGACGAGCAATCAGTTTGAGGTACAAGCTGACACTTCTAAAACAAAGTTCGAAGAAATTCCATACCGTACATCAAATTGGACAACTGCTACATTAACACTCGAAGCATCACTTTTATCTGAAGCGCTTGGCGGCACAAAAGTTATTGCGTTAGATGATGCGCGTGAAAATAATGCGCCTTCTACAGCTGCCAAAATTTATTCACGTCCACTAGATTCTTTATTAAAACCACTCATGCACCGGAGCGATAATTTTTATGCAGAGCAGGCGCTATTGATGGTTGGTAAAGGATTACATCAAAGCTTTGATGATAAAAAAACCATTGCCTATTTACTCGCCAATGATTTAGCAGATTTAGCACAAAAGCCAAATTGGGTAGATGGAAGTGGTTTAAGTAGGTATAATTTATTTACACCTGAAAATTTTACGAGCATACTCCATAAAATGTACAAAGCCTATTCCTTTGAAAGACTGCAAAACATTTTTCCAACAGGTGGCGAAGTTGGCGGTACGCTAAGTAGTAATTATAAAAATTTAAATGGTAAAATTTTTGCTAAAACAGGTACCCTTAGTGGTCAAGTAGCGCTTAGTGGTTACTTAATTACCAAAAAAGGGAAGACCCTTATATTTTCGGTACTTGTAAACAACCATACCACTACAGCATCTAATGTGCGTAAGTCGGTAGAGCAGTTTATTCAAGTATTGTACAATAAAAACTAATTCTTTAAAGCGCCGCAATAATATATTGCGCGCTTACTTTCCAAAAAGCTGGTCGAGATGATCTTCTTTGTATTCGATGTAGGTAGGGCTTCCAGCAGGAGTTACACCGGGTGTAGTACATGCAAAAAGAGATTCTATCAATACTTGCATTTCTTTTTGACCAAGCGTTTGCCCTGTTTTAATGGCTTGTTGACGCGCTATGCATCTAATTATTTTTTCGCGTCTGCTAAAAGTAATATCGGAACTATAATGTTTGTACTGCTCTATAAGTAGTTCAATAGCATTTTTTTCGTTACCGGGTTCAACGTCTGCAGGAATACCTTGTATCACAAAACTATTATTGCCAAAGGGCTCTACCTGATAACCTATTTGTTGTAAATCAGGAAGTAGTTCACTTAATATAGCTGTGTCAGAAGCGCCCAATGAAAGCGTAACCGGAAATAAACTTTTTTGTGTAGGTATTTGTGCTACTTGTGCCGCAATCACCAATTTATCATACACCACTCTCTCATGCGCGAGTTGTTGATGTATAAGCATAAAACCATTGTTTGTGGATGCAATGATATAGGTTTTGTGTATTTGTATAAAGGGGGTATCTGCTAAAATTTCTACACTTGGTTTTTTAGGGGCAAGTGTTTCACCTTTAGACGGCATTTCATAAAAATCTTTCCAATGCCCTAAATTTCCTTTGTTTTCTCTTTCAATAAAATGCGCTTGGTGCTTTTGTGTAAACGTTTGGTACAAAGAGCTTGAAGCGGTTGCTTCCTTTTTTTCGGTGGTAAATGGTTTATTTACCGCATCTAAACTTTGTATATCAGCGTTTAAACTAAAATCCAATGATGGAGCAACGCTAAATTGTGCTAGCGCGTGTTTAACAGCCGCGCCCACAAATGCATACATGATTTTTTCATCCTCAAATTTAATTTCCTGCTTGGTCGGATGCACATTAATATCTACTTGAGAAGGATCAAGGTCAATAAATAATACATAACCTGGAAAAGAATCTTTTGGAATTAAATCGGCGTAGGCAGCGTTAACCGCGTGGTTTAAATAAGCACTTTTAATAAAGCGGTTGTTTACAAAAAAATACTGGTCACCCCTGGTTTTACGCGCCGTTTCTGGCTTGCCAATAAAACCATAGATATTCATATAGTCGGTGTGTTCTGTAACACTAACCAGTTTAGATGTGTAGGTGTTTCCTAAAATTTGAACAATGCGCTGTTTGATATTGCCGGGCGCTAAATGAAAAACTTCTTGACCATTACTTGTTAGTGTAAACAAGCGGTCGGGGTAAGCCATGGCCACTCTAATAAATTCATCAATAATATGTTTGAGTTCGGCGGCATTGCTTTTTAAAAAGTTGCGGCGAGCAGGCACATTAAAAAATAAATTTTTCATGGAAATATTAGTACCCACTGGAGCGCTACAAGGTTCCTGTTTTTGAACAGTACTATTTTCTATATCTACGCTTGTTCCTAATTCGTCTTCTGCTCTTTTTGTTTTGATGGTTACCTGAGCAACCGCTGCAATGGACGCCAGTGCTTCGCCTCTAAACCCCATGGTTTTAATGGCAAATAAATCTTCAATGGCTTTTATTTTACTGGTGGCATGACGCTGAAAAGCCATGGCCGCATCCGCCTCACTCATTCCTTTGCCATTATCTATTACTTGTATCAGTGCTTTTCCGGCATCCGATACAATGAGTTGAATGGAAGTGGCCCCTGCGTCTACTGCATTTTCCATCAGCTCCTTTACAGCGCTAGCTGGGCGCTGAATGACCTCACCAGCGGCTATCTGGTTTGCGATGTTATCGGGCAGTACATGAATAATATTAGCCAAAGGGTCCTGTTTTTTACGGGTCGACAAAAATAGGGCAAAGCGAGGCAGCTTTGCAAACTTTTACAATTTTAGAAGCAATTTTGAGGCTACTTTTGTGCCTCAAACCGAACGATTATGACTTTAACCGCCGATATCCAAAAAATACCACGTACCTATATGCCTGCTGGCTTTTTACTGACCAATTGGGAAAGTCTAGAGCCCTATTTTAAAGAATTGGTGGGCAGGCCTATTGGTTCTATCCAGGATTTAGAGCTTTGGCTTAAAGATATGAGTGAGGTGGAAGCTGTTATTAGTGAAGATGCTTGTTGGAGGCAAATTAAAATGACCTGCGATACGACCAATCCGGCACTTGAAGAGGCCTTCAATTATTTTTGCCTAGAAATTCAGCCTAAAATGCAGCCCTTTGCGGATCAACTCAATAAAAAATTTATTGATTGTCCTTATACTGCAGCGTTAGATAAAGACACATACTATACCTATATCAGAAGTGTAAAAAAGAACATTGAATTATTTAGAGAAGCCAATATTCCACTGCAAGCCGAGTTAAGTGTGATGCAACAGCAGTACGGAACAATTGCTGGAAAAATGACCGTAGAAGTAGAGGGGAAAGAATATACACTTCAGCAGGCAGCTAAATTTTTAGAAAACGAAGACCGCGCAGTAAGAGAATCAGTGTATAAAAAAATACAGGATAGAAGGCTTATCGATAAAGATGCGATGCATGATTTGTATTCATCACTTATTCAAAAAAGACATCAGGTAGCAGTGAATTCAGGGTTTGCAAATTATAGAGATTATAAGTTTGTAGAACTTGGCAGGTTTGATTACACAAAAGAAGATTGTTTCCAATTTCACGAAGCCGTAAAACTACACGTGTTACCTCTTATTGAAAAAATTTATGCGCGAAAAAAACAAAAATTAGGACTCGATGTTTTAAAGCCTTGGGATACAGAAGCAGAGCCAGCAGGGGTTTTACCGCTTAAGCCCTTTACGAATGGACAAGATTTATTTGAAAAAACAGTTACCTGTTTTGAACAGCTAGATCCATTTTTTGCAGCATGTCTTCGTAAAATGAATGAACTCAAACATTTTGATTTAGAAAGCCGAAAAGGGAAAGCACCGGGGGGATACAACTGTCCATTAGCAGAATCTGGCGCACCCTTTATTTTTATGAACGCCGCTTCTCAAATGAGTGATGTAACAACCATGGTGCACGAAGGTGGACATGCCGTCCATTCTTTTTTAGCGCATCATCTAGAATTGAGTGCGTTTAAAGAATACCCCATGGAAATTGCAGAAGTGGCTAGCATGGCTATGGAATTATTTTCTATGAATCACTGGCAGGCATTTTTTGATAACGACGCAGATTTAAAACGTGCACGTGAACATCAACTAGAAAGAACCATTACCATTTTCCCTTGGATTGCTATTATCGATAAGTTTCAGCACTGGGTGTATGAAAATCCTGCGCATACGGTAGCAGAAAGAACAACAACATGGACGGCTATTTTAAAAGAATTTTCTACAAATAGTATCGATTATACAGGGCTGGATGCGTATCGTGAAATAGGCTGGCAGCGCCAGTTACACCTATTTGAAGTACCTTTTTATTATATCGAATATGGTATTGCGCAATTAGGTGCCATTGGGCTTTGGATGCAGTACCAGCAAAATCCAAAACAAGCACTTCAAAATTATATCAATGCGTTATCGTTAGGGGGCACAAAAACGTTACCTGAATTATATAAAGCGGCTGGGCTTGAATTTAATTTGTCGCCAGATTATATCAAAACCTTAATGGAGTTTACGGCTAAAGAAATGTAAGCGCATTACATTCTACAAAAACGGCTATACAATTTTTCGTACACCGGAATAATTTTAATGATGTCAAATAAACAGGCCTGCTCATAAGCGGCTTGTTTCATTTGCATGAGTTTATTTTCATCCGACAAAAGTGTAACGGCATATCCACTCATGGCAGCAACGTCTCCAACAGGCGCCATATAACCGGTTTCACCCTGAATATTGATTTCGTGTAATCCTCCCGCATCGGAACTAATCACTACGGCGCGTGCGGCCATGGCTTCAAGTGCAGCTAAACCAAAACTCTCATATTCGGAAGGCAATAAAAACACATCTGTTACGGCTAAAATATCTTCAATTTGTTCTTGCTTGCCTAAAAAACGTACATGTTCTTCGATACCTAAATTACGCGCTAACTCTTCTGCAGCATGGCGTTCAGGCCCATCACCTACCATTAATAATTTGGCTGGAATTTCCTTAATGATGTTTGCAAAAATATGCACCACGTCGTTTACTCTTTTTACTTTTCTAAAATTGGAAGCGTGTGTAATTATTTTTTCGTTGTTGGGTGCGATTACTTTTTTAAATGCTTCATTCGGTTTTTTATCAAAACGTCCAACATCTACAAAATTATAAATCACGTCAATTTCTTTGGTGATCTTAAAAGTTTGGTACGTAATGTCTCTTAAATTATTTGATACCGCTGTAATAGCGTCACTTTCATTGATAGAAAATGTAACCACGGGTTCGTAGGTTTTATCTCTACCCACAAGTGTAATATCGGTACCATGAAGGGTTGTAATAACAGGGATATTTCTATTTATCTTTTGCTTTACAATTTGCTTAGCCATATACGCAGCAGATGCATGCGGTATGGCATAGTGCACGTGTAATAAATCAAGGTCATGGTTGATAATAACATCTACCATCGCAGAAGCAAGCGCTACCTCATAGGGTGGATAATCAAAAAGAGGGTAAGTAGGCACCCTAACTTCATGGTAAAAAATATTGGCATTAAATTCGTTGAGCCTAACGGGTTGTTGGTAGGTAATAAAATGTACCTGATGTCCTTTGTCGGCCAAGGCCTTTCCAAGTTCGGTGGCCAAAACACCGCTTCCACCAAAAGTGGGGTAACAAACAATCCCTATGCGCATAATAAAATAAATGGGCTCTAAAATTGACCATTTCCTATGCAAGTAACAATTAATTCGGCATTCTGTTTATTTAAGCATGCTTTGGCGGGTTATTTTTTAATTAAATTCTTAACTTGAGCCCTATGAAAAAGATCATCTACCTCCTTTTATTGGTTCCTTTTTTTGCTTTGAGTCAGGCTACTGAGCCGTCTAACGCAGACGCTATATTTATAAAAAAATTAGCTGATGAGATCTTAACAAATGGCAAGGCTTATGACTTATTATATGAGTTAACCAAAACAGTAGGGGGTAGAATTGCTGGTTCTCCAGCCATGTATCAGGCAGAGGCTTGGGGTGTAAATGCGTTGCAGCAACTTGGTGCACCTGCAGTAAGTAAACAAGCTTGTATGGTGCCTAGGTGGGTGCGTGGCAGTGGTGATTTTGCAAAAATCACGCGGATTGATGGTAAAAAGCAAGTACGCGCATTAGACGTATTAGCACTTGGCAATTCACTAGGGGATGGGAAAAAAGTGGAAGCCATACTACTTGCCGTCCAAAATTTTGACGAATTAGAAAAACGCAAAGATGAAGTAGAAGGGAAAATCGTTTATTTCAATAATAGTTTTGACGCGACCCTTGTAAAAACCTTTGAAGCCTATGGTAAGGCCGGGCAGTATCGAAGAAACGGAGCCAGCCAGGCAGCAAAATATGGCGCAGTAGGATGCATTATTCGTTCACTTACTAGTTCTACCGCCAACGATCCACATACAGGTGGTATGGCTTACAACGATTCTTTTCCAAAAATTCCGGCACAGGCAGTGGGTCCGCGCGACGCGGATTATTTATGGTCTCTTGCTAAGCAATCGAGTACGGTAAAAGTGAGTATGGCCACGCACGGTAAATTTTTACCAGATACGACAGGGCATAATATTATTGCAGAAATAAAAGGGTCTCAATTTCCTGAAGAAATTATTACCATTGGTGGGCATCTAGATAGTTGGGATGTTAATGAAGGTGCACATGATGATGGCGCTGGTGTGGTGCATACCATAGAAGTGATGCGTGCATTTTTAGCAGTTGGTTACCAGCCAAAGCGTACTATTCGTTTTGTACTTTTTGCCAATGAAGAAAATGGTTTACGAGGTGGAACGGCCTACGCTGCTGCTGCAAAAGAAAAAAATGAAAAACACATTTTTGCTTTAGAGAGTGATGAAGGTGGTTTTACACCCCGTGGTTTTAGTTTTACGGCTGCTCCAGAAAAAATCGCAGCCGCTCAGCGCTGGCTACCACTATTAAAACCTTACGGCACCTCAAGTATGGATGATATTGGTGGCGGTGCAGATATTGGTCCGCTGAATAGAAATTTAAATACACCACTTTGTGGTTTTTTGCCGGATTCACAGCGTTATTTTGATGTACACCATGCACGTTCCGATGTGTTTGAAAACGTAAACAAGCGTGAGTTGCTTTTAGGTGCTGTAAATATAGCTGGACTTATTTTCCTTGTAGATAAATACGGATTTTAATCTAGGCTATTACAACGCAGTGCGCTTAGGCTTGCAGTAAAAATATAGCGAGGCGTTTATGTATGTCTACCGTTTCTTTTTTCCACTGCGCAACCGTTTTGGTTTTAATCCACTGCGTTGGTGCGGTTATATCTACGGCAATACAAATTTTTGTTTGCGGATGGCAATATTGTAACAAGTCTTTAATAAGCTGATTGTTCCTATATGGTGTTTCAATAAAAATTTGCGCTGTGTTTTTTTTATGTGAATCTTGTTCTAATTGTGCAATGGCTTTTTTCTTTTCCAACGAATCGATAGGGAGGTAGCCATGAAAACTAAAACTTTGTCCATTCATACCACTCGCCATCAGTGCTAGTAAAATAGAATTGGGCCCTACCAGTGGGCAAACTTCAAATCCTTTTTCCTGGGCTGCAGCTACGAGTATTTGGCCAGGATCCGCTACACCAGGGCATCCTGCTTCACTAATGATGCCAATATTTTTTCCTTGCTTTAATAGACTTATAAACTCAGTCACTACAGCAACTTCTGCCTTATGAATGGTACGCCACTGGTAATTATCAATAACCATTTCACGCCAATATTTTTTTAAATACCTGCGCGCTGTTTTTTCATTTTCTACAAAATAGGCATCACATAATTTGGCCTGCTCAATAACATAAGAAGGAATGCTATTGTCTGCATCTTCATGTAAAACGGTAGGTATTAAAATAACTTTTCCTACGGCCATTATTCAATTTGTTTTTTAGGGTCCAAGCTAAGGGTGGCAGCAATTACAGCATAGCATGGCGCAAATAACCAACCAATAACTGGAATAAAATGAAGCAT
>CAMDLR010000001.1 GCA_945901845.1 Sediminibacterium ginsengisoli | reverse complement strand
ATCCTTTACATTTTTTTGTTAAATATCTCACTACTCCAATAGGTGGAGGACCCTGCGCGTATATTTGAATTCTAAAATTTTAGGTATGAATGAATTTGTTTTATACGTTTTGCTAGCTGTGAGTTGTGTGTCACTTTTATTAGTCATCCTATTATTGTCAAAATCTAATAATGGCGCGGGGCTACAAGATGAAATGACCATATTACAATCTAAAATCGCACAACTAGAGCATTCTATAAAAACAGATTTTAGCATTAATAGAACAGAGACAAATAACACCATACAATCCGGACTTGATGGACTCATTCAAAAAACAGATGCCAATCATAAACTTAATCGTGATGATTTGCGAACTGGTTTAATTGATCTAACACAGGAGCTTAAAAATAAATTTACCGACTTAACAGAGGGTCAGTCAAAACTAGTACTGCAAACCGAAAAAAAGTTGGAGCAAATGCGGGAAACGGTAGATGAAAAACTTCAAAAAACGCTAAACGAAAGGCTGGGTCAGTCTTTTGAAGCAGTTGGAAAGCAATTAGAAGCCGTGCAACTTGGACTTGGGGAAATGAAAACACTCGCAAATGATGTTGGTGGTTTAAAAAAGGTACTTAGTAATGTTAAAATGCGTGGCGGTATTGGTGAAGTACAGTTAGCGATGCTGCTTGAACAAATACTAGCACCAGAGCAGTATGCGGCTAATGTAAAAACCAAGCAAAACAGCGCAGACATTGTAGAGTTTGCGATTAAGCTACCGGGCCGTGATGATAATAATAAGCAGGTGTGGCTTCCTATCGATGCAAAATTTCCCAAAGATGTATATGAGCAATTGCAAACTGCTTACGATGCCTCCGATTTACCAGAAATAGAAGTAGCTCAAAAAAACTTAGAGCAAACTATAAAAAAAATGGCCAAAGACATTTCTGATAAATACTTAGATCCGCCTAATACTACTGATTTTGCCATCTTATTTTTACCCTTCGAAGGTATTTATGCCGAAGTGGTAAGAAAAGCCAGTTTACTTGAAGATTTGCAGCGTAATTATAAAATTATAGTGACGGGTCCGAGTACCCTTGCCGCTATTTTAAACAGTTTGCAAATGGGCTTTAAAACACTTGCAATTCAAAAGCGTAGTGGTGAAGTGTGGAAAGTGCTGGGTAGTGTAAAAACGGAATTTGAAAAATTTGGTGGCCTCATAGAAAAGGCACAGGGTAATATTCAAAATGGACTTAAGCAACTCGACGAAGTAGTAGGTGCACGTACCCGTGCTATTCAGCGTCAATTAAGGGATGTAGAGGTTTTAAATGATACACCAAATGCTTTAAATGCGCTAGAAAATCCCGAATTACCGGTTGATTAATGTAGGTTTAAAAACGTAGCTATTTCTGCTGCTACTTTTGTAGGTGTTTCTTCCATAGGGGCATGTCCAACATTTTGTAATACAACCAGTTTACTTCCTTTAATGTCTTTATTAAACAAATAAGCATTAGAAACATGGATGAGCTGATCCTGGTCGCCCCAAATAATAAGGGTTGGTTTACTTATTTTTTTTATAGGTGCTGGATTTGGCTTAAAACCTGCTTTAAAAATTGAGAGTGCCGCTTTTCTATTTCCTTCTCTTAATAGCAAATCGTGGTAACGATTAATAGATTCGTTATTAATTTTCTTTTTATCTACAAATACCCCTTCTAAACTTTTTTTAATTAAAAATTTAGGGGTTACCCATAAGAGTAGATTATTAATTACGGGCATACTTGCAATTTTAAAACCAAGCGACCCTTTTTCATTCTTTGTCGGATATCCACTTGCGTCAAGTAATATTAACTGTTGTACCCTTGATGGATTATAAAGCGCGTAATGCCATGCAATGCTTCCGCCAAGCGAGTTTCCAGCAATAATACAAGATTTCACCTTTAATTTTTCTAGTACCGAATCAACAAAAACAGAATAGACATCTGCGTTGTATGTGTTTTCTTTATTGGGACCCGTAAGTCCAAAAGCAGGCAAATCAAAGCGAATAATTTTTTTCTTCCCACTTAATAAGAGTGTTAAACTATCCCAGGTATGTAATGATGCGGATGTGCCGTGTATCAGTACCAGTGGAACAGAATCTGATTCGTTGCCTTCTATTCGGTAATGCACATTCATACCTAAAACAGGCATAAATTTTGATGCTGTTGAACTGTAAATAGGTAGTAATGTTTCTAATTTTTTATCTTGTTCTGCTAAAACAATAACAGCAATAAAAACGACAATCAATAAAGCTAAAATTCCAAAGCCAATGTATTGTATGAATTTTTTCATAATACCTATTGTTTGTTTGCTTCGATAGTTTTTTGGATAGCTGATATTAAATCAGAACTGTTTAAGGGCTGTTTATAATTCAAAGTTTTTAATACCTTCCCACCAGCATCAGTAATGATGGTAAACGGGGCAACGGCTGCACTGTTATAGCGTTCACGTATAATTGAATTGTGATAAAACTGTTTTTCGCTATCATCACTCCGCTCTATCCCAAGATCTATTTTTAATAGCACAACCTGTTTGTTTGCGTAATCTATAAACTCGCTGGTTTCAAATGTTGCTTTTTCTAGTTTAATATTTTTAGCGTCTCTACTTTTATGTACAAAATGAATGAGTATGATTTTGTTTTCTTTAATTGACTTTTCTTTAGCTACATCAAAATTTGACTGCCAAGTAGGGACTGCTTGAAAAAAAGGCAAAAGAAATATCAACAAAAAGTGTAGCATGTTAGTTTGTTTTATTGTTGCGCAACACCAACAACTGTGGGAAATGTTCAATTCCTTTCATAAGGAGTTGTGTCATTTCACTAAAGGTATAAATAAATGAACCAAGTACGATATCAGTATCACCGTCCTTATCAATATCGGCTACTTCCATGGTAAGCCACTTTCCGTTAGCAGCTTCTGGTGTAGTTGAAGCGGCGAACTGCATATTTCCGGTATTTTCAAAATAAATGAATCCTTGTTCGGGTTTAGCAAGGTCGTCATAAAAAGAAATCGTAGCAATGTCTATATCCCCATCGCCATCAAAGTCTCTGGCAACAGCTTTACTAGCACCATACATTGGGAAGAAAAAGCTTTCTTTAAAATGATTGAGTTTGTCATTGAGTAAAATGCGAACACCATGAAATCTTTTTTTAACCCTAGATAAATCCCAGTTGTCGCCATTACTCATAACAATGTCTAAAAAGCCATCTTTATTGATATCAATCATTTCAAAATAACTCACACCATATACTGGCGGGAATTTTACCAGCGGCGTTTCTTTAAAACTACCATCTCCCTTATTTTCCAAATAATAGATACCTTCATAAGACTGCGCCATCATAACAACGATGTCTAATTTTCCATCTTTGTTTAAATCAACTATTTCTGCTTTTCTAGCGCCAGGGCGGTATATTAATATATTTTCTTTGCGAATATCGCCACCGTCTAACCAACTTATTTTACCTGTATGATTTCCAAATTGACAAATAATGATATCTTCTTTTCCGTCTTGGTTTACATCTGCTTTTTCAATATGTACAGGCCTTGACAATCCTCCAAAAGATGCTTTCTGTTCTGTGGAATCAAGCGATAACAACAAGCCTTCTTTTTTTTCTGAAGGTGCAATGCTACCAATACATAAAGCCCTTGGTTCTTTATTCTTTTCAAATAATAAATCTACAACCGCCGATGGTGTATTCCACGTTTCGGAGAGTTTTAAATTTTTATCTAAAGCATACAATTCATTGATTGCATCACTCACATATAGTGTGCCTGTAGCGTCATTGAATTTTATCATACTTGTTTTTGGCGCCTGTTTATTATCGATAAAAACAGGCTCACTAAAAAATTGTCTTGTAGATGTTTTTACTACAGTAGTAGTTTTTGCAGGAATTACGGTTGCTGGTGCTTTTGTAATATAAAAATCTACAATTTTTTGCCAGTCAGATTTTGAAATGATGGGTGAATTTGGATAGACCCTTAATTTTTCTACAATAGCTGCTTCATCTGGTTCCATAGAAGCGTATGGGCTATCATTAACGCCCCTAATTCCTAAACGCCAACCCATATTAGGTAGTATGCTTTCTTTCCAAGTTTTTTTATCTAATAAATCAGGCGCGGTGTATAAATGACAACTTCCACAATATTGTTTAGCAAGGGCTTCTCCGGATTGGCTCGAATTACTGGCTGTGGGCGTAAATGAAAATAGGCTTACGACAAATAAGCACAATAACCCTAGTATAGAAACAAATTTAATCTTCATTTTTCTTAATTTTACAATCCTTTGTAATTGTTAATTACAAATATATTAAGCCTACCCGTATGAATAAGCAATATTCTCATTACATTTTAGTAGCTATTTTAGTAGCAGCGCCTTTTCTATACTTATCTACTTTTTATGCTAGTTTGCCAGCTACCATCCCAACCCATTTTAATCTCAAAGGTGAAGCCGATGGATTTGGTTCTAAAAGCATGGCTTTTTTTGGACCTGTTTTTATAGGGATAGTTAGTTTGTTTACCTATCTATTAATGATCAATATTAAAAAAATTGATCCCAAAAGGTATGCAAACAACAATGATGCGTATTTTAAGGTGTTCGGACTTATCACTGTGGCATTTTTGTCAGGCTTAAACATGGTAATATTAACCAAAACAAAACAACTCGACCTACCTATCGATAAATTGATACTTCCTCTCCTCGGCCTGTTTTTTTCGGTGATGGGATCTTTTTTTCCAAAGCTTTCTCAAAATTATTTCGCAGGGTTTAAGTTGCCATGGACTTTGAGTAATGAAGAAAATTGGAATGCAACACATATCTATGCTGGAAAATTTTGGTTGTATGGCGGTATACTTCAAATGATTCTTGGTTTTGTACTACCAGGAATCTGGACATTTATTAGTTTTTTTGTAATTATGATACCGATGGTGTTTGCCCCCATTATTTTTTCTTACCGTTTTTTTAAAGCAGGTAAATAAATTATTTTTTATGCAGTAAAGTATAGATGTCTTCATCGGTATCTATATTGCTCATTTGCTTTAAAATTTGAGGATAGCGCCAGCTTACGCGCTTACTCATTGGACTAGCAGTAAACTTTTTAGGATTTGGAAAACCGGCTACAATCATGGCGGCTTGAGCAGGTGTCAATGATTTTGCTGATTTATTAAAATAGTGTTGGGCTGCTGCTTCCATTCCAAAACAGCCGGGTCCTGTTTCAATTACATTTAAGTATACTTCTAAAATTCTTTTTTTACCCCAGATTAATTCAATCAAAAAAGTAAAATAGACTTCAGGAATTTTACGGATGTATTTATCGTATGAACCACCTTGCCATAAAAAAACATTTTTTGCAACCTGTTGCGTTATGGTGCTAGCGCCACCCCCAAGTGGAATTTTACTTTTTTTCTTTTTAGGGCGTAAACTTTTTTCGATGGCGTCAAAATCAAATCCACTATGTTCTGCAAATAGTTGATCTTCGCTTGCAATAGCCGCTAGTTTACTTTGGTAGCCTAGTTCTTCCCAACTTACATAATCTCTTTTTAAACCAAGTCCAAAGGCGTTTGTTAGTTGCGTAATGGTAATGGGAGGATCTACAAATTTTGTGATAAGTACATATAAAAATGAACTTATAAATAAATATAATAAAACCCGCCTAATTTTCCGGATCACGATTAAAGTTTTTCTAAATTACAAATCTTTTAAACGCAAACTCCTTTTATTTGAAAAAGCTGCTTTTATTTTTGTTATTCTTTGTGGACGTGTTTATATCTGAAGCACAAGACAATAGGTATACATATAGTACACAAAAAATGGGATCTCCATTTAATTTGGTGCTTTATGCGGATACAAAACAAATAGCAGACAGCGCAGCACAAGAAAGTTTCAGACTTGTTGATTCCATCAATTTAATTTGTAGTGATTATGATAGTACCTCCGAATTATTTAAATTAAGGTATTCTGTAGTTGGCTTACCCGTTAGCGTGTCTCCCATTTTATTTGAACTGCTTTATGTTGCAAAGGCGGCCAACAAAGATGCTTATGGCAGTTTTGATATTACGGTGGGGCCTCTTTCTAGGTTATGGCGAAACGCTCGAAAATCTCAGCAATTTCCAACAAATGGGGCAATCAATACGGCGCGTAACCGTATTGGGTTTAATAAAGTTCAATTAGATAGTGCCGCGCAAACGATTACGTTTTTACAACCCAATATGCAACTCGATATGGGTGCTATCGCTAAAGGGTATGCTGCAGATAAGGTTTTGATATTATTGCAATCATGTGGAATTACAACTGCCTTAGTAGATGCTGGAGGTGATATGGTTGTTGCTGGTATGCCACCTCAAAAAAAAGGATGGACCATTGGAATTAATGTGCCTGGACAGCAAGAACAATTATTAGAGCCCAAACTTATTTTATCCAATAAGGCAGTTGCCACATCAGGCGATGCATTTCAATATATGTTACACGAAGGGAAAAAGTATGGTCATATAATAGATCCTAGAACCGGTTATGGTGTTACTTTTCAGCGTAATGTTACAGTAGTAGCACCAGATGCTACCACCGCCGATTGGTTGGCAACTGCTTGTAGCATCCTCACACTAAATCAGGTTAAAATATTGGCAAAAAAGTACAAATCTGAAGTACTCATCACCACATTACAAAATGGAAGGATTCGT
Organism: Sediminibacterium ginsengisoli; assembly: GCA_945901845.1. Lineage (GTDB taxonomy): Bacteria > Bacteroidota > Bacteroidia > Chitinophagales > Chitinophagaceae > Sediminibacterium > Sediminibacterium ginsengisoli_A. The sequence goes on along the minus strand of CAMDLR010000001.1, from coordinate 220,942 downwards.
AAAGTAAGTTTTGGAAAATTTGATGGATACTTAGCGCAATAATTATTGCACCTATTCTAAAAAATTCATAACTTACTAATTCTAAAAATGAATCGTGGTTAAGCATTTTATTATAATTCTATATTGTTCCATTTCTATTGCTGCACATGCGCAACAAGGTAGTGTCATTTTTGAAAAGTATGAACAAAAACTACCCGTAGGTAATTTGCGTTTTGCAATGGTGCCTATTCCTGCAGGACAATTTAAAATGGGTTCAATAATACTCTCTTCAAAAATCAACATCGACGAAACGCCTCAAAAAGAAATTGCATTAGATGCATTTTGGATGAGTGCCACCGAAGTAACCCGTGATGTTTTTGATGTTTTTTTAAAAGACGAAAACACCTCTCAAAATTCTGATATTGATGCTATTACTAGACCAAGTCCTCAATATGTAGATTTAACCTGGGGTATGGGCAAGGAGGACGGATATCCCGCCAATAGTATGTCGCAATATGCGGCATTTATGTTTTGTAAATGGCTATATAAACAAACAGGTATTTTTTATAGACTACCAACAGAGGCCGAATGGGAATATGCTAGCAGGGCAGGAACAACTACGCCCTATTATTATGGAACGGATCCTAACACGCTTTCTAAATATGCATGGTTTCAAAAAAATAGTACCAACAAATACCAAAAAGTGGCACAAAAATTACCCAATGCTTGGGGATTATATGACATCCTAGGTAATTTAATGGAGTGGACCACCGATCATTATTTGCCCAATAGATACGCTAGCATTGAACCCAAAAATCCAATGGTTGCACCTACACAAGGGGTGTATCCAAAGGTGTTACGTGGTGGATCTTTTTTGTCTGATGCAAGTATTTCTAGAAATGGGAAAAGAATAAAATCGGATCCAATTTGGAATAGACGTGATCCGCAAATTCCAAAAAGTAAGTGGTGGCTTACAGAAGCTAAAGATGTTGGTATCAGACTCGTAAGGCCATTACAACAGCCAACACCTGAACAAGTAGAACAATTTTTTTCAACTTATCTAATAAAATAAAAAACAACAGCCATATGTCAAATTCATCTTTTCATGACAAACGCAGAGACTTTGTAAAACAAGGTTCGATGCTTGCAGGTGCCATTGCAGCTGCGCCCCTAATTTCCAACGCTAACTTTTTTTCGGGTTCTGATGACGTTATCAAAGTAGCCGTTATTGGTTGCGGTGGACGCGGAACAGGTGCTGCCGTTCAGGCATTAATGAGCAAGCAAAATGTAAAAATTGTTGCGATGGCAGATGCTTTTAAAGACCGCCTAGATGAATGTTATAAAAATGTAGTTGGTGAACTAGCTAACGCAGGTCCTGGCACAAAGGGTACACTTGATGTTCCTGAAGAAAGAAAATTTGTAGGCTTTGACGGTTATTTAAAAGCCATACCACTTGCAGATGTAGTGATACTTGCAACGCCTCCAGGTTTTAGACCCATTCACTTTGAAGAAGCTGTTAAGCAAGGCAAACATATATTTATGGAAAAGCCTGTGGCTACAGATCCAGCAGGTGTTCAAAGGGTTTTGGCTGCTGCAAAAATTGCAAAGCAAAAGAAATTAAACGTAGTAGTAGGGCTTCAAAGACATTACCAAGATTCTTACCGCGCGCTTTTTGCAAAAAAAGATATGATTGGAGATATTACATCGATGCAAGCTTGGTGGAATAATGATGGTGTTTGGACAAGACCACGTAAAGCAGGTCAAACAGAAATGGAATATCAAATGCGAAACTGGTATTATTTTGTGTGGCTTTGCGGTGATCATATTACTGAACAGCACATTCACAATTTAGATGTGATTAATTGGTTTAAGAAGGGCTATCCTGTAAAAGCGCAAGGTTTTGGTGGACGAGAAGTAAGAAAATCAAAAGAGCACGGTGAAATATTTGACCATCACTATGTAGAGTTTCATTACGCCGATGGATCTATTTTAAATTCGCAGTGTCGGCACATGCCAGGTACTTCAAGTAAAGTAGATGAACTACTAGTGGGCACCAAAGGAAAAATTTATTGTGATGCAGCGCGCATTACTGATTTACGCGGTAAAACAATTTTTCAATTTGATAAATCTAAAGAGCGCAATCCGTATCAAACAGAGCATGACGAATTATTTGCCGCGATTGCAAAAGGTGAGTATAAATATGCCGATGCCGAAAATGGCGCTTATTCAACCATGACATCTATTCTAGGCCGAATGGCTACGTATAGTGGACAAATTATTGATTGGGATAAAGCCATTAATTCGGGCCTTAATTTGCATCCATCGGTGTATGCATTTGATGCAGCAGCGCCGGTTAATCCAGGTCCTGACGGATTCTATCCAGTTCCAGTTCCAGGTGTTACAAAATACTAAGCAGTAAAAAAGTAAAGCGGCTTCCTTTTCTAGTAAAAGGGAGCCGCTTTTTTTATTCTACAATTATTTCATCTATGAATTGAAAGCCGTTTTGCAGTTTTGAAACAAACTTAATAAAGCGGGCAGCGGTTGGTTTCATTGGTATTTTAAAATCTTTAAAACGTAAACTACTCTCTGTAGGAGATACGACATTATTATCTCTACCCTGATTGGTATAGTTTACACCATCCACCGATGTTTGTACTTCAATATATTTTGGCATATAAACACCAGGTCCAATGATTTGCATAAAATTGGCTTGCACTAAATGTATGGTATCAACTTTTTGTAAATCAATAACAACATCGATGTTGCTAGTGAACCCTTGCCACTGTCCATCTTGGTAGGTTAAACTGCCACGGTAACCATTTACAAGTGTATATGTACTAGCAGCTGGATAGCTTTTGCTATAAGGTATATTATACGTAACAGGTTTATTAAATGCTTTGTGAAAATTAATAAGTATTGAATCAGAGACTGATTTTTTTGCATTAATAATAGCAGCCTTGATGGTTGTTTTTGTATCCATTAAAAACGGCTCAGCATAAACTTTGGACGCTGAGGTGGGTTCTGTTCCATCGGTGGTATAATAGATGGTAGGTTTAAACTGCTCACTATTAAAACTGATTGTTGCAAGCCGTTTTGTAGTATCAATGTGAGCACTAATATCTACTCTATTAGAAGGTCTACAATAATTGATATTAAAAGCTTGTAGTAGTGTATAATGAGCGGTTAACTTTTCTTGAAACTGCGCCCAATTTTTTGCAGCTGGGTTACTCCATACCACTTCACTTAAAGCAATGATGCGCGGAAAAATCATGTATGCTGCATGCTCCTGCGTAGGCACGTATTCGGTCCATAAATTAGCCTGTGCACCTTTGATATATTGTTGTTTGTCTTTTTCGAGTACAGCGGGCATGGGCTCGTATTCATATACTTTTTGTAATGGTAAAAATCCGCCAATGGCTTCCGGTTCTCCTGCAGGATTTTGTTGGTATTTATCAAAATAACAAGTACCACCTGGGGTCATAATTACATCGTGGGCTTGCCTAGCCGCATCAATTCCACCTTGTTCACCTCTCCAGCTCATAACGCGCGCGCCAGGGGCAAGTCCGCCTTCTAATATTTCATCCCAACCCAGTAAATAACGTCCTTTACTCGAGATAAACTTTTCCATTCTTTTGATGGCATAGCTTTGGAGTTCATCTTCATTTTTTAAACCATTATCGCTAATGCGCTTTTGACATTTTGTACATTTTTTCCAGTGTCTTTTTGCAGCTTCATCACCTCCAATATGAATATATTTTGAAGGAAATAATTGCATCACTTCTGTGATCACATCTTGCATGAAAGTGAATGTAGAATCATTGCCAATACAAAATTCGCCAGTTCTACCTGTAACACTATCACAAGCTAGATTTGGATATGCAGCTAGTACTTCATCGGAGTGACCAGGTATTTCAATTTCTGGAATCACATTGATCGCTTTTGCTTTGGCATACGCCACAATGTCTTTTGCATCATTTTGTGTATAGTAACCTCCGTATGCCAGTGGATCACCTTCTTGTAAATAACCCATCCCATTTTTCCACCATTCTTTCCAAGTTTTGTGTGTTCGAAAGGCAGCTTGCTTGGTTAATAATGGATATTTTTTTATTTCAAGTCTCCAACCTGCACCATCTGTTAAGTGTAAATGGAGATTGTTGATTTTGTAAATACTTAATACATCAATTAAACTTTTGATAAAAGATACCGGATAAAAATTTCTAGATACATCTAACATGAGTCCTCTGTATTCAAACCTAGGCTTGTCTTTTACGGTGATACAAGCAATACGGCTAGGTGTATTACTCGTGTACCAAAGTTGAATAATGGTTTGCGCACCATAGAGTGCACCGGCATAATCATTTGCAGCAATAGTAACTGTGTTAGTAGTTACTTCTAGCGTGTATTCACTGGCAGCTAATTTTTTATTTTCTTTAAAAATAATACGCGTATTTCCTTTTTGCATCGTATTTATAGAGGTACTTGTGATTTGCTGTACATATTTTGCAATAGGCTTCCAACTAGCAGGGGCTATAAACTGCGTATTTTTGTAAAAACTAAAACTTCCAGCATTTACTTTCAAGAATTGTGGCTCTGGAATAATGCTAACAGATTTTTGCGCTACTGCAATATATCCTACGAGTAAGAGTGAAATAGCAACGAATATTTTTTTCATCCCAATTTACTTTTTAATGTAAAAATCTTTTCCAAGGCTCCAATCATTGTTAAAATATCCCACTGCTTTAATACCATCTTCACCTTTAATAAGCATATCAAGTGAAAAAACCATAAAGTCGGGGAAACCGCTACCACCACTAAAATATTGATTGGCATCTGCCGCTTGCATACCCTGTAAGCCAGTGCCACCAATAAGTGCAACGCTCGTAATACCATTATTTTGTGCCGGATACATAAAGTACGCACCTAGGTCTTGCCCTTCATATACGGTACTACCCATTACAATTTTACCAGTTGTTACCTTAATAGGACAGTTTGTAAGAAGTGTTGCTGCAGCGGTATTGGTGGTTTCGTTACCATATAAAATAACGCCTTGATTTTGGTAAGCAGCTGTCGTAAAATCTTTATCTGCAACTAAACTTACAGAACCGTTTCCTCTATAATACCAGGTTTCTGCATCATATTTTGCTTTTTGTAAGGCCCAGTTATTTTCTGCTTCTGTACCATGCGTAGCATAAACAAAAACCATATTGTTATTAAATGCTTCTTTTAAACCACCATTTCTTTGGATGCCTTTGTTGGCAAGTGATGGTGATATTCCTTTTGTCCAAGCTGCATTTTTTTCTAAAACCAGCGCACTCGAATTCACTATATGGGTTAATCGGTTACCATCTAGTACAATACTAATCGTATCGCCCACTGCAAAATCTTTGGTATCTATTGAAACAGCATTAATATTGGTAGTAGTACCTGTAATATTTTTTGTTTTCATATTGCGTGTAAGTTGCACACGGCTATATTCAAAACTTTTTGTTTGTTGTAATACTTGTAACCACTGATAGGTGTTGGTAATAGCAGTAGATGGTAAGGTATAATCAATCACATTTACTTTACTACTAACTGGAATGGTGTGTCTTTTGAAATATTCAAAAATAGGCGCCCAGTCTACACTCTCATCACTAAACCAATGCGAACCTCCAGGATATTCGTAATAACTAAAATCAGGATGAAATTCGGCGAGTATTTTTTTCATTTGTCTAGCATAGTTTACCGAAACTGTTTCGTCTGCATCACCATGAAAAATATAAACCCCATTGGCCTTGTAGTTATTAACCATGCCTAATACATTGCTTGGTGTACTTGCCCTTGTCAATATTTTTTTAACAGAGGTGCTCGTATCATTTGGCACTAGACCATCGTGTGAGCCATACGCTGCAAGGGTTGGATAGCCTGCCGAAGGTGCAATAGCTGCCCACTTTCCAGGATAGGTAGCACCTAAATACCAAGTACCGTGCCCGCCCATGGAGTGACCAGTTAAATAAATATGTTGTGGATTTGGTTGGTATATTTTTTTAGCAATTTCAAAAACTTCTAATGCATCAAGTCTACCCCAATCTTCCCAGTTAAATCCTCTTGGTCTTCTATTGGTAGGCGCTACAATGGGTCCTTCTTGTTTAGGTTTGTATGCTCTAGCTTGCGAAATAGCTTCTACTTCTGCGCCGTGTACCGATAAAAATAAACTTGGATTATTTTTATTATCGTTGGCTTGAGGTGCCACTGCATAATACTGCACAGAACCATCTATTCCACTAATAAAAGTATGCGATGCGTGTTCATTACTTTTTACGGCTGTTACCACAATTGAGGTAGTGTCAATAATTTGGTTGTTAGCCATTAAAGTAAGTGCTATGCTGTAACTTCCTTTGCTTACGTTTTTTGGTACCGGTATTTCTACGGCTACTTTTCTTGCGATATGTTGTGCGATGTTTGAAATATTGGTTTGTATTTTTTGATCTCCAACGGCCGCCGTGATGCTCATGCCCACAGTATTATTTTTTGAACTATTGACTACTACAAGTCCTGCCCATTTTTTTGTTACGCTTTCTCCTTCAATAAAAAACGGAAGCGTAGCGTCTTTGGTACTCAGTTGTAGTGGCTTAAATGAAAAATCAAGCATTGCTTTTACCGATGCAAACCTACCAGCGCCTGCGGCGCGAATATAAAATTCATTGATTCCTTTTTTTAATTGAACCGGAATGTACATCCAACCATAGCGGTACATATCTCCGGCATGCGGCGCTCCATTAATAAATACCATGGAGTGTCCTGTGCCAATAAAAACAGCTGTCCCCGCTTTTGGCGCATTGTATTGTAGGTATAAATAACCATTGGCTAGTGCCTGACTTCTAAAATTATTTGCGCTGTCTGCCTTAATGGAAGTCCACTTTGTTTTTGCCTCACTTGAAACCGCTAATCCTTCCTGTGGCTTACTTTCACCTTTGTAGATACTATAGGCAAGCGTATCGGAGTACATGGCTTCTCTGCCATATTGATGCACTTTACCAGATGCCAGTCCGCTTGTAAAATGATATACATTTTGTGCTAGTAATACACTTGAGCAAAGCATAGCAAATACGAAGAATATTTTTTTCATGAATTTTTATTTGAAGTTAATTTACGCCACTATTAAAAGAACCCATTATTTATTTTTTAACCGGTTCAAATAGGCTTAAAAAAGGTTAGAATAGAGTTATTGAAATAAATTAAATTTAGGGTACTAAAATACTTTGTATGAATTTTTTATTCCGTCCTAAATTTTCACTTTTAGTTGTGCTTTTGTCTTGCATCAGCATTACCTGTGTAAATGCTCAAAAAGCAACAGCCCCTTCTTTTACGGTGGTACAAAATGGGCGTTCAAATACTGTTATTATGGTCACCGAAAATGCAGATAAAGACGAGCTTTTAGCGGCCAACGAATTAAGTGAGTATGTTTTTAAAATAACTGGTGCGCGCATTCCGGTTTCGTCTCAAAAAAATGGTAAAAATTCAGTTATTTATATTGGTGGTGCTTGTCCAAATTATGAGGCGCTTACAAAAAATGAATATGCAATTACGAGTACTAAAAATGAACTTCAAATAACAGGTGCCACACCCTACCTAACACTTGAAACCGTATATGTTTTATTAGAAGAATTTTTAGGCTGCCAATTCTTATCTCCTACAGTAGAAAAAATACCAACAACAAAAAATATTAGTATTGCTACATCTTATACTTATACACCAGCTGTATTAACAAGAACAGTACATTCAAAATTATTTTATGACAACCCATCTTTTGCCGCCAAACGAAGGGTTACCACCGAAGGATTTCCAAAATTTGTACCGGAAGCGCGTGTGCACACTTTTAATAAGTTTTTACCAGAAAAAAACTTTTTTGAAAGCCACCCTACTTTTTACGCGCTTGTTAAAAATAAAAGACAGCCCACGCAACTTTGTTTATCCAACGATACCGTGTATCAAATTATCAAAGATTCTGTTGCTGCATTTTTTAGTCGCAGCCCTGCTGCAACAGTTTTATCTGTGAGTCAGGATGACAATACACAGTATTGCACTTGCGATAAATGTGCAGCCATCGATACGTATGAAGGTTCTCCATCTGGAACCATGATCACGCTTGTAAACCGCATCGCCAAAGACTTTCCTAAAAAAATAATTGCAACGCTTGCGTATCAATACACAAGAAAAGCGCCACTGCATATCAAGCCAGAAAAAAATGTTTTAGTAACACTTTGTTCTATAGAGTGTGATAGAAGCGCACCAATTGCAGAGAAATGTAAAGATTTTGAATCGGACCTGAAAGCATGGGGTGCTATCGGTGCAACCATTCAAATTTGGGATTACACCACGCAGTTCACTAATTTTTTAGCACCATTTCCAAATTTAGAAACCTTACAACCTAACATTAATTTATTTGTAGATAACAATGCCAATTGGATTTTTGAACAGCATAGTCATAACCCCTCCGAATTTTTTGAACTCCGTAGTTGGTTGCTTTCAAAATTTTTATGGAATCCAACATTGAATTACACAAATCTACTTCAAGAATTTACCGTTAATTATTATGGAGTAGCATCGCCATATATTGTTAAGTATTTAAATGATTTACATGCTGCAATTAAAGAAACACCTAAATTTTATTTGTTCTTGTATGGTGATCCGGCGCAGGGGTTTGAATCATGGCTAAGTGAGCAAAAATTAAAGCAGTATAACAGTTTATTTGATAGTGCTTCAAATGTTACAGCGGGCAATTCAACATTACAAACACGTGTCAATGAAGCGCGGATTGGACTTGATTTTGCAACGCTCGAATTTTACCGTTTAAACAAGTCAGGATTCCCACTTTCCGATGCGCAAAATATCAACAAACGTATAGATAGGTTTACAAACGCCACAAATACGCAGGGTATTAAAATCATCAATGAAATGGGCCTACCCCTTACCGATTATTTACAAGGTTATCAAAAATTAGTAGCTAGTTCCAAAGAGGTTAATGTAGCTAAAAATGCTAAGGTAAATTTGGCCATAAAGCCGGTTAAATATGCCAAAGAAGACCCGCAAGCCCTTACGGACGGCGCTTTTGGTGGTTGGAGCTTTTACGCCAATTGGCTTGGGTTCTTGGACGATATGAAAGCGACTATTGATCTAGGTGCAGTTTCCAATTTCTCTCAAGTTTCAGTCTCTTTTTTGCAGGTCACCAACCATGTGGTGTTCTTTCCTACAGCGGTTACATTTGAAACCTCAGAAGACGGCATCAACTATACACCTATCCAAACTGTCGAGAATGTATTTCCATTAGCAAAAACCAGCAAAATTAATGACATACAAGTATTTGCGACTGCTTCAAAAAGCCAAAAAGCAAGGTTTATTAGGGTTACTGGAAAAAATATGAAATCACCTCCTTATTGGCATCATGCGGCTGGAACAGGTGCTTGGATTTTTGCCGATGAGATTGTGGTGAAGTAACCATTATTATGCCGGAATATTTATAAATTGAAGACCTAAATTTATCTCTATGAAAAAATTTGTCTTATTCTTCTTTCTATTAGCATTTGCAGGTATTACGCATGCACAAAAAATATTTGCTGTAGATTATGCTTCACAAGCAGAAGTAAAAGTTTTTGTTGTAAAGTATGAAAGCCAAGCCGACTTAAAAGTATTTAAAGTTAAGTACGAAAGTCAGGCTGGTGATAATAATGGAAAGTGGTTTTTTACTGCCTATGCTTCTCAAGCAAAAAAGAAAATCTTTTTTGTAGATTATGAAAGCCAAGCAGATGTCAAAATTTATTTTGTAGACTACGAAAGTCAGGCAGGCTGGCGTAATAGTGCCAAGCGTTATTTATTTTATTAATACCTCAACAAATATTTTCTATGTTTTCAAAGTATTTAATTGGTGCATTTGCATCTATCATTGCTTGTACGCCTATGGTTCAGGCACAAAAAAAATCGGTTTCAAAAGCGCAAGCCGCAACTGTAGTCGAAGAAAATTTAGTCCCTTCTCATTTCAATAATTTATTGTGGAGAAATATCGGACCACTCCGTGGAGGCAGGTCTGTAACAGCAACAGGTGTGGTGCAAAATCAATTGACCTATTACATGGGCACTACAGGCGGCGGCGTATGGAAAACAGAAGACGCTGGACAAACATGGAATAATATATCTGATGGATTCTTTAAAACAGGAAGTGTAGGTGCTGTGGCTGTTGCAGAGTCTGATCCAAATGTTGTATATGTAGGCATGGGAGAGCATGCGCCAAGAGGTGTGATGAGTTCTTATGGTGATGGTGTTTATAAATCTACCGATGCTGGAAAAACATGGAAGCATATGGGCCTCGAATTGACCCGTCAAATTTCTTGGATACGTATAGATCCTAATAACTCCGATGTTGTTTATGTAGCCGCACAAGGGGCTACGCACGGTCCTTCTGCTGATCGTGGCGTGTATAAATCTACCGATGGTGGTTTGCATTGGACAAAGGTTTTATTTGTTGATAATAACACAGGTTGTGCTGATTTAGCAATGGACATGAACAATCCACGCATTTTATATGCTGCCATGTGGGAATACCAAAGATTGCCTTGGCAAATTAAAAGTGGCGGACCAGGAAGTGGTATGTATAAATCTTCAGATGCTGGATTAACATGGAATAAAATTGAAAACGGGTTACCTGCTGCATTAGGAAAAATGAGTGTTTCTGTTTCTAGGGCGAATCCTGAAAAAGTGTATGCACTTGTTGAAAGTGATACCGAATACGAATTGGGTGGACTTTTTGTTTCTAATGATGCAGGAAGCAACTGGAATAGAATTAGTAAAGACCACCGCTTAACACAGCGTGCATGGTATTATATCGAAGTGTTTGCGGATCCTTCCAACGAAAATGTTGTGTATGTATTAAATTCTCCAGGCCTAAGGTCTAGCGATGGCGGAAAAACATGGACAAATATGGGCGGTACGCACGGCGACTACCACCAACTTTGGATTCATCCAAAAAACAGTAGCAATATGATTGTTGCCAACGATGGAGGCGCTGCAGTAACATTTAATACCGGTAAAGTTTGGTCTACTCAGGCCAATCAACCTACTTCACAAATTTATCGTGTCAATGCAGATCATTTATTTCCGTATAATTTGTATGGTGGCCAACAAGACAATAGTTCTATCAAAATAGCAAGCCGCGTAACAAACGGTTACCGCATTTCCGATAAAGATTGGACAAGCACCGCAGGTGGTGAATCTGCTTTTGTTGCATTCGATCCAAACAATCCGGTGTATTCGATGGGTGGATCTTATCAGGGAACAATCGAAGCGTATAATAATGTGACCAAGGAAGGTGTTAATATTATGGAGCACCCGGTGCAATACCAAGCGCTTCAACCAAAAGACATGAAGTACCGTTTTAATTGGAACGCACCTATTGTGTATGATCCACTAAAGCCAGGGACGTATTATCATGCGGGTAATATTTTATTTAAATCCACCGATTTGGGCATAACATGGAAAGCGGTTTCTCCAGACTTAACGAGACATGATACCACTAAAATGGGTATTAGTGGCGTTCCATATACCAACGAAGGCGCTGGTGGAGAAAACTATTGTACCATTAGTTATGTAGCGTTATCTGAAAATGAAAAAGGTGTTATTTATACGGGTAGTGATGATGGACTTGTATACGTAACAAAAGATGGCGGCAACAATTGGACAAATATTACACCTAAAGATTTAGATGAGTCGTTGATTAATGCCATTGAAGTTTCTAGTGTTAATAAGGGTACTGCATATATCGCCGTAAATAAATATAAGGTAAATGATTTTACACCTATTATTTATAAAACATCTGATTATGGCGCTTCTTGGAAACAAATTTCAAACGGTATACCCTATGGTGCTTTTGTAAAAGTGGTAAGAGAAGACCCTTCGAATCCTAAAATTTTATATGCTGGAACAGAAACTGGATTTTATATTTCATATAACTCCGGAGAAAATTGGAAGCAACTCCAATTAAATTTACCGGTTGTTCCTATCACAGATTTAAAAGTGCACGAAAATCATTTGCTCGCTTCTACACAAGGCAGGGCATTTTGGATTTTAGATGATTTAGAACCTATTAGACACTACAGCAAAGACACGGTATCCAATAAATTATTTGCCATATCCGATGTGCACCGTATTTCTGGTGGCAGTGTTTTAGATTATAGTAATTTACTTGATAAAAACGGTAAACCTATTAATACGCTAGGTGCTAATCAAGCAAGTGGCGCTGTTATTTATTACACAGTAAATACAGCAGATACTGAACCAGAAAATACTAAACTTGTTTTTGCTGATGCGAGTGGAAAAGTGGTTAGAACTTTTTATGCAAATGCGCCGAGTAATAAAACAAGCAACAATAAAAATGAAAACGATCCTGAAGTATCAGTAAAGCCTGGTTTAAACCGTTTTGTTTGGGATTTACGTCAAGAATCTATCGCATCTATTCCAGGTGTATTTATAGAAGGAAGTTATGATGGCGCAAGGGTTGTTCCGGGCATGTATAAGGGTGCACTCCATATTGATACACTCGTTTATGAAAAAACCTTTCAAGTACTTCCAGATCCACGTATTAAAGCCAATGCTGCAGATTATGAAAAGCAGGCCAACCTATTACAAAATATCGCCGGAGACGTAAATGATATTCATGTATCCGTTGTGCGTATGCGCAATTTGAAAAAACAATTAGCCGGAATCATCGACCGTATCGAAAACAAAGAGGCTTTCAAAAGTATTGTTACCCTTGCAGATTCAATTAATACTAAGATAGACGAGTGGGAAGCCAAGCTCATACAAACAAAGTCTGAGTCAAATGACGATGTGATTAATTTTGTAAATAAGCTAACTGCTAATTATATCTTTTTGAGAGGTGAGCTTGATACCAACACGCCACACGTTACATCGGGTCATGTACAAAGGTTCAAAGAATTAAATGATGAATGGCGTATCTATAAAGCGGAGCTCAACGCTATACTTGAAAACGACATCAAAAACTTTAATGAAAAGTGTAAGTCACTGCAACTATCACATATATTACTTATTGATTAAAAAAAAGGCCCTCGAAAGAGGGCCTTTTTTTTAAATATCGTCGTACTTGTAAAGATCTTCGATGTCTGAGTCTGGATTTAATTCACAAACCGGTTTGATGATTCCATCATTTAGGCCATATACCCATCCATGAATTTGCGGACTTTGTTCATGTTTCCAGGCACGTTGAATAATAGAAGTTTTTGCTAAGTGCAAGACTTGTTCTTGTACATTTAGTTCGACCAAGCGGTCGAATTTTTTATTTTCGTCTTCAATACTATTTAACTCTTTTCTGTGTAAATGAAAGACGTCTTTGATATGTCTTAACCACATATTGAGTACTTGTTTGAAATCATGATTACCCATCGCTGCCTTTACACCACCACATCCGTAATGCCCACAAACAATAATGTGTTTTACTTTGAGGTGTGTAACCGCGTATTCAAGCACACTTAATAAGTTTACATCTGTATGAATTACCATATTGGCAATGTTGCGGTGTACAAATATTTCTCCAGGCTGTGTATTTGTTATTTCGTTGGCAGGTACACGGCTGTCGCTACAGCCAATCCACAAAAATTCTGGCGTTTGGGTGTGAGCGAGTTTATTAAAATAGGAAGGATCGAGCTGAAGTTTTTCTTTAGCCCAAGCTTTGTTTTCTAAGAGTAGTTTTTCGTAAACTTTCATGAGTTGATATTTTGACTAGTTAAAAATAAGCCATGTGAGGCATTACTTGGGTTGGTTTTAAGTGAAACCTTAATATTTTTTAAATGAGCGTGGTATAAAAAGCCATTCACTTCGTCTATTACGTCTTTATCAATAAATTCTGCCCTGGCCACATCTATTACCAAATTGGCGTTTTCGGGAACGAGCTCCAATTCACTTTTTATGATGGGCTTGTTTAAAAAAGAAACGTCTTTTTTAAACCTTATTAGATAATTATTATTGTCATTTACAATCATAACAGCTGTTTTAAAATTGCTACGGATTATAAATACCAAACTAACTGCAATACCTATGGAAATACCAATTAATAAATCTGTAAATAAAATAGCAATAATGGTTACACAGAAAGGAATAAATTGATTGAAACCCTTTTGATAAAACTCTTTAAACAATGTAATTTTTGCAAGTTTGTATCCCGTAAAAATTAAAATGCCAGCAAGTGCACTTAATGGAATTTTATTTAACAAACCAGGAATAAGGGCAGCACAAAGGAGTAATAATATTCCATGAAAAATGGTTGATTGTTTGGTTTTTCCACCCGCACTTACGTTTGCCGAACTTCTTACAATAACGGAAGTAAGCGGCAGGCCGCCTATCAACCCAGAAACGATATTGCCAAAACCTTGTGCTTTTAATTCTCTATTGGTTGGCGTTACTCTTTTTAATGGATCTAATTTGTCCACTGCTTCTATCCCTAGTAATGTTTCTAAAGAGGCAACAATTGCGAGTGTTAAAGCCGATATCCATACTTGTGTATTGGTAATAAAACTAAAATTAGGCAGCGTAAAAAAGGAAATAAATTCAGTTGTAGAATGAGCAATCGGAAGTGATACCAAGTGCTTGCTTTCTAAACCCGCAATTCCACTCAATTGTTCGATTGTGCTATTTATAATAATGGCTAATATTACTACTACCAGCGGGCCAGGAACAAATTGCAATAGCTTATTTTTTTTAATAAAAGGCTTTTCCCAAACCGCCAATAGTATAATTGAACCAATCCCAATAATTACAGCTGTAGGCGTAATCGTATTGAGTGCAGTATAGATCGCAGACAACGTGTTGTTTTGGTCAGCTTGTGCAAATGTCTCATCTCCTTCAAAATTTGCGTCGTATCCAACTAAATGCGGAAACTGCTTCATAATTAATATTAAACCAATCGCAGCAAGCATACCTTTAATAACTGCATTAGGTATATAATCTCCAATAACGCCTGCCTTTAAATAACCTAATGCAACTTGCATGATACCTGCTAAAACAACAGCAAGCAAAAACGCCTCATACACTTGCAGTTTTAAAATGGCTACTGCCACAATTGCGGTTAAGCCTGCAGCTGGTCCTGTAACACTCAGTTGCGACCCACTTAATAGACCTACTACAATCCCTCCTACCACACCGGCTATTATACCCGAAAACAGGGGCGCACCTGATGCCAAGGCAATACCTAAACAAAGTGGAAGTGCTACAAGTAATACAACAATGGATGCAGATAGGTTTGGACCTATATGCGAATAATATTTTTTCATGAAAATTAGTAATAGCCGTTAATAATAAATTAGTGAAATCGTTTAGAACCGATTAACAATTGGGCGGCGGTACGGGCACGTCAAAAACCTGGTGCCTTGGGATACTATCTTGGAAGTTAAAATAATTCAATTGTGTTGATGATGAAGCAAGTATTAATGCAAACTGAAGCCCTTCCTCTAGTTCAACTGAAGATTCAATTGACTTGTTGATTTCTTTGCATCCACTATCTGAGCAGGTAATCTCTTCATTTAATTGGTTATTAAAAAGAAGCTCACCCATTTGTTTAACGGGTAGCACCTGGATTAATAAAACCAATATTAAAAAAATATTTAAAAAACGGTGCTTCATAATTATTTGCAAATATAGAGTGTGGTAGTAATAACAACCTATTTGTTAAATAGTTTAACAAGTTTTAAGCCGTTAAATGACAGCATTGTGACAATAAAGGGTGATGTTTAAATGTTTAACCCACCGCAGGCGCTAATTACCTGACCCGTAACGTACGAACTCATGTCACTTGCTAAAAATAGGGTGGTATTGGCAATTTCTTCGGCTTTTCCAAACCTGCCTAATGGTATTTTGCTTAAAAAAGCAGTAGCGGCTTCCCCTTCTTTTAAATAATGGGTCATATCCGTTTCAACAAAGCCTGGTGCAATAGCATTGCATCTAATATTTCTACTGCCAAGTTCTAGGGCTACTGATTTTGTAAATCCAATAATCCCTGCTTTGCTAGCCGCATAACTACTTTGACCTGCATTGCCTCTAATACCAATGATAGAACTCATGTTGATAATGCTTCCAGACCTCGCTTTCATCATGGGTCTGATCACCTGCTTGGTCATGTTAAAGACACTTTTTAAATTGGTGTCCATCACTTCATCCCACTGGTCTGCGGTCATACGGAGTAGTAAATTATCTTTGGAAATGCCTGCATTGTTCACGCAAATATCAACCGTACCAAATGTTGCAACTACATCATCTACAAAAGCCTCGCACTCCTCAAAAATACCCGCATTGCTCTGGTACGCCTTGGCCTGAACCCCTAGCGCTTCGATTTGTGCTACTAGTGCTGCTGCTTTTTCGGCACTTCCACTACTTACATAGGTGAATGCGATATGGCTTCCTTGTTCTGCTAGTTTTAATGCGATGGCTGCACCAATTCCACGTGCTGCGCCTGTTACGATCGAGACTTTGCCTGCTAGTAATTTCATGTCCAGTAATTATAGATTTGTAGAACGAATTTTAGCTATGCATATTGTTGTAAAAGCAACAATAATTCATCGATGTACCTGCGGTCGTTGCTGAGTCTTGGCACTTTATGTTGCCCCCCAAGTTTCCCCTTGTTTTTAAGCCATGTGTGAAATAATCCCACCGGCAGCGCGGTAACTTTTGGAAGCCCAAGTGCGATGTCTTTGTAGCGCTTGGCTTCATAGTCACTATTCACCAATTTTAAGTGTTCGTCTAATGCTATTGTAAAGGCTGTTAGGCTTTCAGGTTTATTTTCAAATTCGATCAGCCATTCATGTGCACCCTGGTTTTTATCGCCAAAATAGATGGGTGCTGCTGTATAATCTTTAACGACAAGTCCCGTGCTTGCTGCTGCCGCTGCGATGGCTTTGTCGGTGTTGTCTACCATCACTTCTTCTCCAAAAGCATTGATGAATTGTTTGAGTCTGCCAGTTACCACAATCCGGTAGGGTGCAAGGCTTGTAAATTTTATGGTGTCACCCACTAAATAGCGCCATAAGCCGCCATTGGTACTAATCACCAATGCGTAATTTTTATCAAGCTCCACTTTGTCAAGTCCAATGGTGCGTGGTATGTCTTTACCATATTCTTCGGTGGGCATAAATTCATAAAAAATACCATGGTCTAAAAACAAAAGCATGCCTTCTGTGCTAGGATCATCTTGTGCTGCAAAAAATCCTTCCGATGCATTGTACATTTCTAAATAGGTGCAACCAGGTCCAATTAATTTTTGAAACTGTTCTTTGTAAGGGGTAAAAGAAACACCACCATGAATGTACAATTCTAAACTTGGCCACACTTCTTTTAATGTTTGCTTACCTGTAATTTCTAGAATTCTTTTGATAAGTATCAGTGTCCAAGTAGGAACCCCAGAAATTGACGTTACATTTTCTAAAATGGTAGATTGCGCTAATTGTTCAATTTTTGATTCCCACTCATCCATGAGTGCAATAGATAATTCAGGAGTGCGAATCCAGTTTGCCCACATGGGTGTATTTTGAAGTAACACCGCGCTTAAATCACCAACACTAATGTCTTCATTAATTTTACTTATTTGATGACTTCCGCCAATTACAAGTCCTTTACCTGTGAGTAAATCACTGTCATTATTAAAATTATAATATAGGGCCAGCACATCTTTTGCGGCTTGGTAATGACAATCTTCTAAACTTTCTTCGGTGATCGGAATGAATTTACTTTTGTCAGAAGTGGTACCGCTACTTTTTGCAAACCAGCTTACAGGCGTATTCCAAAGTACTTGCTCTTCTCCCTCAAAAAGCCTATCAATAAAGGGTTTCAGGTCTTCATATTCACTAATGGGAACGGCTTCTTTAAATTTTCGAATATTAAATATTTCGTTGTAACCATATTTTCTACCAAAGGCAGTATTCTGTCCATGCGTCACTAAATCTTGTAACACTTCTCTTTGCGTTGCAACAGGATTTGCGACCCATCTTTCAATGTGCGCTATTCGTAATAGGGCAAGTCGGGATATGGCAGGACTTAAAAATTTCATGTGAATTAAAGCTTGGCTTCTTTTCCCATTTCAATAATCCAATCTTTTCTACGAAGCGTAAAATTGGTTCCTAAATATAAACGTCTAACGTCTTCGTCTTCTGCTAATTCTTCGGCAGTTCCGTGTTTAAATATTTTTCCTTCAATTAAGAGGTAGGCTCTATCACAAATTGATAGGGTTTCATTTACATTATGGTCTGTAATTAAAATCCCAATATTTTTTGTTTTTAATTTCGCCACCACCATTTGAATATCTTCTACCGCAATTGGATCTACGCCTGCAAAAGGCTCGTCTAATAAAATAAATTTTGGATCCACTGCAAGCGCTCTTGCAATCTCTGTTCTTCTTCTTTCGCCACCGCTTAAACTATCGCCATTATTTTTTCGAACGAGTTGTAAATTAAATTCGTCAAGTAAAGATTCTAGTTTTAATAACCTTTCTTCTTTGGAAAGCTTCGTCATTTCTAGCACAGCTAAAATATTATCTTCTACACTTAAACTTCTAAACACACTTGCTTCTTGTGGTAAATAGCCAATACCCATTTGTGCCCTCTTGTACATAGGGAGCTTGGTAATGTCTTCTTCGTTTAAAAACACAGTGCCTTCGTCTGGCTTTATAAGCCCAACCACCATGTAAAATGTAGTTGTTTTTCCAGCACCGTTGGGTCCTAGTAAACCTACAATTTCACCCTGTTTTACGGTTACGCTAACATTGTTTACAACGGTTCTGCCCTTGTAACTTTTTTGGAGCGCACTTGTATGTATGATTCCGTTCAAAATTGTTGCTTTCTACAAAAATAGGGCTTCTAACCCTCTTCTGTATCAGGTTTTGAAGACCATAACCTTTTTTATAAACCCTTTTTGGCTGTATATTGCACTAATTTTAATATTTGCCCCTCACAAAGCAGCAACCATGAAAGTAACGGATCATTTACAGCAGGCAAAAGACACCCTTATTTCTTTTGAAGTCTTACCTCCTTTAAAAGGTAAGACCATCCATACTTTATACGAACATTTAGACCCCTTAATGGAGTTTAAGCCCTCTTGGATTAATGTGACCTATCACCGAAGTGAAACCATGTTCAAGAAAAAAATGGATGGCACTTTTGAAAAAGTGGAAGTGCGCAAGCGCCCAGGTACTGTTGGTATTTGTGCGGCTATCATGAACCACTATCAAGTAGACGCAGTACCGCACATTATTTGTGGTGGTTTTACAAAAAGAGAAACCGAAGATGCACTTATTGACCTAGACTTTTTAGGCATTGATAATGCCCTTGTTTTACGTGGCGATGCTGCCAAAAATGAATCATCATTTGAGCCAGAAAAAGATGGCAATCATTTCGCCATTGACTTAATCAGGCAGGTAAATAATATGAATAATGGTGTTTATTTGGATGAAGACATCAAAAATGGCGGCCAAACTAAATTTTGCATGGGCGTTTCTGGATACCCCGAAAAACATTTTGAAGCGCCTAATTTAGAAATTGATTTAAAGCATTTAAAAGACAAAGTGGATGAAGGTGCTACTTACATCATGACCCAAATGTTTTTTGACAATCAAAAATTTTATGATTTCGTGAAAGCCTGTAGGGATATGGGTATCAGCGTTCCTATCATTCCAGGACTTAAGCCAATTACCAATAAAAAACAACTCTCTGTTTTACCACGAATATTTCATGTAGACATTCCTACAGATTTATCCAATGCGATTAATAAATGTAAAACAGATGCCGACTGCGAGCAAGTAGGAACCGAATGGTTGATACAACAAAGTAGAGAGCTGAAAGCATTTGGCGTTCCGGTATTACACTATTATACACTGGGAAAACCTAAAGTAATTTATAACGCCGTTAAAGAATTGGTGTAATTATTTGGTAGGTGGCTTTTTACTTTTTACTTGTATAATATCATCAAACTGCTCTATCGTTAATTGCTTGGCAACAATGCGTTTGTCTTTGTCTAAAAGGTAAACCGTAGGTGTTTTATAAATATCGTATAATTGTCTGTAATTAGCCCTGCCTGCTTTTTCATCCGCATCTTTTGCTGCTTTTGTTTGGTAGGCATGTATCCAGTTTTTTAAGTTTTTTTCTGTTACAAATTTTTTCCATGCTGCTTGTTCGGCGTCGTATACATTCACCCCAAGCATGGTCATGCCCAATCCTTTCCACTTGGCTCTGTAAAAAGAATCTAATCTTGGTAATTCTTCTTTGCAATGCCCACAGTTAGGATCATAAAAGATGACCATAGTGTAATTAGAAGGAATAGAATATAGTGAAACGGCTTTACCAAGCGAATCCACCAAATCCAGTGGTGGCGCAGGTAATCCGAGTTGATTGGCCATTAAACTGTAGGCCCTTTCGGTCACTGTTTTTCGCGACGCAGGATTTAAAATAACCGTGTCTCCTTTGGCGTAAAAGTTTTCAAATAAATACACAAACACTTTGTCTTGACCCATAAATTCGGGGGCCATGTATTTGTTGGTGAATTTGGTAAGTAGGTATGGATAAATTTCTTTTCCAGTTTTTGCCACGAGTAACATATACTTTACCTCTTCGATAATGGAGTCTGGCTCTGCAGAAACATAGTACTTAAAATATTCGTCTAATTTGGATTCAAAAAAAGGTGTTCTTAAAAGTCTGTCATCATTAAATAGTACATCATCCCAAAAATGATTTTTCACAAAACGGTACGGTGCCAACGAATCCGGTTTTCCTTTAACGATAGGCACAGCAGGCGCTACAGGGCGTTTCATGGCACTAAAAAGAACGGCAAGTAATGAGCTTGGATATTGTTTTACGATGTCGTTTCTATATCCTTCTACCATCTTATCTACTTTACCGTATTCATCCGCTAAACGGGTAGAATCTGCTTTTGTTTTGGCAGCATTAAATTCGTTTCTAATGTTTTGTAGTTGTTGTCCTTTTTCAGATGAAAAACCAATATAGGCTTTAAATAAATCGTTGTCTAAGGAACCTGTAATGGTTGCTTTTTCTTTTATGGTTGTATCTCCTTCAATATTAAAATGCTGGACATCATCCATCAAAAACTCAAACTGTTTGGTTATTTGCGGCGTCACTACAAAGTACACCCCACTTGTTAATTTAGTGTCTCCTTTAAATACGCCTTGTCCGTTGGCGTCTAACATAGTAGAGTCTACGAGTACCAAACTTTTTCCGTAATAACTTCCTATATAAACTTTACAATTGGTTAATGGCTTTAACTTGATAGAAATACGCCTTCCAACAGGTTTAGTTTGTGCGTCGATGGCGCTACTCAAACAAAGCATTATAATTAATGCCAAACAAGATTTTGCTAAAAAGTTCTTCATACTATTAAATTCTATGCAAATTTAGGTATTTAGATCATGCCGCCTCTCAAAGCGTCTTATATTTGCATGTAGTGAGAAAACAAAAGAAACAACCCATTTTAGAACAGGTATTGGTAGAGAATTATGCTGCCGAGGGTAAGGCGTTGGCCCGTGTAGATGGCAAAGTGGTATTTATTGAAGGCGCTGTACCTGGCGATGTTGTAGATGTGCAACTTAAAAAAAATAAAGCCGACTGGGCCGAAGGCTTTGTAGTGGCTTATAGGTCATATTCTGAAGACCGGGTACAACCATTTTGTGCGCATTTTGGTGTATGTGGTGGATGTCAGTGGCAGATGCTTCCTTATGCAAAACAACTCGTGTACAAGCAACAACAAGTAACCGATAATTTAACCAGAATTGGACGCATACAGCTGCCGGACATCCAGCCCATTATTGGCGCCAGTCAAACAGAACTGTACCGCAACAAAATGGAATATACGTTTGCTACAAAAAAATATATTCCTTCCGAAGAATTCAGGGCCTTAAAAGCAGCAGGTGCCGATTTTTCCAATCAGCCTGGCGCTGCTGGTTTTCATGTGCGTGGTTTTTATGATAAAGTTGTAGAAGTAGATACTTGTCATTTGCAAGAAGAGCCTACCAACCTCATTCGTAAAATGGTAGCAAAGTATGCACTTCATCATGACCTTCCATATTACGATGTAAAGCAGCATACGGGATGGTTGCGTAATATGTTTGTGCGTAACACCACAACCGGTGAACTCATGATTAATGTTGTGTTTGGTTACGAAGATGAACCACACCGTCTTGCATTACTGGATCAGTTACTCGAAGCATTTCCGGCAATTACAACATTACTTTATACGATCAATACAAAACGAAATGATAGTTTGTATGACCTTGATCCAAAAACATATTTTGGAAATGGAAGCATCACCGAAAAACTGGAAAAATTTTCGTTTAAAATAAGTCCTAAATCATTTTTTCAAACCAATACCAAACAGGCAGAAAAACTCTATCAAGTAACGCGTGAATTTGCAGAGCTCGATGGGTTGCAGGTTGTGTATGACCTCTATTGCGGTACCGGAAGTATTGGTATTTTTTTAAGTGAAGGTGCAAAAAAAGTGGTGGGCGTAGAAGTAGTAGCAGAAGCTATTGAGGATGCTAAAATTAATGCCGCACTCAACAATTTGCAGCATACTGCATTTTTTGCAGGGGATGTGATTGATATTGTAGACGACAACTTTTTTGCTACGCATGGCAAGCCTGACGTGATTATCACAGATCCACCAAGAGCGGGTATGCACGATAAACTCGTAAAAAAATTATTAGAAATAGCGGCGCCAACCATTGTATACGTCAGTTGTAACCCTGCTACACAGGCTAGAGATTTAGCACTCCTTGATGAAAAATATGCGGTCACTAAAATTCAGCCAGTTGATATGTTTCCACATACACTCCATATCGAAAATGTGGTGCAGTTAAAATTAAAGAATTAGTATGACAGAATTTAGACCCGGCCGATTTGAGATTTTGCCCGTGATTATTAAAAATTTATTAATCATTAACGGGTTATTTTATTTAGCGCAACAAACATTTCCGGAATCTCCCACTGCAAATTTTAGCCTAGAGGATTTGTTTGCACTCCACGCATGGCAAAGTGATTTGTTTAAGCCATGGCAACTTATAACGCACATGTTCATGCACGGTGATTTCTATCATATTTTAGGTAATATGTTTGCGCTCTGGATGTTTGGGTCTGTGTTAGAAAATTTATGGGGCTCTGCTAGGTTCTTAACTTTTTATATGGTTTGCGGATTAGGAGCAGCATTCATTCATTTATTATTTTTAAGTTACGAGTTAACGCCACTCATTGAGGACTTTCAAGCCAGAGAAAAACTTGGGATCATCAATGAAGCAGTTGCTTTCAAATACAATCAAATTATAAATACTGCTACACTTGGTGCGAGCGGTGCAGTATTTGGGATACTCGCTGCGTTTGTTTATTTATTTCCAAATACGTATATCTATTTATACTTTTTTGTACCCGTTAAAGCAAAGTGGGTTGGACTAATTTATTTCGCCTTTGAAATTTATAGTGCGGTTCAAAATGCAGCTGGCGACAATGTTGCTAGATGGGCCCACGTGGGTGGGGCAATCGTAGGATTAATTATTGTTGTTACTTGGAACAAAACCAACAAAAAAACGTTTCACTAATATATAGCCAATTTATGCCTCAACAACGTTTTATGACAAATAGAAAAATGCTACTTGGTGAAGATAGCAATGCGCTTGTTTTTTTATTTGCAGTAAACATGCTCATTTTTGTGCTCATCAGTTTTTTGAAAACAGTGTATTATTTAACCGATACGCCGCTGGAACTTTTTGAGCGTCAAATTGTAGATTGGTTTAGAATGCCAAGTAGTTTTGTAGGCGTCTTTTATAAACCATGGACTTTTTTGATTCACTTTTTTAGCCAATATCATTTTTGGCAGCTGGTTAGTAGTATGTTATGGCTTTGGAGTTTTGGTTACATTTTTCAAGATTTATCGGGCAATAAACATATCATCCCCGTTTATATCTATGCAGGCGCCATTGGCGGGGTTGTTTTTTTAACTGCTACCGCGCTTATGCCTGGTCCAGTAAATGCTGCGGGGTCCATTATGGGGGCAGGCGCTAGTATCGTAGGCATTGCTGTTGCTACCACGGTATTGGCTCCCAAGTACAGGTTATTTCCACTTGTAAATGGCGGGATTCCATTATGGGTATTGACCCTTATTTTTTTATTGTTGGATTTTTCAACAGCATTTGTTGTGCCGTCAATTCTTATTTCCCATGTTGCCGCTGCGCTGGTGGGTTTTGGTTATATGAAACTTTTACAAAACGGCACCAATCTAGGTGCTTGGATGATTCGCTTTTACCACTGGGGCAACAATTTACTGGCCCCTAAAAATACGCGTATTGTAAAAGCCGACACTAGGGGGTTTGATTCTACAGAAAGCCGGCTCAATACAATTTTAGATAAAATGAATATCGTAGGTTATGAAAATTTAAACGAAAGCGAAAAAGCATTTTTGAAATCAGTTAGTCAGGAATAATTTTTTGTTCCCGCCATTAATTCTTATTTTTAATACATGGCGGGAAGTTTTATTAGGCGGGCAGCTAAAACAGTTATTCTTTTCATCAATTTATTTGTTGCAGTTATTTTTTTGTTGGCTTGTATAACGCCATTTGCACCTACTGCTAATTGGTGGATTTTAGGTTTTACAGGACTAGCTGTTCCATATGCCATTATCATTTTATTTTTCTTCGTTATTTTTTGGCTCATCGTTAAACCCAAACTATCACTCATTTCTATCATAGTGCTTTGTATTGGATGGCAGCAAATTGGTGTTATTGCCGCAGTAAAACCTGGCCCTATGTTGTCTGATCGAAAAAGAGAAAATCATATTCGAATTATAGATTGGAATATTCAAAGTTTTAATGGTTTATCAAAAAAGCCGCTTGTTAAAAAGCAAATACGTAAAGATATTGCTGCGAGCATTTTACTTTTAGAACCCGATGTTGTTTGTTTACAAGAATTTAATAATTCCGAATTAGGCGGTGCACAAACAAATAATATTGAACTATTTAAAAAGCGCTATAAATATTTTTATTTTTCTAAAGATTATACCAGAAATGATGGCGCCTATCAGTCGGGGTGTATTATTTTTTCTAAATACCAAATTATAGATTCTGGAAAAATTAAGTTTCCAGTTGCAGAGAGTCTTATTTATGTTGATATTTTAAAAGGCACCGATACCATCCGAATATTTAATACGCACTTGCAATCATTTAAATTCAAGCAAACCGATTATTCTGATATTGAAAAAATCAAGGAGCAAGACGCTAAAACCATCGACGCTTCTATGAACCTATTTAATAAAATGGGGCAGGCTTTTAAGCGTAGAGGACCTCAAGCAGAGCTGGTTAAAAAAGCCCTTGCTAGCACACCTTACCCATCCATCATTTGCGGCGATTTTAATGACGTGCCCAATTCCTATACCTATTTTACTATTCGAAACAACTGGAAGGATGCCTTTTTGCAAAAAGGTTTTGGTATAGGCAATAGTTTCACAACCCTCGCTCCTACACTTCGTATCGACTATATTTTAACAAGCCCCGGGTTTGACATTGTCACTTTTGATATGATTGATGAGGGACTTAGTGACCATGTGATGCTGGTTTCTGACGTACAATTAAAAAAATAAAATACCTTCGTGTCCTCATGGCTGTTTTAAAAGTATACAATTCGTTAACCCGTCAAAAAGAAGTATTTACGCCCATAGGCGCGCCTTATGTTGGCATGTATGTATGTGGTCCAACTGTTTCTGGAGAAAGCCATTTAGGCCATGCGAGACCTTTTATCACATTTGATGTGGTGTTTAGGTATCTGCAACACCTTGGGTATAAAGTGCGTTACGTTCGTAACATTACAGACGCTGGACATTTTGAAGAAGAAGGTAGAGAAGCCGAAGATAAAATTGCAACAAAAGCGGTACTAGAAAAATTAGAACCGATGGAGCTGGTGCAGAAATACACCAATATGTTTCATTGGGCGATGCAGCAGTTTAATAATTTACCCCCAAGCATCGAGCCCACAGCTACGGGTCATATTGTGGAGCAAATAGAAATGATCAAGCAAATCATTGCAGATGGTTATGCATACGAAGCCAACGGCTCTGTATATTTTGATGTTGAAAAATACAACACTGACTTTTCTAAAAAAGGTCAACCCTATGGCATATTAAGTGGCCGTAATTTAGAAGATCAACTTGATACAACCAGGGAGTTAGACAACCAGGATGAAAAGCAAAACAAGTCTGATTTTGCATTATGGAAAAAAGCCCCTCCAGAACATATCATGCGCTGGCAAAGCCCATGGGGAGAGGGTTTCCCAGGTTGGCATATTGAGTGTTCTGCCATGAGTTCAAAATATTTAGGTAAAAAATTTGATATACACGGAGGTGGTATGGATTTACAATTTCCACACCACGAATGTGAGATTGCGCAAAGCACTGTTTGTAATCATGTAGCACCAGCAAATTATTGGTTGCATAATAATATGATTACCATCAATGGAAAAAAGATGGGGAAGAGTTATAATAACGTTATTAAACTCTCCGAACTTTTTGCGGGTACGCATCCTATTTTAGAACAAGCCTACGCTCCAAATACGGTTCGGTTTTTTATTTTACAAAGTCATTACAGGGGCACGCTCGATTTTAGTAACGAAGCGCTTATTGCTGCAGATAAAGCTGCCAAGCGTTTGTGGGATGCCTATGAGTGGCTGTCTAAATTAGAAGTGTCTGATGCAACAACAGCAGCTACCGATATTGAATTGGATAAAAAAGTAAATGCACTCGTTGATGATTTTGGGGTGTTTATGAGCGATGATTTTAGTACGCCTAAAGTGCTAGCAAATATGTTTGAGTTGGTTCCCATCATTAATGGTATCAAGGATAAACACACGCCAATCACTGCACTATCTAATAGCACCGTTTTACACCTGCAGCAGTCATTAAAAACTTACCTCGAAGATATTTTTGGACTAGTAGCACCCTCTGCCGCAAACACGGCTGTTTTAGATGGTGTATTGCAACTGCTTATCGAAGTGCGCAGTCAGGCCAAGGCAAGTAAAGATTTTGTCACTTCCGATAAAATCAGAAACCAGCTCATGGCACTAGGCGTCCAATTAAAAGATGAGAAAGACGGGAGCGTTAGTTATTCTGTTTCAAATTAATGATTGCAATCGTCGGCGTGAGCGTGGTTATGTACCCTGCACAATTTATAGTTTAAATAATGCGCTATTACTACAAGTGATACCGCAGGGAGCAGCAGCATAAGGCTATGCGAATGCAGCATTGATTTTATGAAAAGCAAACTGATACCCGCTGCAAATAAGACCATGGGATAATAACTATGGTGGTGTTTTTTGCGGCCATGGTATAAGGAGTAAACGCCCACCACAAAAGCTAGGGCGATCATTAGAAATTCAAAGCCTTGATTTTCAATAATATTTATGCCAAAAAGGGGCAAACTGCTCAAAATAAGTGGTAACACTGCACAGTGTATGGCACATGCCACCGATGCGGCAATACCAAAAGCGTCCCAGTTAATCTTGAATTTCATGGGTACAAAGATACGCTATTGCAACTATGTTGCAAAATGTTGGAATAAGCGTAACTTTGAAATCAATTCTAAAAGTATGAGCAAGAAACTGGCAATTTACCTGGTGTTTTTTACCCTTTTGTTAGCGGGGTTCTATTACTTCTTGTTTCGCGGAACCGATAATTGGAAACCAAAACTTCCTACACTTGGTTATGTGAAGCCATTTATGTTTACGACACAAAATGGCAAATCATTTACCAATCAAGATATGAGTGGAAAGGTAACAGTTGTGCAATATTTTTTTACAACTTGTAAAGGCATTTGTCCACGTATGCACGAAAGTATGCGGACCATTTATGAAGCCAACAAATCAAATCCCGAATTTTTAATTGTAGCACATACTTGTAACCCCGAAACGGATTCGGTGGGACGTCTTAAAAAGTACGCCGACTCTTTAAAAATTGATACTAAAAAATGGGTGCTGTTAACAGGACGTAAGGATAGTTTATACCAAATGGCAAGAAGCTCCTATTTACTAGATGATCCAAAAAACAATGTAGAAAAAATTGAAGATCAATTTATTCATACCCAATTTTTTGCACTCGTAGACCGTCATGGAAAACTGCGCGGACAAGTCTATGATGCGCTCAAGCAAACAGATTTACAGCAACTTCAAATAGACATAAAAAAGCTACTCGCAGAAAGTATATCAGGCACTTTTGTAAATGGCGTTTTTACCAATAATCCCCAATAATTAATAGGTGGAACAAAAAATAATTGATCTATTAAAGCGGAGTGGCCTGAGTATTACAGATGGCCGAAAAAAAATACTAGAAGGGTTTTTTCAAGAAAATTCGGCACTAGCGCATGCGGATATTGAATTACATGTGGGAGCAGATTTTGACCGCGTTACTATTTATAGAACCCTCCAAACCTTTGTAGACAAAGGGATTATCCATACCATCCCAACCCCGGATAATGCGGTTGTATATGCACTTTGTAAAGACAGCTGTAGTGCTGGACATCACCACGATAACCATGTTCATTTTATTTGTGACAACTGTAATAAAGCATTTTGTTTAGAGCATGTGGTAGTCCCTGCTGCAAAAATGCCTACTGGATTTAACGCTACACAAATTGATATGGTGGTAAGTGGTATTTGTAATTTCTGTAACTTTTTACCTTAATATTTATTATGATTTTTATTACCGGCGCAAGTGGTTTACTAGGTGCTTCATTGATTGAAACTTTATTTGCTGCGCATCATGGCGTAAGTGATTTGCAAATACGTGCACTCTACCGTAAGCAAATTCCAGCCATACAATTTGCAGATAAAATAGAGTGGATAGAAGGTGATATTTTAGATGTTGTGGTATTAGAAGAAGCCCTCAAGGGCATCTCGGAAGTATACCATTGTGCTGCTATTGTATCTTTTGATCCAAAGCAAAAACAACGTATGCACGCCACCAATGTAGAAGGAACTGCAAATGTTGTTAATGCTTGTATCGAAGCAGGCATCAAAAAATTATTATTTGTAAGTTCTGTGGCGGCACTTGGTAGAATAAGAGAAGATGGTCCGATCAATGAAACCATGAACTGGTCCGAAGAAACAAGTAACAGCGAATACGGGAAAACAAAATATTTAGCAGAAATGGAAGTGTGGCGTGGAATTGGTGAAGGACTTGATGCTGTGATTGTGAACCCGGTGATTATATTAGGTAGTGGTGATTGGAATGGCGGCTCTTCGGGAATTTTTAAATCGGTGTATAACCGTTTTCCATGGTATACAAACGGCGTGAGTGGCTTTGTGGATGTAAACGATGTATCAAAGGCGATGACAGCCCTCATGAAAAGTGATATTAGTGCACAGCGCTATATTATTAGCGGTCATAATACCCCTTACCGAACCATATTTAATTTAATTGCTGATGCTTTTAAAGTGCCGCGACCGTCTAAAAAAGTAACGCCCCTATTAGCTGCTATTGTTTGGCGACTTGAAGCGGTAAAAGCCTTTTTTACGGGCAGTTCTCCTTTATTAACCAAGGAAACGACGTTAACTGCACAGGCTGTTGTAAATTTTGATAATACAAAACTACTTAAAGCCTTACCTGATTTTTCGTACACGCCGCTTGAAGAAACGATTCATCGAGTTGCAGCAGCGTTAACGGTAAAATATGACTTAAAGGGATAGGGGAAATATCTAGTCCATTACTTTTTTCCAGAGTTCAGGGATTCTTTTGATCCAAACAAGTTCTCGTTTTTTAGCAGAAGCTTCAGTAGCAGGGAAGCCCATATAGGTTTTACCTCCTTCTAGATTGTTGGTAACACCAGCTTGGCCTAACACCACGGCACCTGCTCCAATTCGAATTGTTTTATTCACACCTACCTGTCCCCATAAGGTAACGCCATCTTCTAGTATAGTACCACCAGCGATTCCTACTTGAGCAGCAAGCAAACAATTTTTTCCAATAATGGTATCATGACCAATATGTACCCCATTGTCTATTTTAGTGCCTGCCCCAATTTTAGTGATAGCAGTAACGCCTCTATCAATGGTACAATTGGCGCCAATTTCTACACCATCTTCAAGCACCACCGATCCACAACTTTCCATTTTTTTAAACCACTGATCTCTATTTTTTTTGGTGTTATAATAAAATGCATCGCTACCAATAATGCTGCCAGCTTGTACAATAACATTGTCTCCAATAACGGTATTATCTAAAATGCAAACACCTGGATAGAGCCTACAATTTTTTCCAATACGTACATGATTACCAATAAAAACCTGTGGCATAATATACGTGCCTTCTCCTATGAAAGCACTTGTTGCTATGGGTTCTGTCGCTTTAAGCACCGGATTAAAATGAGCAACAATGGTAAGGTAAGATTCAAATGGATCCTTTGTTACAAGTATTGTTTTTCCTGCTGGAATTATAACATCTGAGGTATTGATGATGATAAAACTAGCTTCACTATTTAGGCAAGCATCATAATATTTGGGATGGTCTACAAATACCAAATCTCCAGGTTCTACCACATGAATTTCATTGATGCCCCCCACGTTTGCATGCGTATCACCAATTACGGTGGCGCCAATTAATTCTGCAATGCGACTCACTGAAACAGGATTTGGAAACTTCATAAAGGATTTTTTATTGTTGTAAAGGTATGATTCCATGCGCATAAGCAATTAATGATCAATTGTATGTAACGCGCTACATTTTGATACAGTTTACACATATGATTCTAAAATGTTAATAAAATTGTTTACAAATTATATTGAATCATCTAAAAGTATTTTTATTATTGTGGTAGGGAAATTTATTTCCCTGTACTTACTAACCCATCCATATATAAAGTCTCGCTTCTGCGAGACTTTTGTTTTAAACATGAATCAGTATTTTATTATTTACAAACCATACCTCGTTGCTTCTCAATTTTCGCCCATCGAAAATAAAGAAACACTAGCTAATTATTTTGATGTACCAAAGGATGTATACCCTGTTGGAAGGCTTGATGCAGATAGTGAAGGCCTACTTATTTTAACAAACGACACGGCTTTAAATCATAAATTATTACACCCTAGTTTTGCGCACCAGCGTACCTATTATGCACAAGTGGATGGCGCCATTACCAAAGAAGCGGTTCAAAAGTTAGAGGCAGGTGTAACCATTCAAGTGGATGGAAAACCTTATCTCACCAAACCTGCGAGAGCTGCCATTTTTGAAATGGATCCTGTGGTCCCTCCCAGAAATCCACCCATCAGATGTAGAAAAGAAATTCCAGCGCCTTGGATTCATTTGTCTTTAACGGAAGGAAAAAACAGACAAGTGCGTAAAATGACCGCTGCTGTTGGTTTTCCTACCTTACGGCTTATACGATACAGTATTGGCAAACTATCCATTGCTAACATGCAGCCTGGTGATATGATTGAAATGGGTCAGAAAGAAATCCTATATCAATTACTATAATTAAGTAGTCCCTTACTTCTTTTTGGTAAACGAGCCGCATGTCTTAATTTCGCAGCGCGCTATTACGCTAATTGCAATGATGCTAAGTGAATGCGCCATTAAATTCTAACAGATATGAGTCAGCCACACTTAAGTGAACAAGAAATAATTCGTAGAGAAAAACTGCAAGCCATGCAAAGCGCGGGTGTGGACGCATTTCCTGCGGCACTCTATCCAGTAACGCATTACTCAGTAGATATTAAAGACGG
The DNA here is from genome assembly GCA_945901845.1 of Sediminibacterium ginsengisoli. Lineage (GTDB taxonomy): Bacteria > Bacteroidota > Bacteroidia > Chitinophagales > Chitinophagaceae > Sediminibacterium > Sediminibacterium ginsengisoli_A. The sequence goes on along the minus strand of CAMDLR010000001.1, from coordinate 189,188 downwards.
CTTTACCGAAGAAAAGGCGGCAAATTTTGCAGCTGTTTGTGTAGCTGGTCGTATCATGAGTATCAACGACAAAGGCAAGGTATTTTTTATAAAAATTCAGGACACCAAAGGCATTATTCAACTCTATGTTAAAAGAGACAATATTTGTCCAGGCGAAGACTTTAGTTTTTGGGACAATGTGGTAAAGCACGGTTTAGACTTAGGCGATATTATTGGTGTAACCGGTTATGCCTTTGTTACTAAAACAGGTGAAACTTCTATCCATGCAGATAGCTTAACCCTTCTTACAAAATCATTAAAGCCATTACCAGTAGTTAAGCGTGATGATGAGGGCAATGTATTTGATGCAGTAACAGATCCAGAGTTTAGATACCGTCAGCGTTACGCCGATTTAATTATCAATCCAGATGTAAAAGATACGTTTGTAAAAAGAACAAAATTAATCAATACCATTCGTGAATTTTTAAATGCACAAGGTGCGTTAGAGGTTGATACGCCTGTATTACAGGCCATTCCGGGAGGTGCAGCAGCACGTCCATTTGCAACGCACCACAATGCGCTTGACACACCTTTTTATTTGCGTATTGCCAATGAGCTCTATTTAAAAAGATTAATTGTAGGTGGATTTGATTGGGTATATGAGTTTAGCAGAAATTTTAGAAATGAGGGTATGGATAGAACCCACAATCCAGAATTTACCGTGCTTGAATGGTATACGGCATACAAAGATTATTTCTGGATGATGGAAACCACCGAGCAACTATTTGAAAAAATTGCGTTGGCATTACATGGCACAACCGTTGTAACTGTTGGTGATAAAACCATCGATTTCAAAGCACCATTTAAGCGCATTAGCATTCATGATGCGATTAAAGAAAACACAGGTATTGATGTGAGTGGCCTAGACGAAGAAGGATTAAGAACTGTGTGCAAGCAACTACATATTGATGTGCCTACAAATATTGGTAAAGGAAAACTCATTGATGAGCTTTTTGGGGCTACATCGGAACATACTTTTATTCAACCCACGTTTATTATTGACTACCCGGTAGAAATGAGTCCTTTAACTAAAAAGCACCGATCTATACCAGGGCTTGTAGAGCGTTTTGAGCTTATGGTAAACGGAAAAGAAATAGCCAATGCTTATTCTGAATTAAACGACCCTATCGATCAGCGCGAACGTTTTGAAGAGCAAATGAAACTGATGGAGCGAGGTGATGATGAAGCCATGTTTATTGACCACGACTTTTTACGTGCCCTAGAATATGGTATGCCACCTACTGCGGGTATTGGTATTGGAATTGACCGTTTGTGTATGATGATGACCAACCAGCCTTCTATACAAGATGTGTTGTTATTTCCGCAAATGCGTCCAGAAAATCCAGCCAACTAAACAGCATTATACTGCTTTATACAAAGAGGTCGTTGAATAATTGACCTCCAGGCACTACTGCGTAGTGGTCTAAATGAGTAATGCCTTCTTTTGCAAGCACTTCTTCGTCTGTAAAGGTGTTGCCAGAGCACTCACTTGCTTTTTGCTTTAAAATATAATACGCCGCATCGGCCATAATATCGGTGGTGCGGCTCATATTAGCAAGCGCCTGTCCGCCTAGTAAATTGCGAACAGCAGCGGTATCGATTGTTGTTTTTGGCCAAATGGCATTAGAAGCAATCCCAGCAGATTTAAATTCTTGCGCCCAACCAATCGCAAGCATACTCATATTAAACTTGCTAATCGTATACGCTACGTGTGGCCCTAACCATCTTGGATCCATGTTAATGGGTGGCGAAAGCGTAAGTATGTGCGGGTTGTTTCCTTTTTTTAAATAAGGCAAAGCATGTTTCACTACTAAAAAAGTACCGCGCACATTAATGCTATGTATGAGGTCAAATTTTTTGCTTTCTGTTTGTTCGGTACCTGTTAGTTGAATAGCAGATGCATTGTTGATCACCACATCAATGCCACCAAATGTTTCTACCGCTTTTGCGATCGCCGCTTCTATTTGATCTTCAAATCTGATATCTACTTGCACGGCCAAACACTTACCACCAGCAGCTTCTACCTCGGCAGCTGCAGAATAAATGGTACCTCCAAGTCTTGGATCTTCGGTTACACTTTTTGCAGCAATAATAATATTAGCACCTTCTTTCGCAAGCTTAATTGCAATGGCTTTTCCAATACCCCTGGTAGCACCAGTAATGAGTACCGTTCTATTTTTAAATGGCATACGTACTATTTTATTTCCAGCCTAAAAACTGGGTAATGAGATCTTCTGTTTCTTGGCAAGCAGTTTCTAAATGATCATTGACCACGCAGTGGTTAAACTGATGGCTACATGAAATTTCGTAACTCGCTTTGTTGAGTCTGGCAGCTAAGCTTTCCGGTGTTTCCGTGCCTCTTAAAGATAATCTTTTTTGAAGGGCTTCGATGCTTGGTGGTAAAATAAAAAGCGACAAACTATTGTGCGCAAACTCTTGCTGTACGTGCACTGCGCCTTGTACATCTATATCAAGCATGGGTATTTTTCCTAGACTCCAAATGCGGTCCAGTTCCGATTTCAATGTACCATAATAACTTCCCTCATACACCATTTCCCATTCTATAAATGCGTCTTCATCAATTTTTTGTTTGAACGCATCAACACTTATAAAATGATAATCGACACCGTTTACTTCTTGTCCACGGGGTGCTCTGGTGGCTGCCGAAATAGAAAAAGAAAGCGCCGGATATTTATCGAGTAAATACCTGGTAATTGACGTCTTACCCGCGCCGGAAGGCGCGGTAAGAATAATTAATTTTTGTACACCTTTTTCCATTGACACAAAGAAACGCATTTTAGTAATAATACTATCTGATCCCGGCTATCTAATCCAACTTGTCTTTTCGGATGCGGTTCCATTTCTTTTACCTTCGACACCCTGTGCGTCCGAATAACCCAGATAGAGTAGCCCCATCACCACATCTTCCTCTGCGAGCGCCCAAAAACTTTTAAGTGCTGGGTGGTGCGTCATGCCACCAGTGCTCCAAAGTGCACTGATACCAAGGGCTTCTGCGCCAAGTAGTATATTTTGCATAGCTGCGGCGGTAGCCGCAATTTCTTCTACCACAGCAATTTTTGCAGGCACTTGTCTTTGCATGTATACCCCAATAATATGGGAAGTTTGGCTCCCCAATTTTTGCAGGCCCTCAAATTTTGCAGTGGTAAACACTTCGGGGTCGGTGCTCGTTTTGTAGAGCGCCGCGTGGGCTTCACAAAACTTTGTTACGCCTTCGCCTGCATATACTTTAAAGCGCCAAGGTTCTGTTCTGCCATGTGTAGGCGCCCAGTGTGCAAGGTTTAATAACGCTTCTATTTGCGCATCTTCTATTTTGTTGCCGTTAAATGTAGCTGGTTTACTAGATCTTCTAGATAATATGATGTCCGTTAAAGTATTCAATTTTTCCATGCTGTAAATGTAAGCGCTGTATCTTATATTTATCACACAATAAATGAAACTTATGTTTTGTAAACGCGCTCGTATCCTTTTTATTTTGATCGCTGCTGTTCAGTTTGTAACGGCGCAAACTATTGTCACCACTGTGTTTGAGTCTGGCACCGAGGGACATAAAATTTACCGTATACCAGCCATTGTTGGGCTTCCTAATAAAAATTTATTGGCTTTTTGTGAAGGACGTGTTAATGGGAGTGGCGATTTTGGAGACATCAATATTGTACTCAAAAAAAGTACAGATGGTGGTGCAACTTGGTCTGCACTTTCAACCGTTATTGATTATAATAATTTACAAGCGGGTAATCCAGCACCTGTAGTAGACCTCACGGATCCACGTTACCCCAAGGGTCGTATTTTTTTATTTTATAATACGGGCAATAATGATGAATATTCGATGCGTATGGGAAAGGGTATTCGTGAAGTATGGTATGTAACGTCTATAGACGAAGGTGCTACCTGGTCAACCCCTGTTAATATTACGGCGCAGGTACACCGCCCTAACCAGCCGGGCGTCAATAAAGTGTATGCATTTAAAGAAGATTGGCGCAGTTACGCCAATACACCAGGCCATGCGACACAGTTTTTAAGTGGAATATATAAAGGACGTATTTATGTAGCTGCCAATCATTCGTCGGGTCCTCCACAAAAAAACTTTGAAGACTATAATGCACACGCTTTTTATACAGACAATCATGGAGAAAGTTTTTCACTTGCTAACTCTATTGTTTTACCTGGAAGCAATGAAGCAACTGCCGCCACACTGAGTAATGGAAAACTTATTTTAAATGCACGTAATCAAGCAGGTACTGTTCGCTACAGGTATATTGCCTACAGTAATGATGGAGGTACCAGTTGGCAAGAAAATTATTTTGATACTAGTTTAGTAGATCCTGTAAACGAAGGATCCATTTTAGAAGTGGGACATAAAAAAGGAAAAACAATACTAGCATTTTGTAACGCAGCGGATGCAAAAAAAAGAGATAACCTAACGCTTCGCATTAGTTATGATGAAGGAAAAACTTGGACAGGTAATGCTACTAAAAATAAAGCGATTGTAGTTGCTAAAGCGCCCGAAAATTACAAAGGTGATTACGCAGCTTATTCAGACCTCGTTGCATTACATGCAAAACAAATTGGAGTGCTCTATGAAAAAGAAAACTACAGTAAAATTGTTTTTACCATTTGTAACTGGAAATAAAATTAGTAGCGCTTCTTAAATCCGCCACCACCGCGGTTATCACGACCACTTTGCCCACTTCCTTGTCCACCACCGCCTGGTCTGTTATTGCCACCGCTACCACCACTGCGATTGCGGCCGTTGTTATTGTTATTATTGTTGCGATTATTTCTGCCACCAAAATTTTGTTGCCAACGACCACCGTTGTTTCTTCCGCCACTACCATAATCATCTCTTTCAAAATTTTGATTGCGGTGCTTAATATATGGTGTGTTGCTAAATTCTAATTCACCACCTGTGATGGTATCTAATTCACTTCTAATAGCATCATCATGCACAAGTTCTTTGTGCCAGTTGCTGTAAGCAAGTTTCATGTAATAAGCAATATGGTGTGCAAAGCCAGCCTTTTTTTCTGGGTCTTCTTCAGCGAGTGCTTTATTAATTACCACTTCTAAATTTTTTCCTAAGTGTGCATATTTTGGATGACGCTTTGGATAAGGAAGTGGATCTGGTTTTAATTTGTACGTTTCTTTTTGTGGAATGGGATACGGGCTATCTACGTCTAATTTAAAATCACTAATAAAAAATAAGTGATCCCATAATTTATGTTTAAAGTCTTCAACATTTTTTAGATGCGGATTTAAAAATCCCATCAGTTCAATCACGCCTAGGGCTTGTTGTTGACGTTTTGCTCTGTCTTCTATGGTGAGTAAATATTCAACCATCCTTTGTACGTGACGGCCATATTCCTTCATTCCTAAATAATTCCTTCCTGTATTGTAGTCCATGTAAATGTGGGTGTAATGTAAAAATGTAAACCCTAGTAAACCTGTATTGGTTGTGTAATTATCACGTAGGGAGTAACAAATGTATGAAATAGTAGCTTTAAATCATTTTTTAATCAGTGGCGCAGGCTGTTTATCTTTGGGAAATGGAACAGATTCTGCAACAAATTGAGGCCTACAAGTCTGAAATGGCTGCTTTTGAAGCTACAACCCCTGATGCGGTTGAGGCTTTTCGTATTAAGTACCTGGGAACCAAGGGCTTAGTTAAGTCGGTACTGGGTGAAATGAAAAACGTTCCCCCCGATCAGCGTAAAGATTTTGGCCAGGTTTTAAATGAATTTAAAGCTTTTGCAGAAGCTCGTTATGAGGCCTTACAAGGTGCTGCGGCTCCAGTGAGTGCTGCGGCAAATGCAGGTATCGATTGGTCTTTACCTGCCGATCCTACCGAAGTAGGCACCCGTCATCCTTTAAGTATCGTGCGCGGTCAAATGGTTTCTATTTTTAGAAGACTTGGTTTTGCAGTTGCAGAAGGTCCAGAAATTGAAGATGATTGGCACAATTTTGGCGCCATGAATCTACCAGAAGATCATCCTGCTAGAGACATGCAGGACACTTTTTATATTCAACAAAATCCTGACTGGTTATTACGAACACATACTAGTAGCGTTCAAGCTAGGGTCATGGAAACGCAAAAGCCGCCTATACGTGTTATTTGTCCGGGCCGCGTGTACCGTAACGAAACCATTAGCGCGCGCGCACATTGCTTTTTTCATCAGGTAGAAGGATTATACATCGATGAAAATGTAAGCTTTGCAGACCTTAAGCAAACGCTTTATTTTTTCGTGCAAGAAATGTTTGGCAAAGATGTGAAAGTGCGTTTTAGACCAAGTTATTTTCCTTTCACAGAGCCTAGTGCAGAAATGGATATTAGTTGTCAAATTTGTAGTGGCAAAGGATGTAATATTTGTAAGCACACCGGTTGGGTAGAAATTTTAGGAAGCGGAATGGTGCATCCAAAAGTGCTTGAAAATTTTGGTATCGATTCTGCAAAGTATACTGGATTTGCATTTGGTATGGGTGTAGAAAGAATTACGCAGTTAAAATACCAGGTCAACGATTTAAGATTGTATTCTCAAAACGATATGCGTTTTCTGAAACAATTTACTGGCGCCTTATAAAAAAATATGCTGCATAACACCAAGGGTATTGTGTTACGTGTTACTAAATACGGAGACACTAGTATTATCACATCTATTTATACCGAGCTTTTTGGTTTGCAACAATATATTGTTAAGGGCGTAAGGGTGTCAAGTAAAAAGGGTTCTAACAAAGGCGTTTTTTATCAGCCCGGCGCCATACTCGAGTTAGAAGCGTATCATAGTCCTTTAAAAGCGATGCAAATTTTAAAGGAGGCCAATTGGGAATATGTGTACCAGGAAGTTTATTCTAATGTGGTCCGAAACGCAGTGGCTACCTATATTGTAGAAATTTTGCAACAAATTTTACAGCCCGAACCGCACCCCGAATTATTTTATTTAATTGAAGACACCCTCAAGCAATTAGACAAAGGCGGGCCAGTGCTAGTGAGTAATTTGCCCATTTATTTTTTAATTCATTTGAGTGAAACGCTTGGCTTTGGACTGCAAGGAAAGTATAGTTTGGAGACCCCTTTTTTAGATGTCAAAGAAGGTCAATTTGTGGGCGAGAAACCAGTGCATCCCTATTTTTTAGAAGGCGTGGAGGCACAAACGGCATCTAGTTTTATGACCCTTCAATTTTATAATAATCTAGAAAAGATTGAGTTAAATGGTGCCCACCGAAAAAAAATCCTCGAATTATTTCAGCTCTCCTTAAGTTGGCATTACAAAAAGTTTAATGAAATAAAATCTTTACCTATCTTACAAGCTGTCTTACACTAAAATTCTTTCTCAGCAATTTCACTAGTAGGTAGGGTTATTTTTCGATTCTTTTTTCGAAGATTATAGCTACATGAAAACTGTAGTTGATCAGTTTCATATAAATAGTTTGTTGAGGTATAAAAATTGGCACCACTCGTTGTTATTCTTTGTCTGTTGGAGACATTTGCCCCCATGTCTATATTCAGCCACTGCATTTGAAAAGACCAGCGCTGGTCTTGTGTTGTTTTTTTAAACGACAAATGCGGGGTAAGAAAAGCGCCATCTTCTCCCTGTGCTGTTACCCTGTTTGATAAATAATTAATGGAAGCTTGTATTACTAAACCTTTTGTAAGTGTAAATGTTTGTGAGGTATTAATACTATATATCCAACTTGCATTGTTCACTTTTATTGCACCATTAAAAATGGAGCCACTAATTTTATAATTATAAATATTTCCTCCAATGACAGACTCCCAAAATGGAGTAATCCTGTTTGACAAATTCATGTCTAATCCTACCTGAACAGCTTTTGTAGCATTTGTAAATACCCTATTTAGTATCGTATCATTAAATACGTTGTTAACTCTTTGAATCGGATTTTTAATATCCTGGAAATACAAAGTCATAAAAAAACTACCCTGCTGCATTTTTTTCTCTATGCCTAATTCAAAGAGTCCGGTTAGCTCTGGAAGTAAGTTAGGATCTCCTTGTTCGAGGGTTTCTGAGTGTTCTCTTTCAGGAAGTGGATTTAATTCAAAATTATTTGTTCTTTTTACCCTGCGGGAATACGTTGTTTTTACTACTAGATTTTGTGTTAGATCATGTCTAATAATATAACTAGGAAATAGGCTAAGTAGTTGAAGGGCATTAGAATTACTGTTGCCTGCAAATATTAAGGTTCTCGAAAGATTCTCTGCTCTTAATCCAAATTGAGTAAATGTTTTATTTTTCTTTTCATTGAATTGTAAATAGCCTGCATGAATATTATTTTCCACTTTGATGCTACTAGAAAATAAAGGGTCTATAACAAAACCTGGCATACCCATATTTTGATACCTGTAATCAAATACGCCATTTTGCTTGTCAATACGTAATTGATAACCCATGTTGATAGTTTTACCATCAACTTTTAACGAATAATCTGTTTTAAATCTAATGGCGTCGAGTGGATTGGTACTTGGGTTATTTGTTTGCTGAAATAATAAACTTTTAGTTTCGTTGTTGTAATTTTTATTTGTTGTTAAGCCAGATAAATTAGCACCTTCATATTGCAATGAAAAATTGATGTTGGATTGGCTAGAAATTTTATGAGCATACCCCATATTTACAAGTGAAAATATCCCTTCTTTATCCTGCGTATTTTCATTGTAATAATTGAAACGCGTTATAGCGCCTGAAGCAATTCTTAAGTGAGAAACCTTGTAAAATAAATCTGCAACCCGGCTCTGAAATCTTTTGCCAATAAATGCCCCTGCTTCCCATCTGCTACCTGATTTTGTATCATATCCAATGGTAATGCGCCCGCCCGTGTTATATCTTTTAAAACTACGTTCACCCTCAGAAGGGAAACTGGTAAATATTCCATTGATAGTGGTGTTCACATCTCCTTCTCTATATCCTGCGATATCATTTCTTAGATGATTGAAGCCTATGTTTACATCCCAACTGTTTTTTCTTAATCCAGCAGTTACATCAATAGAACCCCGCTGCGGCGAGGTATATCTTTGGTTACCAAAATCATGTAAAGGAGGTGTTCCAAACATAACATTTGATTGCATCATCCAGCCATCTTCAACATTTGTTTTAGTTATGATTTGAATAATTCCACTTTTTCCGTCCGCATCATAAGTTGCGCCTGGGCTTGTAATTACTTCAATACTTTCTATGGAGCCTGCTGGAAATTGTGCTAATACAAAACTAGGGTCTCCCATTGTTGGTTTTCCATTAATCATTACTTGAAAACTACCTGAACCCCGTAAGCTTATTTCTCCTTGCCCGTTTACGGTAACACCGGGTAAATTTTTTATTACATCAATGGCATTTCCATTAGCAGCGTTTGCAAATTGGCTGGCTTTAAATACCTGCTTGTCCACTTTAAAATTGATGGGTAATTTTTTACCTTTTACGACTACATCGGTAAGGGAGTATTGATCGGGAGATAAAATAATTTTTCCTAAATCAATTGTCTTTTCTATTGTTGTAATAAAAACAGTTCTTGATCCGTATTGAATATAGGAGACAACTAGAAATGATCCCTTAGGAATTATCTTTTTAAAAGAAAAACTTCCGGTAGAATCAGTTATCGTTGTTGTAACTTTTAATCCCTTACTATCAAAAAGTTGTACGCTAGCAGATTTTAATGCCAGTTGATTTGTGTCTACTACTTTTCCTGATAAAATCGATTCCTGTGCTACAAGTTTATTGATACCCACTAGTAATAACAAAAATGAACAGTAAATAATTTTCTTAATTGTCATTGGTAATTTTAAAGTATGCGCTTAGCAAAACTATTACTGGTTAATTGATGTAGGTCCAAAAGATTTTTGATTAGTACAAGTCCTGGCTTTTTTCCAATTTCAATGCTACCAAGTTTGTCTTCCATTTGAAGGGCACGCGCACCATTACTTGTAATCCAGGTTAGCATTTCTGCGAGTGGTATTTGCGGATTGTAGGTCTGAATCTTTTTTAATTCATCGAGCATACTTAATGACCAGTTGCTGGCATAGCTATCTGTTCCTACTACAATATTTGCATGTTGTTCACGTAGTAATTGAACGGGTGGCATGGTATTTTCGATGTACTGGTTGGCGCTAGGGCACAAGCACCAATAAGCATCTGTGTTAGTAGCTTGCACAGCTTTAATATCTGATTCCGATGTAAAACTATTGTGTACCCAAATTGTTTTTGCAGTATTTCTTAAATAAGGAAGCACCGATTGTAAGCTGGTCGTTTTTGTTGGCGTAAAAAAATCTAAATCAACACCTACTCTTGCATACATGTCTACAAACGCTCCTATTTTATTTTCAAAAAAATCGTTTTCTGCTTTTGTTTCTTGGTTGTGCATGCTAACGGTATGTGATCCGTATTTTTTTGCAAGTAACTGAAGTAACGCTGATGGAACAGAGTATGGTGCGTGCGGAACTACCACTGCTTTTAAATGTACTGCCTCAAATTGCGCCTGCAACAAAAGTCCTTCATTCATTTTTTGAGCAGCAAGTAGTGGATCTAATCCATAAATTTCAATAAAGTTATAGTACGCTAATTTACCTTTGGTTTTTGCAGCGATGGTATCTGCTGTGTTACAAATATCACCCACTGCCACAATACCATTATTGTACATTTCAGTTTCGGCTGCTTCAATCGCTTCCTCAATCACTTCTAGTGTCGCCGCGCGTTTGGGTATAATTTGTTTTACAAATTCTGATAAACCAGTATTCGTTGGAATAGCACTTTTTAAATGTGATAATTCTAGGTGGCAATGCGCATTAATAAAACCTGGTGATAAGATACCATCCAAAACTTTACAGTCTTCCCCCGCTTCTGATGCGTTTATAACATCTACAATGGTTCCATCTTGTGTAGTAACAACAACGGTGTTGTAGCCATCAATGATTTCATGACCTGTAAAAAGAGACTGTGGTTTAAAGTTGAGGTACATAGTTACAATGGTAAATTATTAAACACCACCAATTGAAATTGGGTACGACTTTTGTTTTGTTGAATTTGCTGCATCAGTCCAAGTTCTAATTTAATGGCCGGGCCTACTTGATAACCAACTGCACCATACACTCTATTTCTGTCAAATAAAGTAGAAGCAGTATGCATAAATACCTCATTGTACATAGACGCATACCAAGTTTTAGCCCCCATTTCTTTTTTGCTAATGGGAATATTCAAACCTAAAAAATAGCGGAATCTAATTTTAAAATTATCAGGCATAAAACGCTCTTCTAAACGGTAGCGGTGTTGAACGTATAGCCTTCCAATATTTTGTTTGGTTAAAAACTGTTGGTAAGTGCGCCATTCAATTTGCCTCGTTTTAATATTGGTGCCAGTGGTATACGGTTCCGACTGAATATACCCTACGCCTAAAAGTAAGTTGTTGTTATTAGGTGTTAAATTTTTTCCGATCCCTGTTCTAATTAGTAATTGTTCTAGATCACCAAAGGCATTGTAATTTCTATGCTGAATTTCATTGGTCCAAAGCCAATCTTTTTTAAAAGACTGATTTCCAAAATAAATGAGCCAGTTGCCTGTGGGTGATGTTTGCGCATACCCAGTATTTTGAAGGAGTGCCATTAGCACAATTAAGTACGCAATTTTCTTCATAGACTACAAAATTACAACATTTGGTAAGTATGTTCTCCAGGTTCAAATGGCATTAGATATTTAGAGCTCCCATAACTAATTGATAATCAATATATATTTTGATCATTAATTTATTTATTCAAATTTATCATTGAAAATCAATGCTTTATAAAGGTTCGCGTAAAATAAACCTTAAAATAGTTGGTAAATCAGTTCTACTGCCTCACCTTTGCCCTCCATTTAAAACCAGCGGGATAGCGCTGGGTCATTAAAACCAAATATTATGAGTAAACTTCATTTCACCACCAAGCATGCAAACGCGGCTACTGTTCAGCACAACTGGTATGTGGTTGACGGTACTAATCAAACCGTAGGACGTATTGCATCAAAAATCGCGGCTGTTCTTCGTGGTAAGAACAAAGCGTATTATACTCCACACGTTGACTGTGGCGATTATGTTATTGTGATTAACTGCGAAAAAGTTGTTTTCACTGGTAACAAATTTCATGACAAACAATACATCAACTTCTCTGGTTTCCCGGGTGGAAAAAAAGAAGAAGCTGCAGAAGATTTAATCAAGCGTCGTCCAGAAGTAATTATGGAAAGAGCGGTAAAAGGTATGTTACCTAAAAACCGTTTGGGTCGCAAGATGATCAAAAAGTTATTTGTATATGCAGGTGCTGCTCATCAACACAGCGCACAGCAACCAAAAGAACTTACATTCTAAACCAATTACAAAACATTAATTCCAACATAAATGGAAAAACAAAAAAACGCAGTTGGTCGCCGTAAAGAAGCTGTAACCCGTGTATTTATTAGCAAGGGTGAAGGTAAGATCACTGTAAACGACAAAGACTATAAAGCTTATTTCCCACTTGTATACTTGCAAAATCAAGTAGTAGCGCCTTTAAAAACCGCTGAAGTGGAAGGTAAATTTGACATCGTAATTAACGCACAAGGTGGTGGCCTCAAAGGTCAAGCCGAAGCTGCAAAGCTTGGTATCGCTCGTGCTTTATTAGAGATGAATCCAGAATTCCGTCCTACTTTAAAAGCAGCTGGTCAATTGAAGCGTGATCCACGTAGTGTTGAACGTAAGAAATTCGGTCACAAGAAAGCACGTAAAAGCTATCAGTTCAGCAAACGTTAATCAAACTTATACTCTAACAAATTATACAATCATACAATGGAAAATAATACTTCATTACAGCAACAACTTTTGGAGGCCGGCGTACACTTTGGTCACCTCAAAAAGAAGTGGAACCCTAAGATGTTACCTTACATCTTTGCTGAGAAGAAAGGTATTCACATTATTGACCTCAATAAAACAGTAGATCACTTACAAGAAGCTGCTGCCGCTGTTAAGCAAATTGCAAAGAGTGGTAAGAAGATCATGTTTGTTGCTACTAAAAAGCAGGCAAAAGAAATCGTGAGCGAATGCGCAAAGCGTGTGAATATGCCTTATGCTACTGAGCGTTGGTTAGGTGGTATGCTTACTAACTTTAATACCGTTCGTAAGAGCGTTAAAAAGATGCAAAGCATTGAAAAAATGTTAGCTGACGGAAGCGCAGAAAGCTTAACTAAAAAAGAGCGTCTTACTTTAAGTCGTGACAAAGAAAAAATGGAAAAAGTTTTAGGTGGTATCGCGCAATTAGGCCGTTTACCAGCTGCACTTTTCTTAGTAGATATTGGTGTAGAACATATTGCACTTGCAGAAGCAAAGCGTTTAGGCATCACTACTTTTGGTATGGTAGATACCAACTGTGATCCTAACAAAGTTGATTTTGCAGTACCTGCAAATGATGATGCAACAAAATCTATTGCAATCATTACCAACTACATCGTTGCTGCAATCGCAGAAGGTTTAGCAGAGCGTCAAGCATCTAAAGATGATGATGAGTCTGAAGAATCAAACAACGAAAACGAAGCAAAGGCGCGCAGACTCGAAGCAGAAGCACAAGCCGAAGCTGGTCGCGGTGGTCGCAGAGCTCCTGCTAGCGCAGATGGTGCTGCTCCTAAGCGTCGTACTACAACAGGAACACGTCGTCCTGCTGGAAAATAAAATACAATTCAATTGGGCCATCACTTCAATACCTATTGGTAATGATTTGTGGCCCAATTTTCATAAAGCCTAAAAAATAATTATTATGAGTACTGTAAACATTACAGCCCAAGATATTAATAAACTTCGTCAGGCAACTGGCGCAGGTATGATGGATTGCCGTAAAGCATTAACAGAATCTGCTGGTGATTTTGAAGCTGCTATCGATTGGTTACGTAAGCAAGGTCAAAAAGTGGCTGCAAAACGTAGCGACCGTGAAGCAAAAGAAGGTGTGATTATTGCACAAACTTCTGCAGATAACAAAACTGGTTTTGTCGTTTGTATTTCTTGCGAAACTGATTTCGTTTCTAAAAATGCGGAGTTCGTTGCATTTGCACAAAGCATTGCTGATGCTGCTGTTGCAAACAATGTAAAATCTGCAGATGAATTAAATGAAGTAATGATCAACGGCGCAAAAGTGTCTGATATGATTAATGATAAATTAGCTTCTATCGGTGAAAAAATTGGTGTTGCTAAATTCGAAAGAGTAGAAGCTGCTTTTGTGGCATCTTATATCCATGGTGCAAACCGTATGGGTGTATTAGTAGGTTTAAATAAAGAAGCAGCAGAAGCTGGTAGAGACGTAGCAATGCAAATTGCAGCGATGAACCCACTTGCTGTTGATGCAGATTCTATTCCTGCAGATACCATCGTAAGAGAGCGTGCTATCATCATTGATACCATGAAAGAAGATCCTAAAATGGCTGGCAAACCAGACGAGATGGTTGCTAAAATTGCAGAAGGTAAGCTTAACGCTTTCTTCAAAGAAAATACCCTTTTAGCGCAAGCCTTTGTAAAGGATGGTGGCATCACCGTTGAGGCTTACTTAAAATCTGCTGGCGACGTTGTTGTTACAGAGTTTAAGCGTGTAGCTTTAGGTTAAATTGTAGTTCAAAACTGCTTATACATAGAGGCCCTAACGGGCCTCTATTTTTTTGCCCCGGTTTTCTTTGGCACTTGGCTAAAAATTGAGGTTATTTGCATATATAAATGACCCATTATGCTTCCTAAGTACAAAAGAATCTTACTTAAATTATCAGGCGAAGCCTTATTAGGTGAACAACGAAATGGCGATCCGTTCAATCCAAAAATCATTGAACAGTATGCACAGGATATTAAAAAAGTAGTAGACCTAGGTGTGCAAGTAGCCATTGTAATTGGCGGCGGTAATATTTATAGAGGCATGAATGAAGCGGATAGTGGTATTGAGCGTGCACACGGAGATTATATGGGCATGCTTGCTACCGTAATCAACGCGATGGCGATGCAAGCGATGCTAGAAAAAATTGGCGTGTATACAAGACTGCAAAGTGCCATTAATATGGAGCAGGTTGCAGAGCCTTACATCCGCCGTAAAGCACTTAGACATTTAGAAAAAGGACGTGTGGTTATATTTGGTGCAGGCACCGGAAATCCTTATTTCACAACAGATACAGCGGGTTCACTACGTGCGATTGAAATGAAGGCTGATGTCATTTTAAAAGGCACCCGTGTAGATGGTGTATATAGTGCCGATCCAGAAAAAGATCCTACCGCTACTAAATTCGAAACCATTGGTTTCCAAGATTGTATTTCTAAAAATTTAAAAGTAATGGACATGACCGCCTTTACTTTGTGTATGGAAAATAAATTACCCATCATTGTTTTTGATATGAACAAGCCAGGTAATTTATTGAAAGTAGTAGAAGGTATGCAGGTGGGAACGCTTGTTGGTTAATGGTCCTGAAAAACTAATCTATGAAAAAATGGTTTGTTATATTACTCGTTGTTGTAGCTGCTACCCATGTTGATGCACAACAAAAATTAACCCTAGCTGACGCCATTACTACCGCACTTAAAAATAGTTATGATGTTGAACTAGTTAGAAACCAATTAGCGATTAGTAATATCAACAACAACCCGGGTGTTGCCGGAGCACTTCCAACGGTCAATTTAAACGCCTCCGATAACGAACAAATCATTACGATCAATCAAAAATTTCCGGATGCAAGCCGTAACACACAGCGTAACAATGTAGGATCTAATATTTTACAAGTAGGTGTTACGGGAAGTATGTTATTATATAATGGCAACCGTATAGTAACCACACAAAAAAGATTGGCGCAATTAGAATTACTTAATAAAAATGTACTCAATGCGCAACTTCAAAATACAATGGCGCTTGTTAGCGTTCGTTATTATGAAATTGTGCGTCAGCAAGAACTTCTAAAAACCATTCAAAAATCAATTGACGTTTTTCAAAAAAGATTCGATGTTTTAGAAGCAAGACAACAAGCAGGACTTGCTAACAATGCAGATATCTATCAGGCCAAGCTTGATTTAAACCAGCAAAAGCAGGCCCTCGAAACGCAATATTTAATTATCAAACAAAGCAAAGCAGACCTACTACAATCCATGGTGCAAGCGCCTGACTCTGTTATTGTAGTAGACGATAAAATTGCAATTGATAAAACCTTATCATTAGAAAATATCAAGGCAACATTACCTTCCAATCCAGATTATTTGGCAGCTGCTACACAAATTACCATCAATCAACTCATTGAAAAAGAAACAGCCGCACTTCGTATGCCATCCTTAAGAGCTACAACAGGCTTTAACATGAATAGTAATAAAAGTGCAGCAGGATTTATATTACTCAACCAAAGTTATGGTCCATTTTTTGGTGTGAATGTAAGCGTCCCACTATATAATGGTTCTGTATTTAAACGTCAACAAGAGGTTGCCACCATCAATACACGCAGTGCAAAAATCCAACAAGAAAATCTAGCACTAACGCTAGAAACCAATGCTGTTAAAACATTTAATGCTTACAGTAATGCACTGGCGCAGTTAGAGACAGAAGCTAAAAATTATGCATTATCTGCTCAGTTGCTGGATTTGGTATTGCAAAAATTTGAATTGGCACAAGCAACTATTATTGAAGTGCGCCAGGCACAAGAGAGTTTTGAAAATGTTGGCTACCGTTTGGTGAACCTACAATACACCGCTAAAATTGCAGAGATCGAGCTAAATAGACTTGGTAGCAAATTGGCTTTATAAATAAGTAAAGTTTAATTATCCAATCGCCTGATTGAGATCTGCCATTAAATCTTCAATATCTTCTACACCCACACTGAGTCTAATTAAACTATCAGAGAGTCCGTTTTTAAGACGTTCTTCTCTTGGAATTGAAGCGTGCGTCATAGAAGCTGGATGATTGATGAGTGATTCTACGCCACCTAAACTTTCGGCGAGTGCAAAAACTTTGGTACTAGATAAAACCCTTACAGCATTTTCTACACTGTCATCTTGTAAAGTAAAGCTCATCATACCGCCAAAGCCACGCATTTGCTTTTTGGCAACGCTATAACCCGGATGGTCTTCAAACCCGCACCAGTAAACGCGCTCCACTTTAGGGTGCTGCCTTAAAAAGGCGGCCATAGCAGCGCCGTTTTCACAGTGACGCTGCATACGCAGGTGAAGTGTTTTAATACCCCTCAACACTAAAAAACAATCCATAGGGCCTGGCACAGCGCCTCTACTTTTTTGAATAAAATATAATTTTTCGCGAAGTGCTGCGTCGTTCATAACAAGGCAACCTTGTATCACATCACTGTGCCCCCCTAAATATTTGGTAGCAGAGTGCATCACAATATCGGCACCTAGGTCTAATGGATTTTGTAAATAAGGAGACGCAAAAGTATTGTCTACACAAAGTAAGATGTTGTTCTTTTTTGCAATCGCAGAAACGGCTGCAATATCCGTAATATTCATGAGTGGATTGGTAGGTGTTTCAATCCACAATATTTTAGTTTTACTAGAAACTGCTTTTTCTATTTGTGTAATATCAGTCGTATCAACATACGTAAATACAATATTATACTTGGCAAATATTTTAGTGAACAGTCGGTAGGTTCCACCATACATATCATTTGCTG
Organism: Sediminibacterium ginsengisoli; assembly: GCA_945901845.1. Classification (GTDB taxonomy): domain Bacteria; phylum Bacteroidota; class Bacteroidia; order Chitinophagales; family Chitinophagaceae; genus Sediminibacterium; species Sediminibacterium ginsengisoli_A. Next base: position 171,513 of record CAMDLR010000001.1, on the reverse strand, counting down.
CAATCACTTCATCGCCTGGTTCAAGTAGTGTAATAACAGCGTCTGTAGCAGCAACACCACTACTAAATGCAAGTCCAAATTTTCCATTTTCAATTTCAGCAAAAGCACTCTCAAGGGCCGCCCTTGTTGGGTTTTGGCTTCTTGCATACTCATATCCTTTGTTAACGCCTGGCGCTTCTTGTACATAGGTAGAAGTTTGATAAATAGGTGTCATGATGGCACCTGTAGATGGATCTGGCTCTGTACCTGCGTGTATATATTTAGTAGCTAATTTCATAAGGGTAAAATTAAAATTCTATTTCTTTTTATTTGTAACGGTTTCTTTAGCATATGAAATGGGTAACATCACTTTTACTTGGTCCCACATAATAATAAGACCTGCTCCCAAATTTGTTTCTTCAAAATAGAGCGTAAAAGCATCGGTACTATCAAGTGTTTTTATCACAGGCACTTCGGTGCGTAACAAATCTTTTTTAGCATTGTAACTAAAATTACCCCAACTAAAATTATCGGTGTTTAATATGAGTGTCCAACTGTTTTCATTTGGAATACCATAGAGGGTATAGCGTCCTTTAGGCACTAATTTTCCGGCAATTTTTACGGGCACAAAAAATTCAATTTCTGTGGCTTCGTTGGCGCCGAGTCTCCAAATGGTATTGTATTGTACAATGTCACCAAAGAGCGGGCGGCCATTTTTTTGTGGTCTTCCATAAATGACCCTGGCTTTAGGCTCACCACTTGCTTTCCCGCTTAATTTAAGCATGGGAAAGTTAGCAGGCCAATAACTCATGTCCATGGGCGATTTGTCTAAATCGGAGGGTTTTTGTTGGGCGCTCACTAAAATGCTCGCTACCATTGCTAAGGCTAAAAAAAGGACTCTCATGACCCAAATTTCAACAAAGAAAACCGGTTAAAAAAATTACTTTTGCCCTCACAAATTAAATACCATGACAAAAGGCCCTGTTTCCCAGTTTATTGAACATCAATATCGCCATTTTAATGCAGCTGCATTAGTGGATGCTGCAAAAGGTTACGAAACACATTTATTAGAAGGCGGAAAAATGCTCGTTAGTTTAGCGGGTGCCATGAGTACTGCCGAATTAGGTATTAGCCTAGCAGAAATGATTCGTCAAGATAAAATTGCGATCATTAGCTGCACAGGTGCCAACCTTGAAGAAGACGTAATGAATTTAGTAGCCCATAGCCATTACAAGCGTGTGCCAAATTATAGAGACTTAACACCACAAGACGAGTGGGATTTATTAGAGAACCACTACAACCGTGTAACCGATACCTGTATTCCGGAAGAAGAAGCGTTTCGTCGTTTACAAAAGCATATTGTAAAGTTCTGGAAAGATGCAGAAGCAAAAGGAGAACGTTACTTTCCGCATGAGTTTATGTATCAAGTTATATTGAGCGGCGAATTAGAGCAATATTATGAAATTGATCCTAAGGATAGCTGGATTGTGGCAGCTGCTAAAAAGAATATTCCAATTGTTGTACCAGGGTGGGAAGATAGTACGACCGGAAATATTTTTGCATCCTATGTAATTAAAAATGAATTAAAAGCGAACACCGTAAAAAACGGTATCGAATATATGATCATGCTTACCGAATGGTACAGAGCCAATAGTGGTGGCAAGGGTGTAGGATTTTTCCAAGTAGGTGGTGGTATTGCTGGTGATTTTCCAATTTGCGTAGTGCCTATGATGTACCAAGATTTAGAATGGCATGACGTTCCATTCTGGAGTTATTTTTGTCAGATCAGTGATTCAACAACATCGTACGGATCTTACTCTGGTGCGGTTCCTAACGAAAAAATTACTTGGGGTAAATTAGATATTAATACGCCTAAATTTATTGTAGAGAGTGATGCTACCATTGTAGTGCCGCTTATTTTTGCTTATATTTTAGGACAGTAGTAGCTACAAAATTGTATACATAAAAAAGCCCTCCGATATTTCAGAGGGCTTTTTTATTGCGTCAACAAAACTGCGTATTAACGCGCAGGCATTGTTAAAGGAATATCTCTTTTTAACATTGCATCTCTATTTGCAATTTCACATGCAGTATAGTATACCATTAAAGTTCTTTTTTGCATCAATTCGAAATTGATTTTATCTACGGTATCTGTTGGTTTATGGTAGTCTGCTTGAAGCATACCATCGTAGAAAAATAAAATAGGCACGCCTAGTCTAGCAAAGTTATAATGATCGCTACGGTAGTAAATTCTATTCTTGTCGTTAGGATCATCAAACTTATAATCAAGCACTAGGTTAGCCGATTTTTTATTAGCAGTTTCATTGATTGTTTGTAATTCAGAACTTAATTTATCATGACCGATTACATAAATATAATTTAATGTATCGGCAGTCATACGCTCTGTATCTACGCGACCAATCATATCTGTATTTAAATCTGCAGTTGTTTTATCCATAGGATATATAGGGTGCTCCGAGTAATATTCAGAACCCCAAAGGCCTTTCTCTTCTCCACTCACAGCCATAAATACAACTGTTCTGCGTGGGTACTTTCCTTTTTTAGCAGCAGCTGCAAAAGCTTCTGCCATTTGCATAACACCAACGGTACCAGAGCCATCATCATCGGCACCATAGTAAATTACATCACCTCTTTTACCTAAGTGATCGTAGTGGCCTGTTAAATACAAGTACTCGTCTTTTTTATCGGTACCTGGTATTACAGCAATTACATTACTGCTTTCTAAATTTTCAGTTGTTTTAGTGGCAACAATTTGTAAACCAGCATTGTAACCACCTTTGGTAGCACCTGCAATATCAGTTAAACTTAAAGTGGTTGTATTACCTAGTAATGAACTAGCAACAGCTGCAGAAATATTCACCATTAAAAAGCCAGGTGCATTATTTTTTTTCAGGTACATGCCACCTTTAACTTGGGTAGCCATTCTTTTAGGAAAATCGGCAGAAACAAAAAGTAATCCGGTTGCACCTTTAGCACTTGCTGCGCGCATTTTTGCTGCAGGAGATGCTGGGTTCGCATTCATAGCGCGGCTTCCACCAACACCCATTGTTGGCATACCTGCACTAGAACCTTCAACAACTACCACCACTTTTCCTTTTACATCAAGGTTAGCATAGTCGTTGATACCTTTTGCTGAATCTACAATACCATAACCCGCAAATACAATGCTGTTAAAGTTAAAATTACCACTAGCAATGGTTTGCATAGAAAAATTAAAGTCTTTATCCCAGTCCATATTTTTACCATTCACCACTAATTTTTTTTCAGTGAGTGCGTCTTGATAAACCGGATACAATTGTTGGTAGCTATCACCATTACCTGGCTGTAAGCCCATTCTTTTAAATTCACTTTCGATATAAGCAGCTGCACGCTTTTGTCCGGGTGTAGCTGTTTCACGACCTTCCATTTCGGCACCCGCCAAAATAGTTAGTTTTTCTTTTAGACCATTAACTGTAATTGCTTTTCCAAATTTGGTGAGGTCATCCGTTTTTTGTGCAAACGCAAGTGTACTCATCAAAGGAAAAAAGATCCAGATCAATTTTTTCATAAGAGGATTTTATTGATTAATTAAGAACATGAAATTTTTCCAACACGACCGGCATGTCTACCACCTTCAAAAGCGGTTTCCATAAATACTTCAATCATTTGTTCGGCAAGTGCTAATGCAACAAACCTTGCAGGAATACAAATAATATTGGCGTCGTTGTGTTGTCTTGTAAGTGTGGCTACATCTGTTTGCCAGCATAGTGCAGCTCTAATAGATTGGTGCTTATTGGCTGTCATGGCAACACCATTAGCGCTTCCGCAAATTAATATACCAAAGGTGCTTTCACCGCTCGCTACGCTCGCTGCCGTTGGATGCGCATAGTCGGGATAGTCCACAGAATCTAAAGACGGTGTACCAAAATCTTTGATCTGGTAACCTTTGTGCACTAACCATTTTTTAATCGCTTCTTTGTATTCAAAGCCAGCATGGTCTGATCCAATAGCAATAGGTTTAGATGCGTCAAAAACAAAATTCATAATCTAAAGTATTAAACTAGTTTGAAAGATACGCCCTTAACTCCACTCTTCTTCGTCTTCTTTAATTCTTTGCTTGCTTACCCTAGCAGATACTAAAATACTCAATTCATAGAGCGTAAATAAGGGAATGAACACAATCAGCTGGCTCATCCAATCGGGGCTAGGTGTAATGATAGCAGAAGCTAACAAGATGATCACTACTGCATACTTGCGAACTTTTCTTAAATAAACGGGCGTGATTAAACCAATCTTAGTTAGTATATAGGCTAGTACAGGCAGTTCAAAAGCGATGCCGCAGCCAAGTATCAAATTGGTTAAATTATCTAAATAATCGGTGAGTGTAGGTCTTGTTTCGAGTACTCCCTTTGTGCCAAGCGTAAAACTTCCTAAAAAGTTAAACGTAAATGGCCCCAATAAAAAATAACCAAAAGCCGCGCCCAAGAAAAAGAAAAACGAAACCCAAAAAATAATAAATTGGGTATTGGATAATTCTTTGTCTTTTAATGCAGGTTTAATAAAACGCCAAAATTCCCAAAATATATACGGGAAAGCAATAAGTATACCACCAACGAGTGCTAGGGAAATACTACTTAAAAATTGACCGCCAAATGTGGTGGTTTGCATGTTGATATTAACCGGAGGCATACAAAGTGCGTCACCCATATGCGCCCAATGGCTAAAGCTACATAGTAAACGATAGCTGATAAAATCCGGGTTGATTGGCCCTGTGATAATGTTGTCAAAAACCCAGTCTCTGTAGATGAATATAATGGCCGCCATCACCAAAATAGCAATTACCGACCTTATAATATGCTGACGCAGTTCTTCTAGGTGGTCTATAAAAGTCATTTCCGCCTTTTCTTCGCCTCTATTTCTATTAAATAATGCCATTGTAGGAACCTTTTTGGAGGCTAAAGTTAGGGTTTCTAGCGTAAGATTTTAAGTTTTACCATCTCAATTCTTGTATCGCTTACCGTTAAAACATCAATTTGGTAATGGTCTACAATAATGGTTTCTTTTTGTTTGGGAATGGCTTCATGCTTGTTGATGATATAACCACTGAGTGTTTCGGATTCATTTTCAGGAAAATCCAATTCGTATTTTTCTTTGAGGTAGTCTAATTCAAGTCGACCACTAAAAATAAATTCGTCTGCAGCGAGTTGCTTTTCTACAAATTCCTCTACGTCGTATTCATCCCTAATTTCACCAAAAATTTCTTCCAGCACATCTTCCATGGTAACAATTCCTGCGGTTCCACCAAATTCATCTACCACCCAAGCAATACTTTTACGCTCTTTCGTAAATTTATTGATAAGATCTGTAGCAGACATGCTTTCTGGAACTGCAATAATTGGATGTAAAATTTCTTGTATGGTTGTCGGCCTTTTAAAAAGGTCAATTTGGTGCACATAGCCCAAAATAGAATCTACACTATCATCATAAATTACCAGCTTACTCAGCTGTGTTTTTATAAATTGTTTTTTTAATGCTTCAATGCTAATATGGATATCAGCACCCTCTATCTCCGTTCTAGGAACGAGGCACTGCCTGATTTTCACGAGCGGAAGGCTTAATGCATTTTCAAAAAGTTCGGTATTTAATTCTTGGTTTTCTTCGTCCTGATCTTTGGTTTGCTGAAAAAAATGTTCAAGGTCAACTTTGCTAAAAGCTTCATTTTTATTGTTCACGCGCACATTAAAAATGTAGGTCAATATCCACTGTGCGATAGCAACAAAAACGCTAGCAAGGGGTTGTAATAAGGAATGAAAAATTTGTGCAACAGGTGCAAAAAATGCAATTAATTTATCGTTGCGTGCTTTAAAAATTGCCTTCGGAATAAATTCTCCAAAAACAAGTACTACAAAAGTAGAGATGATGGTGTCAATAACAAGTTTGAGGTATTCGTTTTCTACTTCTAGTGGATTCCATGCAATACTTTTTAAAAAAGCAGTGAATAAAAGTCCATAAATAACCAGTACAATGTTGAGTCCAATTAAACAAGTGCCAATAAATTTTGCCGGGCTTTCCATAAAATTTGAGAGGATGATGCCACTTCTAAGTCCTTGCTTCTTTTTGAGCTCAATACTAAGCCTATTGGCACTAATAAAAGCGATTTCGTAACCAGCAAAAAAGCCAATTAAAATAAGTGATACTACAATCCAAATAATGGTATAAAGTTGCTCTGCCATAGTCTTATTGACAATCGTAAATATACATATAATATTATGCTAAATCCAGAAATGGCTTATTGCCTAAAATGGTGTCGATATGCGCTATAACCTCTGTGGTTAGTAGTTTTTGCGCTTCTAGGGCTTTCAAGTTTTCGGTTAATTGGGACGCTTTAGTAGCCCCTAAAATGGTGGTTGTCACATTTGGATTTTTAAGGGTCCAGGCAATGGCTAGTGCTGCCATGGTAATGTCTAGTTCGGCAGCTAAAACGCTCAAACTTTTTACCTTTTCTATTTTACCCTCTTGTACCCAGCGTTCTTTGAGCCAGTCAAAACCTTCTAACGATAATCTACTATCTGTAGGTATGCCTTCATTGTATTTCCCGGTTAAAAAACCAGCACCAAGTGGGCTCCAAATGGTGGTACCCAAACCTTTGTTTTTAAACACCGGTAAATAATCCTGCTCCATTTTAAAACGCTCAAACATATTGTATTGAGGTTGTTCCACAGTAGGTCCAATTAAATGATGTTGATCTGCTACACGGTGTGCTTCCATAATTTCAGCAGCACTCCACTGCGAGGTTCCCCAGTACAATACTTTACCCTGCGTAATTAGATTGTGCATTGTCCAAACTACTTCTTCGATGGGCACATTTTGATCTGGTCTATGACAAAAATAAAGGTCTAAATAATCTGTTTGTAAACGCTCCAAAGCCTCGTGGCAGGCTTCTATAATGTGTTTGCGACTGAGTCCAGTTTGATTGGGTTTATTGTTTGTTCTCCATCCAAAAAATACTTTTGAAGAAAGTGTGTAAGACGTGCGGTCCCATTTTTTTTGTTGTAATACACGACCCATCATTTTTTCACTTTCACCAAATGCATAACCTTCTGCGTTGTCAAAAAAATTGATGCCAGCATCGTATGCCATACCCATTAAAGTGTCTGCGGTATTGTCTTCAATTTGTTTGTGAAAGGTTACCCAGCTTCCTAAACTTAAGGCACTCAGTTGTAAACCGGTACGCCCCATTCTCCTATATTCCATGATCTTATATTTTTAGTTCAAAAATTATTTTGACAAAACGCTATCTGGTATAACGGCATAGCTACCAGGTAGTACGGTATAGAACACAATATTTGTGAGATTTTGGTTGGAAGTAAACCCATTGGCATACTTTCCTTTTTGCTTGTAAGGGTAGGTTTGCACAAGCGTCACCTCTTTATTGGTAAAAAACTGTTCGGTTCCCTGGTCCCAATAGAGTTCTTTACAAAAAAGCGTGTCTCCTTTTAAATTAAATACCACAACACTGTCTCTGAGGTACACTTTTCTGTCATTTTCGAGGTAACGGCCGTATTTGGCGTCTAGTTTACTCTCTAATTTGAGACTATCGTCGTAAAAATCTACGTGTAATGATTTTGGAAATTCTGCTTTTCTGGCGCTGTCCCCTTGATAACGGAGTAATAGTGGCGCCGTTAACTTAGCGCTTATTTTTCCTTCGTTGCTTAGGTAACTTTCTATTTGAATGCCTTCTTCGATACTGGTTGTTTTAGCCCCCAATTCTTTTATAGCGTTCATATCATTTTCGCAGGCAATCATAAAAAAGCAGCCAAAAAAGATGGCTGCTGTAGAAAAGATTTTATGTGTGATATGATTAATCATATTTACGTTTCTGGAACCAAAGGTCACTTAAGCTAAAGCCCATTGTAAATTGTGCATAGCTCTCTGTAAAATTATTTACGTTAGATCCTCTTTTACCAAATTGTACCGTGGTATTAAGAACGGTAAATTGTCTGTCATAGGTATTCCATTTTTTTATTGGAAGTCCCATGCCCATCGAAAATCCAAATTGTTTTAAACCATTGCCATCTGGATTTACATAATCTTCACCTACAAAAAATCCAGCACGGTAATTTACATTACTCCAATAATTTCTACCAGCAACAGGATCAGGACAAAATTGAGCACCTACTCTAAACTGCCAACTATCTACCAGTCTATCTGATTGATTGTAGTATCTATATTTAGTCCACTGCGTACTTGTATATTCGGCACCTAGTGACCAAAGTTCAAATAAACCTCTATTGTTGCTAGCCGTTTTATGTAATGTAATTCCAGCGGTATAAGTAGCAGGAATTTCTATGGTGCCAGGTAAATCAACAACCTTATAAACACTATCGATGGTTAAATCACCAGTTTGAGATTGCGTGAAAGTCTCTCTGGTAGTGGTTTGTGTGGCTTTTAATTGCTGACTCATAGTAGCCGTTGCACCTAGTCTAATCCAATATTTGTTGGTTACTTTAGTTAAGCTATTTACAGACTGGGCAACCACAAAATCATATTGAAAACCACCGTGTAAAAATGCACCACCAAAATTACTAATTGTTGCAGAGTTGGATTGATAATAAAATACAGTATCGTTTAAGAAAGTTTTTTTAGTTGAAATTTCTCTTCGTCCAAAATTATATCCGGTATTAAATCCAACACTAAATCCTTTCCATTTTTTCCCAAGACCTACAAATAATTGGTTGAGTCCACCGCTTCCTTCATACACAGTACCCAAACTATCGTTTGCGATTCTTGTTCGTTCTACCACCGAATAATTGATTTTACTGGCAGGCCTTAATCCAAATGCAAAGCCTAAGTTTTTTTTGCTTTTGATGGGTGCACCAAATGCAACATAGGTTGGATAAAAATTATTAGAAGTAAATTTATCGGAAGGATTTGCACTTCTTAAAGTTCTTGAATCGATGGTTAAACCTAAATCGTACGACACCATAAAAAAGTTTCCATAAGTAGCTGGATTGCCAAAATTAATGGCCTGTCCTACATTGTTTACTTGACCATCTGCGTAAGCTGCGGTAATCCCCCCCATCGATCTACTAATGGAATGGCTTCCAGGTGATACATCACCCAATCCATACCTTGTAAAAGGAGAATTTTCTTGTGCCTTCGCATTCAAAAAGAAACATCCGGTAATTAGCATTGGCAGGAAAAACCTACCCATTATTAAACTCACTGATCGCATAAAGGCCTTTAAATATTAAGTTAGGGTCGGCAAATATCCTGTTTTTTAAGTGTGGTACAAAATAAGGCATATCACCCCCGGTTAAGAGCACGTTAAAGTTGCTGTATTTTTCGGCGTATGCCTCAATAATACCGTCAATTTCCTTGGCCATTCCCAGTATTACTCCCGAAAGTAGGTTGGTTTTGGTGTCATATCCTACCAGTGGGAACTGGTTTTGGGCCTCAATAAGGGGTAAAAGGGCGGTTTGCTCGTGCATGGCCCTAAAACGCATGTTCATACCTGGCGAGATGCTTCCACCTAAAAATTCGTGGTATTTATTGGTAAAATTGTACGTAATACAGGTTCCTAGGCCAATGGCTAGGTTGTGTTGCCCTCCAAATAGGTCTACAGCCGCCGAACAAATGGCTAGCCTATCTGCCCCAATGGTTTCTGGCTTCCCAACTGGGGTGGTAATGGGTAATTTGCTGGCATGACCGAGCATATGAAATTTAGCAGCAGCCCCTAATTGGGCCTCTAATCCTTCACGGTGCTTGATCACAGAGGATAAAATAATTTTAGTAGGATGGTGATTTTCTAGCAATTCGTCAATGCTCTCCACCGAATCATCGGTTAAATAAATGGTTTCTTGCAGGTCTCGCCCTTCAAATACAGCACATTTTAGCCGGCTGTTACCAAAATCAAAGCAGAGGGTTCTTTCCATAAATGTTGCATTGGTGTTTACCAGGATCAAAAATAATGCTTTTGTGCAGCTTGGGACACTAATTACTTGGATTGCCCCCAATTTCACGGTTACTTTGTAGCCATGAATATGAGTGGCTTTACCATTATTAAAAATGCAGTAATCAATGACTACCCCATTGTGGAAGCGATTACTTCTATTTTACCCGTGGTAGACGAGATGATTGTACTTGTGGGCAAATCTGATGACGACACCCTTGGACTCATACGTTCAATAGGCGATCCTAAAATAAAAATCTATGAATCGGAGTGGGATCCTAGTTTACGAAAAGGCGGTGCTGTATTAGCCGTAGAAACCAATAAAGCGTTTGCGCTCATTGATCCAAATAGTACTTGGGCTTTTTATATTCAGGGTGATGAAGTGGTACATGAAAAATACCTTGCTGGTATTAAAGAAGCTTGTATTCAATATCAAAACGACACCCGTGTAGAAGGCTTACTTTTTGATTATGTACATTTTTATGGCACATACGATTATGTGGGTGATAGTAGAAAATGGTACAATAAAGAAGTGCGCGTTATTAGAAATAAAAAAGAAATTAGTGCTTACAAAGACGCTCAAGGATTTAGAAAAGGAACTATTAAAATTAATGTAAAGCAGGTCGCAGCAAGCGTTTACCATTACGGGTGGGTAAAAAGCCCTGCGCAAATGGCAAAAAAAATAAAAAACTTTAGCGCACTTTGGCATTCAGACGAGGAGCTCAACGAAATTTTAAAAGACAACCAGCACTGGGATTTTACGGCCTATGATTCACTCGAAAAATTTGCTGGTACGCATCCTAGTGTAATGCAATCACGCATTGCTACACAAAGTTGGAAAATCGAAATTGATACAACAAGAAAAAGTTTTTCTTTCAAAGACCGCATCTTATATTACTTCGAAAAATTAACGGGCATTCGACTATTTGATTTTAGTAATTTTAAAATCATTAAATAATATTGATGAATAACGCACAGGAAATAGCAGCAGGTATTATAGCAGGAGATTTTAAATCTTTGGCTAGAGGTATTTCTTGGGTAGAAAATGAAGTAGCAGGCTATCAGCAGTTATTGCATATTACACCTACAAATAAATGCGCGGTTACTGGTATTACCGGCCCTCCGGGTGCAGGGAAAAGCACACTCGTAGACGCCTTAATTGCTAATTGGGTGGGTGCTGGAAAAAAAGTGGGTGTGCTTTGTGTAGATCCTTCTTCACCCTTTAATTTAGGGGCACTACTTGGCGACAGGATTCGAATGAGTGACTGGTACAACCATCCGAATGTATATATAAGATCGCTTGCAAGTAGAGGAGCGCTGGGCGGACTTCATACGCATATTTTAGAAATTACTCAGCTCATGTCACTTGCTGGATTTGATGAAATAATTGTAGAGACAGTTGGCGTTGGACAAAGTGAAATTGAAATTGCGGGCCTCGCAGATACCACCGTTGTTGTAGTTGTGCCAGAAGCGGGCGATGAAGTGCAAACCATGAAATCTGGCATCATGGAAATCGCACACATTTTTGTGGTGAACAAAAGCGACCGTCCAGATGCAGATCAATTTGTACATCATTTAAAACAAATGATGGCGCCAAGTTTCTCAAATACTTCGTATCAAATACCTATAATCAAAACCATTGCGGCTCAAAAATCAGGTATCGATGAACTCGCGGAAGCCATTGCAGCACATCAACAGCAGTTGCATGACCCCGCAAGAAAAAACTGGTTGCTCACACAAAAAGCACTACGATTGATTCAACAAAAAAGAATGCAAGACGTAGACGCCACTAAATTATTAGCGACCATTTCTGCGGAGTCGCAAAACCCTCAATTTAATATTTTTGAATTTGTACAAGCATATTAGTAATGGGTAGTTTGGAAAATAATAAACCCACAGTAACTGTTGTTGTTGCTACCTACAACGGTAGTGCTTATTTGTTAGCGCAATTAGAAAGTATTGCGCAGCAAACGCATAAGCCAACTCAAATAATTATTATTGACGATGCTTCTTCAGATGACACGTTAATTGTTGCAAATAATTTTGCGGCGCATCATCCGGAGGTAATGCTGGTTCAAAACGAAACTAGATTAGGGTACATTAAAAATTTTGAAAAAGGAATGCTGTTTGCGAATGCGCATTATATTGCCTTAAGTGATCAAGATGATATATGGATGCCTAATAAATTGGAGGTACTAATAAGTGCTATTGGAGATCAAATGCTAGCCTATTCCGATTCTGAATTAATAGATGTGCAAGGGAATTTATTACATCAAAAAATGTCATCTATAAAAAACCAACTTGCATATCATACGCCTATTATGTATGCTATTGGTGCCTGGGCCCCAGGTCATGCGATGCTCTTTAAAAAAGAATTAGTAGATAAGGCAGCTCCTTTTCCAACCCTTGTTACGCATGATTTTTGGCTGGGTTTTGTGGCCACTTGTTACAGCACTGTTGTGTATGTAAATGAGCCACTGGTGCATTACCGCCAGCACACACAAAATGCCATTGGTGCGGATACCACAAAAAACAAATCAGCGTCATTAACACTGGCGCAAAAAAAACAAAACGCGCGCGCGCGTATGGAATTACTCTATCATAAAGTAAAAGAAACGGGCCACCAACACGCGGGGGTATTTGAAAAAATAAACAATAGTTACCAAAGCTTTTCGCTTGTCAATAATTGTAAACGCGCAAAATTATTTTTTGATTACCGTAATTTAATACTCGCGTATAAAAAGAAGTCGGCGCTACTTAAAATATTATTCGCCGTAAAAATGTTTTTTAAAATTGACTAGCAAAAAACTTTACGTGCAGTCTTTTTATAAAATTTTTGAGCTGTACACTAATTGGAACGCTTGCTTCTGGGAGTGGTCCAGTAAATTTTTCGCCCCTGCGTAAATAGTATTTAGATAAAGTGCTAGACGTAAACCCCCATTTTTTGATAAAAGTAAAATAGCCTTTGTTGCGTTTAATACGCTTTACAGAAACAGATCCAAAGTGGTATACCCTACTTTCAGAAAGCCCTCTAAACAGCCGCACACCTGCATTCCAGAGTTTCATAGAAAAATCTGGATCGGAGTACATGCCTGGGCTAAACTCGTTGCTGTAACCACCAACTGCGTCCCAAGTATCTACGTGAACAATATTGGGTGGCCATGTAGCACCCTGCCAATCCTGCAAGGGTAATGATGCATAGTTTGCTAATAAATCAGCTTCATTAAAAGAAGTAATGTCTTTACCAAAATCATGTTGAATGGAACAATTACTTTGCGCTTTTAATTCGATAGCGGTACTTGAAAAAAAGAACAGGTTATCGCCCGTTTCCTCAATCGCTTTTGCAAGTGGTGCATCCCAATTTGGACACACATACATATCGTCGTTAATATATAACAAGTAATTTGTTGTTACGAGTGCACGGCAACTATTTAAAGCATAGCAAACACCAATGTTTTCTTTACTATACGAATAGCTAATATCTGGTTGTGTTTTAATCCACTCCAGTGTGCCATCTACACCTTCGTTAATATGGACAATAATTTCATGATTAAATCTCGAATGCTTTTTGATACTGTCTATACATAATTGTAAATAGGCTAGATTATTCCAGCTAGGAATCACAATGGAGAACTTTGCATTAGATGCTGAGTTGCCTTTTACTTTTTCTGTAGTTACATGCATTGTTTACCGGTTAAGCATCCGTTTTTGTTTGCTTTTCGGCGGCGTTAAACTGTTTTTCTGTTTTCCACCAACGCCAACCGATATAACCCATAATAGCTAGTGGAGCACCAGCTAAATATAAGATAGCACCATTGAGGGCTTTTGCGGGACCATCGCCTAATTGAGAAGCTGTTTTGGTACAAATAGAACACTGCGCAACTGCCTCACCAGCAAAAAGGGTAAGTAAACAAGCAGTTACTGATAATACAATAATGCGATGCGTTTTTTTGTTCATAGTTCTAAATGGATCACAAAGTTAATTGAATAATTGCGTAAGAAATTTTCTTAACTTACTTTATCAATACCATAACAGTGACAGAACGTAGAAAGTTTATCCAAAAAATAGCTGGCTTAACTGCAGCTTTTAGTGTGCCTAGCCTTATGCAGCAGGCCTGGGCCGCAGATTGGGAAAAAGTGTATCAAAAAGCCGAGGGCCTAACCCCTCAGGAGCTTGCCGCCGATGAAGACTATTGGTCTGTGATCCAGCAGGCTTATACGGTAAACCCCAATATGGTTAACCTTAACAATGGGGGCGTAAGTCCTTCTCCTAGGGTGGTACAAGAAGCTGTGGAGCGGTTTAATAAGCTTTCCAACGAGGCACCGTCTTACTATATGTGGCGTATTTTGGACCAAGGCAGAGAGCCAGTTCGTTATAAACTGGCCACATTAGCGGGCTGTTCACCTGATGAGATTGCCATTAACCGCAACGCTACAGAAGCCTTAAATACGGTCATTTTTGGCTATCCATTTAAAGCTGGAGACGAAGTGATTGGAACCAAGCAGGATTATCCCAACATGATTCAGGCTTATCGTCAGCGCGCCCTTCGAGATGGCATTGTATACACGCAACTTAGTTTTGATTTCCCAATCGAAGATGATAATACCATTGTAGCCGCTTTCGAAAAAGCAATTACACCGCGTACCAAACTTATTCATATTACCCATATCATAAATTGGGTGGGACAAATCATGCCCGTTAAAAAAATTGCAGCCATGGCACATGCGCGCGGCATTGAAGTGTTAGTTGATGGTGCACATTCTTTTGGTCTACTTGATTTTAAAATTCCAGATTTAGAATGCGATTATTTTGGAACCAGTTTGCATAAATTTTTATCGGCGCCAATTGGTAGTGGCATGCTTTGGATTCGAAAAGATAAGATTGAAAAAATTTGGCCACTACTGTGTAATGACAAGCCCCTTAGTAATGATATTAGAAAGTTTGAAACCCTTGGTACCAGAAGCTTCCCAATAGAACAAGGCATTGGCGAAGCCGTTAACTTTCACATGGCAATTGGTGCCAAAAGAAAAGAAGAAAGGGTGCGCTATTTAAAAAATTATTGGGCTACAAAAGCGGCTCAAATTCCGGGTGTAAAAATTCATACTTCTTTAAAAGATAAATATGCCTGTGGCATTTGTGGTGTAACAATCGATGGCATGACACCCGCTGCACTTGATGGGGCGCTCTACACCAATTATAAAATTCATACGGTAGGTATTGTTTGGGAAAATATTAGTTGCGTAAGAATCACGCCACATGTATATACTAGAATCGAAGACCTTGATAAATTAGTAACAGCTTTAACAGAAATAGCTGCGAAACAAAAAGTATAGTTTCTTAAAATAATAAACCCCCAAATTTGGGGGCTTATTATTTTTTATGCTTTAGCAACAGCTTTTGCAGTTTTTACAATAGCTACTTTAGCTGGACGGCTTTTTCCAAATGAACCTTTGAATCTCTTGCCTTTTGCGGTTTTTTTATCACCTCTACCCATGGTTTAAATTTTTAAATGAACAATCTTGAAGTGCAAAAATAGAAAAACCCCGCGAAAGCGGGGTTCAATTCTTTTTTTTGGGCAAAAATTAAACTTTGCTGCTTAATTCTTTACCTGCTTTAAAGCGAGCAACTTTTTTAGCTTTGATTTTGATTGCTTCACCAGTTTGTGGGTTACGGCCCATACGAGCTGCACGCTTAGAAACTGAGAAAGTACCGAAACCTACTAAAGTTACTTTATCACCTTTTTTAAGTGTTTTAGTAACAGTGTCTACGAAAGAGTCTAACGCAGCGTTAGCTTGTACTTTAGTAATACCAGCATCTTCAGCAAGTTGCGCGATTAATTCTGCTTTGTTCATAAATGATTTTTTAGTTGTTTGAATAACAAAACAAATTTATCCGCTTTTCCCTATCCTCAAAACTTTTTTATTGAAAAACAAATTTTGTGGGTAGCTCCAAATCCTTTAAGCAAAGGGATTACAGGCTTTTTCAAAAAATGATATTCGTCGAAAATAGTATTCGTAAAACGCTGAAATCCTTTACTGCAAAGGCTTTCAAGCGATATAGCCTAGAATTCAATGCCTATAAGGGTTTTAGAACAATATAATGAAGATTTGTGATTACCAAAATCATTTTTTAAATCTATCCACACTCAATTCACAACTGCCATTAATGACCTAAAACCTATCATTAACTGGCCCCAAAGCTGCGTGCTGTCTTGTCTTAGCGCCGATGCATATGTATCGATATACTTGTCATACTGCGCTCTATTTTCTATAAAATATTGAACTGCATAGGTAGGTCCATCCATCTCATCGATGTCTAAAACTCGAACAAAATGGTAATGGGTAAAACAACCTGTTTGCATGACGGCCGGAATATGGTGGTCTTTCATCCAACCCACCCATTTTTCGTGAATAGAGGGGTCAATTTTTGTAGTGACGTTGTAAATCAACATGGTAGGAAGGTATTTAATGGGTTATTTGCCCTTTTTTAGGCTTAATTCTACAAAAATAGGACAGTGATCGCTGTGTTTTACGTCTGGAAAAATAAAGGCGCCTTTTAAGGCACTAGATAGCGAATCTGTTACAGCGATGTAATCGATACGCCATCCCTTGTTTTGTAAACGAACCGATGGGAAGCGTTGGCTCCACCAGGAATAACCGCCTACAACAGCTGGGTTTAGGTGCCTATAAGTGTCTACCCAACCATTTTCCAAAAATTGACTCATCCAGCTGCGTTCTTCTGGTAAAAATCCAGAGCTCTTTTTATTGCCTTTTGGGTCATGAATATCAATTTCCTCGTGTGCTATATTATAGTCACCTACTACAATAAGTTGGGGTCTTTTTTTACGAAGTACTGCTAAATAGTTTTCAAATTCGTTGAGCCACTGGTATTTATAATTTTGTCTTTCATCACCACTGGTGCCAGAAGGAAAATAAGCATTAACAATACTGATATCACCAAAGTCTGCACGGATTACCCTGCCTTCAAAATCGGATTGTTCAATGTTCGTGCCATACACTACATTGTCCGGTTTAATTTTTGTAAAAATGGCAACGCCACTGTATCCTTTTTTTTGTGCAGAAAACCAATAGCAATGATAACCTAATTTTTCAATGTCACTTGTATCAACGTCTTCTTTGGTGGCCTTGGTTTCTTGCAAGCAAATAATGTCTGCGGGATTTGTAGCTAGCCAGTCAACAAAACCTTTTTTTATGGCAGCCCTGATGCCATTTACATTGTAGGAAATAACGCGCATTTATAGTAAAAATTTATTGTAAGCAATAAGTAATAATTCTTTCATGATTGATGCATTACTTGAATCATCGACAATGATAAAATTTTCTGGGTCTATTTTCCCCTTAACAATACCAATGAGCCTATTGTTCAGATACATTTCTTTCATTTCATGATTCCAAAAACTTTGAATGGTAAACCGCTCTCCTCTTATTTTTCCCGTTAATTGATAATCATAGCCTACTTGAAATGGAAATTCTTTTTTACTCACTTTGGCAATGGAACTACTATCCATCCCGTTGGTTGTTTCATCCAAATAGATTCGTTTGTAAGGGTCTCCCTTATTTTTAGTGATGGTAAAAATGGCTGCTGTATCTTTTCCTTCTAACATCAGGTGCACTTCGCCTGATAAATAATTAGAAAAAAGCTCCTTTTCACTAGAGGCAGTGCTATATGGATCTATCTCTGTTGCAATTTTTATGGTATAGTTTTTGTCTTGGTATACGTCTCGGCATTCTTGTCTCAAATAAATAAAATCGGAACTCGCGGTATTACCTGTTTCTTTTATTTTTTTAAGTAGTAGTGGAGAGGCAGTGCTATCGACAAGCTTTCGTTTCAACCAAATTTCATCAAAGAGTTGTTCACCCATTCGTAATAATTCTTGGTTGCCTACAATTGTATAACTCCAAGTGTCTTTGACCTTGTTAACTAATATTTTTGATCCGTTTTTTATATGACCCATCATAAAATTATCTGCATAATATACCGCTGGCGCTTTGATATCTGCAACCAAGGTTTCATTGTCTGGATTAAGTGCCATTTGCAGGCCAACTTGTATGACCGACGCAAAACTTTTTTTCGTTAAAAAAATATTTTTAGGCCGAATCCCAAATCCTGCCGTTTCGGTATTACTTATTGCCGCAAAAACACTTTGATTGCTGATGATTTCTTGAAGCCCATTTGTGAGAATACAACTTATTTGGAAGATGCTTGATGCCGCTGAAATAATCGTACTATCGGGTGCTTCAAGCGCAGATTCAGTTAAAAAACTAATAGGGTCATATTCATATACTTCGATAAACAAATGCCAAGTACTCGTATCCGAACCACTAAATTTTCCAACATTATTTTTTAATGCTTCTGTACTTGTATAATTTTCAATCGGTAGCGATTGATTGGAAAATGATAGGTTATAATATTTATTAAGTAGTATCGAAAGTTTGCTCTTGATACTTGATTGGACAGCGGTATCCTCTAAATAGTACATACTAGGACCAAACATAGAAAAGCTTCTGATGGCCTCTACCACCACCTTATTTTGTGCAGGTAATTTAAATACGATGCAGATAAAAAGGAATAAGTAAACAAATCTTTTCATTAGATGGCTAAATTACAACCTGTCTTGTATTATTAACAATTTTATTAGATCCCATTCGTTATCATTACAACATCTATTATGGAAAACACAGAAAGAATCATACCTGCTAAAGAATTTGTTTACCTCGATGGTCCTAAGCCGCGTATCAATGAGCTTGTGTTTGCCTGGAAAATTTTCATTCAATTTATACAGGGGTTTCGCGCATTACACTTTTTAGACCCATGTATTACCGTATTTGGCTCTGCGCGTTATCAGCCCGATCATCCTTATTATAAAGCGGCCACAGCGTTTGGTAAGCGTATTGCAGTTCTTGGCTTTACCACCATGACCGGCGGGGGGCCAGGTATTATGGAAGCTGCTAATAAAGGTGCCATGGAGGCAGGCGGGAAATCGGTGGGTTGTAATATTAAACTTCCTTTTGAGCAACAGCCCAACCCGTACATGCACAAGTGGATCACTTTCGATTACTTTTTTATTCGAAAAGTGTTGATGGTAAAATACTCTTATGCTTTTGTTATTATGCCAGGTGGCTTTGGTACCATGGATGAATTTTTTGAAACCCTCACCCTTGCTCAAACAGGCGTGATTAACGATTTTCCGATTGTTATTTATGGCAAAGAATATTTTAGGCCGGTTATGGATATGGTAGATGCGATGATCGTAAAAGGAACGATATCTCCAGAAGATAAAAAACTGATGCTTTTTACCGATGACATAGACGAAGCGATGCAGTATATACAAGCCTATGTCAAAAAAAATTATACCGTTAAGCCACGCAAAAGGCTCTGGTGGCTACTTGAAAAAGTATAATGGATTACAACATTATTCAAGAACGGGCCTAAGCCAGCGTTCTGCTTCTTCTAGCGGCATGTTTTTTCTGGTCGCATAATCCTTTAATTGATCTTGCATAATTTTTCCAAGCCCATAATAGGTGCTTTGCGGATTTGCAAAATACCAACCACATACCGATGATGCAGGATACATGGCTAAATTTTCTGTCAGCTCGATGCCAATAGCATCCTTAACGTTTAAGAGTTCAAACAATTTGTATTTTTCGGTATGATCGGGACATGCAGGATAACCCGGTGCAGGTCTAATGCCCACATATTTTTCACCAATGAGTGCTGCGTTATCCAATTGTTCAGACACGGCATAACCCCAATCTGTTTTTCTAGTTTGTAAGTGTAGGTATTCGGCAAAAGCCTCTGCTAGCCTGTCTGCTAGCGCTTGTAACATAATTTTATTGTAATCGTCATGCTGCGCTTCAAAGGCCTGGATATGTGGTTCGATACCTTTAATAGTTACTGCAAAGGCGCCCATAAAATCTTCTTTGTTACTCGATGCAGGCGCTATAAAGTCGGCTAATGAAAAGTTAGGTTGACCAGGTGCTTTTTTAATTTGTTGTCTTAAAAAAGAAAGCTTTACCCGTTTGTCTGCAACAACAGTTACATCATCTGCTTCACTACTAGCCGGCCAAAATCCAATCGTACCATCTGCAGTTAACCACTCCTCTGTAATGATGGTATCTAATAATGCGTTGGCATCGGCGTATAATTTACTAGCTTCCTTTCCAACAACTTCATCCGTTAAAATGGCTGGAAAATTTCCGTGCATTTCCCAGGTAATAAAAAATGGTTTCCAGTCTATAAATTCTCTTAATATAGCAAGGTCAACATTTTTATAGAGCTTAGTTCCTGTGTACGAAGGTGTAACTGGTTGATAGGCATCCCAGTTAATAGCCATTTTATTATTGAGCGCGTCTTGATACGCGAGGTATTCTTTGGTTGGTTTTTTATTGTCAAATTGATATTTGAGTTGAGCATAATCACTTTGTGTATCAGATAAAAATCCAGCTTGCTGATCTTTACTTAATAAAGACCCTGCAACCGTTACACTTCTAGAAGCATCAAGCACGTGAATTACATCTTGGTACTCGGGGGCTATTTTAACCGCTGTATGAATTTTAGAGGTAGTGGCACCACCAATGAGTAGTGGTTGTTTCATACCCCTGCGTTTCATTTCTTTAGCGATATGCACCATTTCATCTAATGAAGGTGTAATAAGACCGCTAAGTCCAATAATATCAACATTTTCCTTTTGTGCCGCCTCTAAAATTTTGTCGGTAGGTACCATAACGCCAAGGTCAATGATATCGTATCCATTACAACCAAGTACGACACCTACAATGTTTTTACCAATGTCATGAACGTCGCCTTTTACGGTGGCGAGTAATATTTTAGCAGCACCTGCGGCTTCTGTATTGGTTGTACCTGCAGCCAAATGTGCTTGTTTGCGTTCTTCTTTTTCAGCTTCAATAAATGGCGTTAATACTGCCACTGATTTTTTCATAACACGCGCGCTTTTTACAACCTGTGGTAAAAACATTTTACCGGCACCAAATAAATCACCTACAATATTCATCCCATCCATGAGTGGTCCTTCAATTACATCAAGTGGCTGCGGATATTTTTGTCTTGCTTCTTCGGTATCGGCTTCAATGTATTCTGTAATACCATTGATAAGTGCATGTGACAATCTTTTTTCTACGGGTTCGTTTCTCCAGGCCTCATCTTTTATCTCAACCTTGCCTTTTGCCTTAACAGTTTCGGCGTGTATAATTAATTTTTCGGTGGCCTCGTTATTATCGTTGTTTTTATTGAGGAGTACGTCTTCACACAACGCGCGAAGTGTAGGTTCAATTTCATCATATACAACAAGCTGGCCTGCGTTTACAATACCCATCCCCATGCCCGCTTTGATAGCATGAAATAAAAACACCGAATGAATCGCTTCTCTTACGTGGTCATTGCCTCTAAATGAAAAAGAAACGTTGGATACACCGCCACTTACTTTAGTGAGCGGCATTCTTTTTTTAATTTCCCTAGTCGCTTCAATAAAATCTACTGCATAATTATTATGTTCTTCGATACCTGTTGCTACTGCAAAAATATTGGGATCAAAAATGATGTCTTCGGGAGGGAAGCCCACTTTTGTTGTTAAGATATTGTAAGCTCTTTGGCAAATTTCAATTTTTCGCTCCTTGGTATCAGCTTGTCCGATTTCATCAAATGCCATCACAATAACAGCTGCACCATATGCTTTACACTTAAATGCTTGTTCAATAAATTTCTCTTCTCCTTCTTTCATGGAGATAGAGTTTACGATACATTTTCCTTGTACACATTTTAAACCCGCTTCTATAATTTCAAATTTAGAGCTATCAATCATGATTGGAATGCGCGCAATATCCGGCTCACTTTGTACTAAATTTAAAAACGTTGTCATGGCTTCTACACCATCTAGTAATGCGTCATCCATGTTTACATCCAGCACCTGTGCGCCGCTTTCTACCTGTTGTCTAGCAACTGATAAAGCCTCCTCATATTTATTTTCTCTAATGAGACGCGCAAATTTTTTAGACCCAGTTACATTGGTTCTTTCGCCAACGTTTACAAAATTTGTTTCGGGTCTAATAATAAGTGGCTCAAGTCCGGCTAATCTTAAATAGGGTTGTATCGTTATCGTTGAACTCATAAAATCGTATTGTGCTTACGCAATTGAAGTAGCTACTGTAGGTTTTTTTCGAGGTGCCATTTTTCTAACATGATCTGCAATATGCTTGATATGATCTGGTGTGGTACCGCAGCATCCGCCCACAATATTTACAAATCCTTGACGCGCCCACTCTTCAATAAAGTGTGCTGTTTGGTGCGGCGCTTCATCATATTCACCCATGGCATTAGGTAAGCCTGCATTGGGATATGCCGATGTGTAACAACTAGCAATCTGGCTTAATTCTTCTATGTGGCTGCGCATTTCAGCGGCACCTAATGCACAATTTAAACCTACGCTCAGTGGCTCGGCGTGTTTGATGGATGTGTAAAATGCTTCCAGTGTTTGACCACTTAAGGTTCTGCCAGATGCATCTGTAATGGTGCCACTAATCATGATAGGCAGTTCCGGAATATTATTTTCTCTAAAAAATTCTTTGACAGCAAATATGGCTGCTTTTGCATTGAGGGTATCAAAAATAGTTTCGATAAGTAGTAGATCTACACCACCGTCTACCATTCCTTTAATTTGTTCTTTGTAAGACACGACTACTTCATCAAAAGTAACCGCTCTAAATCCAGGATTGTTTACATCAGGAGAAAGACTGAGTGTTTTATTTAAAGGGCCTATCGCACCAGCAACAAATTTGGGTCCGCAATCTTTATTTTCTGCTGTAAACTCTTCTACCGCACGTCTGGCGCAGGTTGCAGCTGCTACGTTTAATGCATAAGCATACGCTTGCATATCATAATCGGCCATCGCAATAGTGGTACTACTAAACGTATTGGTTTCAATAATATCGGCACCGGCAGCTAAATATTGTTTATGAATGCCTACAATGATATCTGGCTGCGTAATGCATAGCATATCATTGTTACCTTTAACATCGGTATGCCAATTTTTAAATTGTTCACCACGGTAATCGGCTTCTTCTAATTTGTGACGCTGAATCATGGTACCCATCGCACCATCGATCACTAAAATTCTTTGTTCTAATTCGTTTTTAATACGCATCTCCTCAATAGTTTACAATTGGTTGATCCACTTGTTACATGATCTTGCTAAAAACGTAGGGAGCGTTAAGGTGGGCTTTGCTATCATACGTTTATTAGTTCGATTGTGTTCGAAAGTAGGGGGCTACTCGAATGTACAGGCTGAACAATAAACAAATCCGCCTGTGCAGAACGCAAAGATAGGTAAAACCCTATAATTGCGAGTAATTACAATTAATTTCTAGATCTACTTTTTCGGTAACGGCGCTTGCATCAATATTAAAATCTGATAGGATGATGCCAATTGTTGCAGCAGCGGTAATCTTTCCTTTACTAATGTTTAAGGTTGCGGAGGTTTGAACTGGTTTTGTTACACCATGCATGGTTAAAGTCCCAACAACTTTGGCAGTATACTTGCCATCTTTTGTGAGGTCAATGCTTTTAATATTTTGAATAGTTCCCGTAAAACTAGCCCTCGGGTATTTTTCACTCTCAACATATTCTTCATTAAAATGCGTTTGCATTTCTGCATACTTAAATTGAAATCCTTTGAATAGTAAACTAAAACGTATCTCACCCGCTCCGTTTATTTTACTGGATACTTCGTTGTTAATAGCACTTACATCAGGGTCGGTGGGTGATACAAATTTGACACTACCTTTTTTTGTACTAAAATTAAGTATGCTATCTTTTTGAACAGGTTCAACACTTGCCGTAATCTTTTTTGTGGTATCTGTTTTACTTTTAAATAGAAGCACCGCTTCATTGACCACTACACTATTATCTTCAGGAAAATAACCTGCACAAATTCCTTTGTAAGATATGCTATCAAAGGGTTGTATAGCATCTTGTAAGGCGCTAAACGCAACGGTAATGCTACCTGTTTGCGTTGTATTTTCAATATTGACCACCCAGTTACCAGCCTCATTTTTTGAGGCCTCTTTTACAATGCCGGAGAGTTCTAACACTTTATCGTTGTACTTGGCACTTGCCGTTTTTTCATTTTGTTTGAAAGCGTCAAGTAATGCATTGGCTTCTACTTTAACCGCTATTTCATTGTTAATGTCACGGTGTGGTTTATGGTATACCCACCATGCAAATCCTGCACCAGCAATAACCACAATTACAATGAACCCGAGGGTAAATTTTAACCAAGCTTTCATATTGTATAATTTATTTTACGTATTGACCTACAGGTAGTCTGTTGGTAATACTTCTAGCAAGTGTCATTTCATCTGCGTATTCTAATTCGCCACCAAAGGCAATACCTCTAGCAATGGTGGTTACCTTACAGCCAAGTGGCGCTATCTTTTTTTGGATATAATAGATGGTGGTATCCCCCTGAATAGTAGGGTTGAGGGCAAATACGATTTCTTCGGTGCTTTCTTTTTCAATTCTAGCGGTAAGGGCTTCAATCGTTAATTGCTCTGGTCCAATACCATCTAAAGGCGAAATAATGCCGCCGAGTACATGGTAGGTACCGTTAAATTGTCCCGTACTTTCTATGGCAATTACATCTCTAATATTTTCAACGACACAAATGATGTGTTGGTTGCGGGAACTATTGGAACAGATAGAACAAATATTGCCATCGCTGATATTATAACAGCGTTGACAAAACTTGATTTCATTGCGCATTTTTGTAATGGTGTCACCAAACATGGTAACATCTTCAGCGTCTTGCTTAAGTAAATGCAGCACAAGGCGTAAGGCTGTTTTTTTTCCAATACCGGGTAGCTTGGAAAATTGGGCCACTGCATTTTCAAGTAAGGAAGAAGGTAGTTGCATGCTTTAATTATTTACCAAGTAACCGTTATTTCATTATCCCAATTATTGCGCACTGAAATAGGTTTCGGAATTTCTATAACAATTTCTGGCTGTCTTTTGTTGCCTTTAAAAGAACCTGTGTCCCAAATCCCATTTTTATTGGTATCAAAAAGTATGCTTAATTCGTAACTGCCCGGCTTATATCTTTTAATAACGAATTGATTACTGGTTAAAGCATAACTATTGATCACTTCATTTCTTTCAATGATTTGCAAAACGGGATGTAAGCTAGTGTCAATATTTGGGAATTTAAATTTGATGAGTCCGTAGTCAACTTCCTTTTTGGTATAAAAAGATAAGGTATCAGATTTGGCCGTGGTATTACCTAAGCTATCTGTGACAGCGCCCTTTGGTACCAGTAGTTTAAAGGGTTCTGCTGCTGGCCAGTTGTAGCCAATACTTAATGTTGTAGTGGCGCTATCTAGGGTAAGCGTGTAACCTTCTTTGCGTATAAAATTTGTATCAACTAGCTTGATGGATGCCGTGTCTTTTATCGTTATTTTTTTTGCAAATGTCAATTCTAATGGCCCTAGTAAATCTTGCTCGCCATTGTTAAAAGAAGCATTGTATTTTAAGCGTTTATCTTCTTTTGTATCTTTACTACTTGCCCCTGCGTATATCTTTTTTTCTAATTTTTTAAATTCTTCAAAAGCATACATGGTATCTGACTTTGTTTTTTCTGACACCAATACAGGCGCATTTAAAAAGCCAAAATAGTTAGTGCTGTCATCATACTTTCTAGAAAAATTGCTAGGAATAACATACGCTGCATATTTACCTGGCGCAAGGTTTCTAAAACTAAAATCTCCTTTGCCATTAACGCGTGTATAATACCTAGGGGTATTTTTATATATAGAAGTATCGTTTAAATTATTGTGCAGTACTACAATCAGTGTGCTGTCTACTTTTCCGGTAGCAGCTACAACAATATGCCCATTATAATTACCATTATCTATTGTAGATCCGGTAGAAAAAATATACCTAAAACCCCTCGCCATATTAGACTCGTTCACATCCACTAACGCTTTTCCAAAATCCAGTGTGTACGTGGTATTTTCTTCTAGTGAGTCTTTAAACTTAATGGTAACATTTTTAAGTTTATAGTCTATGATGGGCGTGTTTTTAACAGTAGGTGAAACAATCAAATTTTCTTGTAAGCCCTGAAGCGTAACATACTCGTCAAAACTGAGTAGGAAGTTTTTAGTATGTACATTGGTAGCAGAATCTTTGGGTAATGCGACCACTAATTTTGGGGGTAAACTATCTCTAGGGCCTCCACCTGGTGGTATAATATTGGCACAGCCAGTTATGTACATACTAATAAGTACAAAAAAAACAACTGTTCCAATTGGTTTAAACATCTTTTTTATTGAAAGCGCAAACATAGGCTAATCTTCAGATTCATCCTGCTCTTCATTTAATGCATGAAGCGCAATGGATATCTTATTTGTTTTGACAAAATTACACCAATGGCATTCGTTTTTGCCACAACCCGTGTAAAATTCCTTGTTTTTAATTTTTTGCCATACTGTTTCTATCTGGTGCGTTACGGTAGCAATGTCCCCCGGCGTTACCACTACTTTTTCTTGCTTGTAGACGCCTTGTTTATCGGGCTCAATAAAGTCAAATGTGGCGCTAATGGCCTCCCAGTCTTTGGAAGGGTAGTTGTCAATCAAAATTTTGTAGAAAACGGCCTGTCTCCAATAATCACCTCCATTTGGATCTTTGTCGTGCGGCGGTTTTAGTTTGGGCCTGGCTTTATCTATATCTCCCGTTTTATAGTCTACTACATTTACACTTTTGCCATCAAATTCTATTTTATCCAGTTTTCCTTTTAAAGGCACCCCTTTAATAACAACATTTCTAATATTGGTTTCGGCAAGCATCACTTTATTCCAACTATTAATATTTGCATTATAGTAATTGGTTAATACGATTTCACCGTACTCTATTTTTCTGTCAAATTGTTCTTTGGTAAAATTTTCTCTGTGGCGGTGCATGTACCAATTGAAATCAGCAATAAATAATTCCTTGGACTGAAAAATGTTATTGTTTTTTTGCATTTTTTGAAAAAGCATTTCAAGTGCAAAGTGAACCGCAGAACCAAATTCGGTGGCTTCCGATTTTCCGGATGGAACCCGAACTAAATTGTTATAGTAAAATTGCAAAGGACATTTTAAATAGTTGTTGAGCGCTGTTACGTTCATCACAAAATTATCAAGTAGAGTATGTACAAAATCAGCTTCTTCTTTTTCAATTTCTGGTGCTTGTTCTTTACTAAAACTGATCAGTGCAAATTCGCTTAGCACCTCCTCCGTAATGTTTATTTTTGTGGGTACTAGCCCGTAGCCGTCGATAATTTCAGCCACAAATAAAGATGGTTCAATTTCTTTTCCATCATTTTTATACTGGGTATAGCTAATAGTTAAATACTGTGCAGCCCTCGTTAATGCTACATAAAACAGCCGTCTCAATTCTTCTTCTTCTTTGTGTGCAGGGCCAGATACAAAAATGGTATCAGGTAATTGATAGCCTCCTCCTGGCTTCTTTTTCTTTTCCCAATTGCTGGCGTTACAGCCCACAAAAAATACATATTCAAATTCTAATCCTTTAGATCCGTGGGCTGTTAATAAATTGACAGCCGTGTTACTTCCACTTATTTTTGCTAATGGAAGCACAAGGCCTTCTTTGTTCATAAGTGAAAAAATAGTAACCAGTGCATCAAGTGTAAGTCGAGGATTTCTGCGGGTTTCTTCTTTAATAAAATCAAAGAGACCAGTTAATAATTTTAATTCCCAATGTTTATCCAGGCTTTCCATAATGCAGCGTAACAGTCCCGATTCTTTGATACAGTTTTCAAAAACGGTTTGTAAGGTTTTGTTAGGCACATCGCTAATTATTTTTTCAATAAATGTAGCGGCTGCTTGTAGGCCTGGAATTTCTTTTGTAAACAAATCTTCACCTTGACCACTTAATTTTTCTGCAATAAGTCTGCGTAAAGAAGTTTTGTTATCACCAAATCTTCGATCTGCAACGGCTGCGCTTAATTTAGCAATTTCAATAGGGGGTATTTGAAACCAATCAAAATGTAAAATTTCAAATAGTAGGGCATCCCCACCATATGGGATATCATGCTCTGTAGCTAAATAGGTGAGTAGCTTAATTAGTTTTTGTGGCGTTGGTTGGTGTAAAATATTGACATTTCTTTTGCTGAAATACGGAATGCTTTTTTCTTTAAAATAGCTGGCTAGTTCTTCTCCGTACTTGTTTTCTTTATAAATCACAGCAATTTGACCGGGCGCCGTGCCACTGCTTATGAGGGCTTCTACAGCGTTTGTAATACCAATCATTTCGCCTCTTGGCGATTCATATACCTGAATAACTGGCTTGTGTGTAAGGGGTACCAAATTTGCATTGGATGCCACCAAATCTTTACTGAGGCCTTCAATTTTTTTGACAAGCCGTTCTTCGTTTTTATCGATGAGGGTTTTTGAAACGTCTAATATAGCCTGTGTAGACCGGTAGTTGTTGGTAAGCACCACCGTTAATAAGCTATCCGAAAACTTTTCAGCAAAGGCCTGCATGTTTTCGATGTTAGCACCCTGAAAACGGTAAATACTTTGGTCGTCGTCTCCTACTACAAAAATGTTTGGTGTGTCCCAAAAACTAATGAGTTGTTCAACCAGTTTGTTTTGTGTACCACTGGTATCTTGGTATTCGTCTACTAAAATATATTGGTATTGTTCTTGGTAACGGACTAGTAAATATTTGTCTTCATCAAATGCACGAATCACCCAATTGATCATGTCATCAAAATCATACCTGTTTTTGGTGCGCATCATTTGTTGAAAAACAGGAAAAGAGGCAACAGCGGCCCTTAACTTTTCCATTTTTTCTTTTGCTTCCTCAACCTTATTTTCTTTGAGGTCACCAGCCTTAAATCCTTTGTAGGCGCGCTTGTACACAAACGCTTCTCGGTTGGGTATATCTGCAATATACGCGTCAATACAGCTATCAATATAATCAGGTGTCCAACCTTCTTTTTTCATGGTTGAAAAAAGATGTTGCAAATTATTGATTTCAAAATATACGTCTCCTCTATATCTTTTTAACGGATGATTTTTTGGAAACTCGTCAATCAGCTTTTTAAAAAGTGCGATTTTTTCTAAATCAGAAATGGGATCCAAACTTGTTTTTTCAAACAAGGATAAATTCTCTTGTATAATGTCATTACAAAAAGCGTGAAATGTGTACAGATTTACCTTATATGCATCTGGACCAATAAAATCTAATAATCTTTTACGCATCGCTACAACACCAGCATCTGTATAGGTAAGACATAAAATATTTTCGGGACGAGTATCCGTTTCTAATAATATTTTTCCAATACGCGCGCCTAAAATTTGTGTTTTTCCAGTACCCGGACCAGCAATCACCATAACAGGACCTTCCATATTGTCTACTGCCTTTTTTTGTGCTGGATTAAGCCCATGCATCATTTTATCAAAAGCCGCTTGTTGTTCTATTTTAGTGATCATAGTTAAAGGTAAAATTTCTGCGGCTACTTATGTAGACCACCACCGTTTTTTTTAATGAATAAAGCCAAACAATTACCTGCTGATTTTGTTGTAAGCTAAACGGCTATTATGTCTAAGGTATATACGATCAAAACGGTACAAAAAGTTCCTATTTCACTCGAGGAAGCTTGGAATTTTTTTAGTAAGCCTTCTAACTTAGCTGCTATTACCCCAGACAACCTCGGTTTTAATATTGTAAGTAAATACCATGGTGAGCGCATGTATCCTGGTCAAATTATAGAATACACCGTAAAGCCGGTACTTGGTATCCCCCTTTATTGGATGACCGAAATCACCCATGTGGAAGACCACAAATATTTTGTAGACGAACAGCGTTACGGGCCTTATAGCATGTGGCACCACCAGCACCATTTCAAGCAAATTGAGGGTGGTGTTGAAATGACAGATATTGTACATTACAAACTACCCCTATTTTTTTTAGGTGATATCGCGCATGCTTTATTTGTTAAAGCGCAGCTTACCCATATTTTTGATTACCGCTTTGAAGCTGTAGAAAAAAAATACGGTAAACTTTAATTGAGTTCTACAAGGCTGCTAACGTTGTTGTTAAGATCAACAGATCCTACATACAGTTTATTGTTTTTCTTATGCGTTATGCTTGTGATATCTATAGCACTTGTTTTTGTTGCTATTATTAATTTTATGAGCTGTGCATTTTTAGCAGTCGCTTTTGCGCCCATTGGAGCGGAAAAAATACCAAAAGATTTTATTTTTTCTTTACCATTATAGTTTACAACAATATTAGTGGCACCCTTTTTTTGAATCGAAGGTGCATCAGGTGCTATATCATCTAACCATGGCATGGGTGGCACGAGGGCTGGATATTTGTAATAGTTATTTTGCAAACTATCATTCCATCCGTTTGGATTTTTTGCAAATGTATTGCTGTTGTAAAACACACTACCCTGTGTGGTAGTAAAAGAGCGCAATAAATTGATTTGATCTGGAATTTGATTGTTATTTTTCCAAGCATCGTTGGTACCAGCTCTATAAATGCCATGCCCAATGTATAGGTGTTTGCCATATGTATATTGGTTCCACCAGTTTAACAACAAATCATAATCGGCTAGTTTATGTCCACGCTCCCAATAAAGTTGTGGTACTACATAATCGATCCAACCTTTTTGTAGCCACAGTAAAATGTCGGCATATAAATCATCATAATTTGTTTGTCCACCTTTTGTTTCACTGCCACGTGGGTCTTGTGTTTTATTGCGCCAAATGCCAAATGGGCTAATGCCAAATTTAACACGTGGGTTGGTTGCTAGTATTGCTTTTTTAAGTTGCACAATAATACTATCGCAGTTGCTTCTTCTCCATTCGTCTTTAGATAAACCTTTTCCATATTTTGCAAAACTTGCTTGGTCAGGAAATTCTTTTCCTGCTATACGGTACGGGTAAAAATAATCATCCATGTGCACCGCATCGATTGCATATCTGTTCACTAGGTCTTTTACAAGTGCTGCTGTATGTGAACGAACAGCTGGTATTCCTGGATCAAAATATTTTTTATCCCCATAAATTAAAAACCATTCGGGGCGCTGTTTGGTAATATGATTTTCTGCTATCGATGATTTGTTGACATTAAATACCGCACGGTATGGGTTAAGCCATGCATGAAATTCCATGCCGCGTTTGTGTGTTTCTTCAATCATAAAAGCGAGCGGATCATAAAATGGTTCAGGCGCTAGACCTTGTTTGCCCGTTAAATATTCTGACCATGGTTCAAAGCTAGATGGATACATAGCATCGGCTGCAGGGCGCACCTGAACAACTACTGCGTTCATGCCATTTTTTTGGTGCATGTCTAAGAGCTTGATAAATTCTTGTTTTTGTGTTTCTACAGGAAGACCTTTTTTACTTGGCCAGTCAATATTTTCTACGGTAGCAACCCATACGCCTCTAAATTCAAAGTTGTGAACGGGTTGTGCGAATAATTGAAAAGTGCAAACTAGTAGCACTATTATGGATGCTATTTTTTTCATGACTTAAAGATAAATTGTGATTAGGGTGCTTGCGCTTTTGTGGATGAATTTTTTAAGCATGCGCAGGTAATGCACAATTCTAGTTCATTCGTCTTCCCAAACGCTCAGCCCTTCGCTGCAATTGGCGCAAATATCTATAGACTTTCTGGAGGTCATTAAATTTTTTCGAAAACTATGATACTCCTTGCTATTCCATACTTCTGTAAATGGTTTGTTTTTTAAATTACCCAGTTGGTGAGTAGCGTCTTTGTCAAAGCAGCAGGGCACTACTATCCCATCCCATGTAATTACATTGGCATGCCATAATTTCCAGCAGTGATTACCCAATCCATTTTTTACTTGCATTTGGCCAGCACTGTCTTTTTTGTACCTACTATATTTTTGATTGGTGGGAATGAGTCCGTGCGGATCATTCGCGTAATCATACACCTGCGCTGTTTTAAATCTTACGGCATCTACACCGATTTCTGCTCCAAGTGCTTTAATGTCTTCAATTTGATGTTCATTGGGCTTTACCACCAAAAATTGAAAGAATATAAATGGCGTTTTGCTTTTTAATGCCTTTTTCCATTTTACAATGTTTCGGGCGCCTTCCATTACTTTATCCAGTTTTCCGCCAACCCGGTACTGCTCGTATACTTCTTGGGTAGTGCCATCAATAGATATAATGAGCCTGTCAAGCCCCGATTCCACTGTTTTTTTTGCGTTTTCTTCGGTTAGATAATGTGCATTGGTAGACGTGGCTGTGTAAATGCCCTTTTTACTTGCATAAGCCACCATGTCCAAAAAGGAAGGATTCAAATAGGGCTCTCCCTGAAAATAAAAGATCAGATATAGCAAATCTTTATATACCGAATCGATGGTTTCATTAAAAAATGAAGGCTGCAGCATGCCGGTAGGCCTCGTAAAAGCCCTTAATCCGCTTGGGCACTCCGGGCAGCGGAGGTTACAAGATGTAGTAGGTTCAAATGAGATGGAAATAGGAATTCCCCAAACAATGGGTTTACCGGTGAAACGGCTTAATTGGTAGCTGCAATAGACTTTTGCTCCATTCCATAACCTACGCGGGGTTAGTTTGGATAAAAAATTAGCGGAATCGTTGAAGTTAAACTGCGGCACGGTGTAAAGTTACGGCAACCAACTAGATTCTAAGGCTCAATTTAGGAGCCCCCGATTTAACAAATAATTTGTAAGGTTTATTTTATAAATCCAATAAAAAGTAGGAAATTTATTAGGACTTTATAGTAGAGGTCCCAAAAGCAATTTTTCCAACTTTTTCTCATAAGCAGTTAGTTTTGGTTATGGCCCCAATTTCTATTGGGGCCTGTTTTTTTAGGGCCTCTCTTGCCTAAAAAAGCTTGCCGATATAGCAAGCGCGCCAAGGCACCCTACCATATCAGCCAAAATATCTGCTCCTTCAAATGAGCGGTTGGCAACAAGGTCTCTTTGTACAAATTCCATCGCTACACCATATAAGCTGCCTAATACTGACACCAGCCAGTACCAGCCTATCTTTTGCGGGTTGGTAAGTGTACTTTGAAATGCTGGGTAGTGGAATAAAATGCATAGCATACCAAACATGCCAATATGCACGATTTTATCGAACTGTGGGATATGTATAAAAAACCAACCACTTGGAACCGATGATCCAGGTAAAGTGAGTAAGAATAGACTAATCCCTAAAAAAATAAAAGCTGGTAAGAAATGTAGTTTTTTCATGTGTTACCCAACAAGGGCTGCGTAAGCTTCGCTGCTCATTAAAGCGGCTACGTCTGCTGGGTTGCTAACGGTCATTTTAACCATCCAGCCATCACCATAAGCATCCGTATTAACAAGCTCCGGTTGTTTTTCCAATAAAGTGTTCACTTCTGTAACGGTTCCTGCAACAGGTAAAAATAAATCACTTACTGTTTTTACTGCTTCTACAGTACCAAATACTTCTTCAGCGGCAAGTGCTTTGCCAACAGTATTGATGTCGATATATACAATATCTCCAAGTTCATGCTGTGCAAAGTCTGTGATACCAATGGTTGCAACGTTTCCGTCTAATTGAATCCACTCGTGATCTTTGGTGTAGTATAGGTTTGCAGGAAAATTCATAGTTGTTTATTTATAGGTTGCAAAGATTGCATATTTATTCAAATTGACCAATCATTTGATCAACTAGTTTTAAAGTCCCTCTTTTTCAAAATAGAGTAGAACGTGGTCTTTTAAAAAGTTTTCTTGATCAGGAAGGTGCATCACCGGCAGTTCCTTTATT
Organism: Sediminibacterium ginsengisoli; assembly: GCA_945901845.1. Taxonomy (GTDB): domain Bacteria; phylum Bacteroidota; class Bacteroidia; order Chitinophagales; family Chitinophagaceae; genus Sediminibacterium; species Sediminibacterium ginsengisoli_A. Next base: position 137,756 of record CAMDLR010000001.1, on the reverse strand, counting down.
TGCTCAAAATGAGGCCATCCATCGGGGTCTTTTCCAGCAAAACGGTAAAAGTCGCTAGCACTTAATACGGTGCAAACCGCCACGTGCATCAGGTCTTGTTTTTGCTCTTTGGAGATCTTTTCTTGGATAAAACCGGTCTCCTGCATGCCAATTAAGAACAAAACGCCCTCTAAATCGGGCTTTTTGCCAAAACGGTCCAGTAATTTGGCCTCTAATTGCCACCATCTTTGTTGTAAATCGTCTTTTGCAAAGCTCATAATGCAAATGTAAAGCCCAAAGCAGTGCGTTCATCAGCTTTCAAAAGTTATCTTTGCAGAAATAGTTGATTTTATGTTACAGTTGAGTGTTTTAAGAAATGATCCTGCCTTTGTAAAGGAAAGATTGGCGGTCAAGCATTGTAAGCAGTTAGATTTAGTGGATTCTATCATTGCACTAGATGACCAGCGCAAAAAATTACAATTGGATTTTGATACCACGCAGGCAAAGGTAAATGCGGCATCTAAAGAAATTGGTAAGATGATGGCCTCAGGAAATGCAGCTGGAGCAGAAGCGATAAAACAAGAAGTGGCTGGATGGAAAGAAAGTTTAGATCCTATTAAAATACAAATGGCGGAAATTGAAACGTCATTAACCAATCAATTATTACAACTTCCTAATTTACCAGGTGCACCAGTGCCTGTTGGTAAAACACCAGAAGACAATGTGGTTGTAAAAACAGGCGGACCAACTACCACATTACCTGCTGGTGCCATGCCACACTGGGACCTCGCAAAAAAATATAATTTAATTGATTTTGATTTAGGCAATAAAATTACCGGAAGTGGATTTCCAGTTTACATTGGAAAGGGTGCAAAACTACAACGTGCACTCATTCAGTATTTTTTAGAGTTTAATACCGCCGCTGGTTACACCGAATACTTGCCGCCATTTATGGTGAATGAAGCGTCTGCTCTAGGTACAGGACAACTTCCAGATAAGGAAGGACAAATGTATTATATGCCAGCAGATGATTTTTATATGATTCCTACCGCTGAAGTTCCAGTAACCAATGTGTACCGCGATGTGATTGTTAAGCCAGAAGAATTCCCAATTAAAATGACTGCGTATTCTCCATGTTTTAGAAGAGAAGCAGGTAGCTACGGAAAAGATGTGCGCGGACTTAACCGGTTACATCAATTTGAAAAGGTTGAAATTATACAAATAGTAGAACCTAGTACTAGTTATACGGTGCTCGATGAAATGGTAGCACATGTAGAAAAATTAGTGGCTTCTTTAGAATTACCTTACCGCATTTTAAGACTCTGTGGTGGTGATATGGGTTTTGCAAGTGCCATAACCTATGATTTTGAAGTGTACAGTGCAGCTCAAGAACGCTGGTTAGAAGTAAGTAGTGTTTCAAATTTTGAAGCGTACCAAACCAACCGTTTAAAGTGTAGATACAAAGATGAAAATGGTAAAATGCAATTTGCGCATTCTTTAAATGGAAGTTCATTGGCGCTTCCACGCATATTAGCTTGCTTATTAGAAAACCACCAAACTGTGTCTGGTATTGCGATACCAGCAGCACTCCAACCATATTTTGGTGCTGCCACAATTTAAATAACGAACTATGTTTACCAAATGGGCTAAAAGAATTGGCTATACAGTATTAGCTGTATTTATTTTTATCAATATTATTGCTGCTTTTCAGGCATACAAGTTTACCCATTTTTATGCAGGTGCACCAAAGCCAAAAAAGCCTTCAGAAATGTCTGGTTCAGAAAAAGCTAGTGCTATCTTTTTTGGTGTACAATATCCAAAAAGCAAAGTAGTAGATTCTTTTTTGGTCGCACACGATACTGTTTTTCTTACAACACAGGATAGCGTTCGTTTAGAAAGTTGGTATGCACCTGCAGATACTTCAAATGGAAAAATTCCACGCGGCACCGTACTTATGTTTCACGGACATGGTAGTAGCAAAAGTGGCATCATTGCTGAAGCAACTGCTTTCCATGAAATGGGTTATCATATTATTGTAACAGATTTTAGAGCGCATGGTAATAGTGAAGGATCTACTACTTCTATTGGTATGTATGAGGCGCGTGATATAAAAGCCGTGTATGATTATGTGCAGGCAAAACAAGAAAAAAATATTGTGTTATACGGTATATCTATGGGTGCTGCTACGATTACAAGAGCCGTTTCAGAGTTTGGGCTAAAGCCTTCTAAAGTAATTTTAGAAATGCCTTTTGCTAGTTTGCAAGACGCCGTGGCAGGACGTATGCGTACCATGGGACTTCCATCAGAACCATTAAGTACACTCCTTACTTTTTGGGGTGGTGTTGAACTTGGCGCTTGGGCTTTTAATTTCCAACCGCAAAAAGACGCTGCTGCTATTAACTGTCCGGTCTTATTGCAGTGGGGTGTTACGGATCCGCGTGTAACGGAATCTGAAACCCATCAGATATTTAAAAATTTAGCGAGCCGTGAAAAAGAACTCATCAAATATGTACAAAGCGGACATCAGAGCCTTTGTAAAAATGAAAAGAGTAAATGGTATATGACTGTTAGTCGCTTCTTAATGATGTAGTATTTGTATTACCAGTTGCTAAACCTAATACCCACTGCAAAAGGATACTGTTCTAATCTGGTATAAGAATCATGCAAAGTGTTTAAACTGAAAGAACCATAAAGCTTAACGGGTCCAATACCTAGTTCGCCAATAAGCGCGGTTCTAAAAGGAGACAGGTCAAAGTCACCTTTGTATTTTTGTTTACCACGACCTTCACTTTTTTGCTTAATCCTGCTACCTACTAAATAGCCTGCACTCACACCCGCGCTAAAACTAAATCCTTTTTTATTGCCTGGCGTTGTGTTAACGTGTAACATCAATGGTACACTTAAGTAGCCGGCAAATAATTTATTTTTCGAAAACGAAATTGAATCGTTGTATACATAGGGGTAACTTTCTTTTCTGTAAGAGACGCGCGAGTCGTATCTAAAATTATACATTTCCATACCCATACCATATTTTAAAAATATGGCCTGCTTTACAATACTTACTTTTTGCATGAAAAACCAAAGGTTTACATTGGTCGTTTTGCCATTGTTTAAATTAAATGTTTGTTTGTTGGGTCCGCCATTAGCAGGGCTGAAGGTTCTGAGGTAATTGTTATTAACAACAGCAGTTGCATAGTTAGTTTCGTCTCTATGGCCTGCAAAACCCAGGTCCAAAATCCACCAGTTGGTACTTATTTTTTTAGGTGCCGGCTTTTTTCTTTCAATTTTTATAACAGGCTTATTGTCTAAATCGTTGGCATTGATGGTAACATTTCCAATTTGAACAATGGCGCTATTAGGATTACTGTGTTCACTCCCTTTTTTTACAATAAAAAAATTGCCCACTTTAATAGTGTCTTGTTTTACGAGGATGCTATCTGTTTTTGTATAGCTACTATCTGATTGCGCAACTGCCAATAATGTTCCAATACTAAAGAGTGCTGTGAGTACTTTATTTTTCATTTTTGTTGTTTTCTTTATTTTTAATAATCGCATTTACTTTTCTAAAGAGGCCTCTAAATTTATCTTTATCGATTTCAAAAGCACCAACCATAACAGATCTATTACTGCTAGCGGTTTCCGTATCGATGGTTTCTATAATTTCTGTGGCTTCTTCGTTGTTGGCAATGGATGGTAACGTTATTTCGGCAATAACAGTCCGCTTTACATCTATAATATCACCGTTATAACTTGGCATGTTTTGTACCGTTTCAAGGGCTGAAACCGTGTAAGCAGTTGGTATAGTTTGGTGTTCTATGTTTTGAGCGGCAGCGTACTCTATAGCATTCGTAGTCATATTTTTTTCATCGGTCACAACTTTTGTTGCCGACAATGAAACTGTATTTACAACATCATTATTTTTAACACCAGCAAGTGGCGATGCTTTAGAAACATTGTTTTTTGGAATACTATTTTTAGATAATGCAGTTCCTCCTTTTTGATCTAGGATACCATAGCGAACCATCATAAATAAAAATACAGCCGCCGCACCCATCGCCCACCATTTTAATAAAACCACTGGCGCCTTGTCTTTTTCTTTTTTAAATAATTTTTGTTTGTGTGGGTATACAATTGTTTCTGGCTCTACTATAACCGGAAAAATATTTTTATAGAGTAATGCTTTGTTAGGACAAGAAATAGTAGGTACTTCTAATTTGGTTAATTCTAATGCAGCCAGTTCTTCTTGAGCTTCTGGATGTAAGGTTACAAATGCAAGCAGGGCCTCTGTTTCACGCAGATCTAATGCTCCGTCGATGTAACGGAGTAAGTAATCTTGGTAATTATGTAGACTTATGTTTTGCATATATTATTATAACACTTGCTGCGGACTAATTAAATAACTGCGGAGCTTTAAACGGGCCCGGTGCAAATAAACACGCACTTGATCTGTTGTAAGCTTTGTGATTTCTCCAATTTCCTCGTAGCTGTATCCTTCGTAATCTTTTAATAAAACCAAACTGCGCTGTGTTTCATTTAAGGTAGCGAGGGCTTCGTGTAACACTTTTTTTAAAGCTTTGTTTTCTTGATAAGCGGCTTGCGTATCGTTTTCAAAACTCTCTTGTAACGAAATGCGTTTTGCTTTTCGGGTATGGTCTATGAGTAAGTGATAGGCTACCGTAAACAAATAGGATTTTGCTTTTAAGGGTTCAACACTGTCTTTGTGCATCCAGAGTTTTTCGAAGGCAGATTGTACAATATCCTCTGCGTCTTCGGTGTGGCGAAGATTTTTTACGATAAAGCGGTACACATTATCAGCATATAGCAGCACAGATTCGTTGTAATCTTTCTCCGTCATAGCTGAAACACAGTTGTTTTGGTCTTTTCTGTGGGTATAACGAACCCGGCTACAAAAAGTTACAGGCTACCTCAAAAAATTAATAATCAATCACTTGTTCCTTAATGGCCGCCGGTATTTCGCGCCATTCGTACTGCTGATTTCTTAATTGAGGCTCAAAACCGGCCTCTTTAATAGCTTCTTGCATGGTTTTATAGGTAAAACGGTGGGGTGCGCCGGCTGCACTCACCACGTTTTCTTCAATCATGATAGACCCAAAATCATTGGCGCCACTGTGTAAGCATACCTGGGCGGTTTGTTTACCCACGGTAAGCCAGCTGGCCTGAATGTTTTTAACATTGGGTAGCATGATGCGGCTAATGGCTATCATTCTAATATACTCGTCGGTGGTGGTTAAATTATGTACCCCTCTAATGCGTGTAAGTAAAGTATCTACGTCTTGGAAAGTCCATGGAATAAATGCTAAAAATCCTTTTGCATTTTCCGGTTTCATACTTTGAATTTCGCGGATGCGTGTTAAGTGAATAAATCTTTCTTCCAGTGTTTCTACATGACCAAACATCATGGTGGCACTGGTGGTAATATTTAATTTATGCGCTTCGTGCATGATGGCAAGCCATTCGTCTGCGCCACATTTTCCTTTTGAAATTAAACGTCTAACACGGTCCACTAAAATTTCGGCACCTGCACCTGGTAGTGAGTCTAAACCCGCTTCCTGTAAGGCTTTTAGCACATCGTGGTGACTCATTTTTTCGAGCTTACAAATGTGTGCTACTTCTGGGGGTCCAAGTGCGTGAAGTTTAAGTGTTGGATATTCCTGTTTGAGCGCTCTAAATGTTTTGGTATAAAAATCGAGCCCTAAATCTGGGTGATGTCCACCTTGTAATAATAATTGATCGCCACCATATGCTAGGGTTTCTTCAATTTTTTTACGGTACGTTGGCATGTCGGTGATATATGCATCGGCATGACCAGGTATTCTATAAAAGTTACAAAATTTACAATTGGCTAAACATACATTGGTGGTATTTACGTTACGGTCAATTTGCCAGCTCACTTTACCATGTGGCACTTGAATTTTTCGAAGCTCATCGGCTACGTGCATGAGTTCGGTTAAAGGGGCGTGTTCAAACAAAAACATCCCTTCTTCGATGGTTAAAAACTCAAAATTGAGTGCCTTTTGGTATAAATCCGCTAATTGCATGTTTGCTTATTTTAAATAATGGGTACAAAGGTACTACCGAATAGTTCAAGTTTTAAAAATAGCTAACAGTGTTGTATGTACTTTCGCAGTCTATTTTAACTATTATGATTCAATTCGATCGCTTTGTATTAGACAACGGATTAAGGGTTTTGGTTCACGAAGACCCCTCAACGCCCATGGCGGTGGTCAATGTAATGTATGATGTAGGCGCCAGAGACGAGGATCCTGCTCAAACAGGCTTTGCGCATTTATTTGAGCACCTCATGTTTGGGGGTAGCATCAATATTAAAGATTATGACGAACCACTGCAACGTGCAGGAGGTGAAAACAATGCCTATACCACCAACGACCTTACCAATTACTATTGTCAATTGCCAGCTCAAAATATTGAAACGGCTTTTTGGTTGGAGAGCGACCGCATGTTAAGTTTAGCATTTGGCGAAAAAAGTTTGGCTACACAACGTAAAGTGGTGTGTGAAGAATTTAAAGAACATTATATCAATAAACCGTACGGCGATGTGTGGCATAAGATGCGTTCGCTGGCATATACGGTGCATCCGTACAGGTGGATGACCATTGGCGCAGCATTGGCGCATGTAGAAGATGCAAAAATCGACGACGTCAAAAATTTCTTTTTTAAACATTACCGTCCTGTCAACGCCATATTAGTGGTGGCAGGAAATGTGAAATTAGAACAAGTAAAACGTTTGGCAGAAAAGTGGTTTGGTCCTATCGAAATGGGTACAAAATATGAGCGTCAATTGCCCATAGAGCCTACCCAAAAAGAAGCTCGAAAATTAGTAGTGGAGGCCAATGTGCCACTCGATGCTTTTGTAAAAACATGGCATATGGACGCCCGTTTATCGCCTGGTTATTACGCCGCCGATTTACTGACTGAAATACTGGGAGGTGGCGCTGCATCTAGGTTGTATCAGACACTCGTAAAAGAAAAACAATATTTTTCTAGTATCGATTGTTACCATTTTGGAAGTTTAGATGCGGGCCTTGTAGCAGTAGATGGTAAACTCGTGAAAGGTGTTTCTATGGAAACGGCTGTGCAAGCAGTAGATGAAGAAATCGAAAAATTAAAGGCTTCAAAAATTGAAGCTAAAGAACTAGAAAAAGTAATTAATAGAACAGAGAGTGTGATTGCTTTTGAAGACATGAGTGTAATGAGTAGAGCAAGTAGCATTGCGCTCTACGAATTACTAGGTGATGCGAGTATGATGAATACGGAATTTCAAAAATACCAAGCTATTACTATTGATAGTATTCATGATTATGCCAATAAAATTTTCGCAAACAACAATTCAAATACACTCTTGTATCACGCTCAATCATAAAACATGTTAGATAGAAAAATTACTCCATCGATAGAAGAGGCGGTTCATTTTGATTTGCAATTAAAAAATTGTGACCGGTTTACACTAGATAATAAAGTGCCGGTATATGCCATGAACGCCGGTGCGCAGGACGTGGTGATGGTAGAATGGGTATTTGATGCAGGCAATTGGTATGATAAGCAGCCCATGGTGGCCGCTACCACCAATTTTTTAATCAAAAATGGCACAACTACTAAAACGGCCTATCAGATCAATGATTTTTTTGAATTTCATGGGGCTTATTTAAATAGAAGTTGCTACAACGAAACAGCAAGTCTTACGCTGCACTGTTTAAGTAAACATTTGGAAACACTGCTTCCGGTGGTGTGTGAAATTATTGAAACCAGTATTTTTCCAGAACAAGAATTGGGCATTTATATTCAAAATCAAAAACAGCGCTTGTCTGTTAATTTACAAAAATGTGATTTTATTGCCAACCGTTTAATTGATGAATATTTATTTGGCATCAACCATCCATACGGCACCTATTCTAATGCCGAAGATTATGATGCACTTAATATAGATGTGATTAAAGCATTTTATAAACAGTATTATTTAAACGGCTGTTGTAAAATATTTGTAGCTGGAAAAATGCCTACTGGTTATGAAGCCATGCTTAACAAAGCCTTTGGTACATTGCCTTTGCAGGCGGTTCCGCACGCAGTGGTTGAACACCCTGTTGTAACTGCGTCACAAAAAAAGGTAGAAATTATTAATGATGAAAATGGTGTGCAAGGCGCTATTAGAATGGCAAGGCCTTTTCCAAATAGACACCACCCCGATTTTCAAAAAGCACATGTACTCAATACACTCTTTGGTGGATTTTTTGGATCGAGACTCATGAGTAATATTAGAGAAGACAAAGGATACACCTATGGTATTCATAGTTATTTTCAAAATCATGTGCATGCCAGTGCATGGATGATTAGTACCGAAGCTGGCCGTGATGTTTGTGCAGCCACCATTGCAGAAGTGATCAAAGAAATGGCAATCCTGCGTAACGAGCCGGTAGATCAACAAGAACTTGACTTGGTGCGCAATTATATGATTGGTTCATTACTAGGTGACTTGGATGGTCCTTTCCAGCTGATAGGCCGTTGGAAAAGTTATGTGCTCAATGGATTGGACGAAAATTACTTTTATAAGAGCATTGAAACCATCAAATCCGTAACCCCACAGGAGCTACAATCACTCGCGAATACCTACCTACAACCCGACGATTTTTACGAGTTGGTAGTGATTTAGGGGTGAATTACGTTCGATTTTCACGAACCCACGGCGAATTAAAAATTATTTTATTTTCTTAACTACTTGTTGAACAACTAGTTAGGATTTTTTTCGCACCCTATTACAAAATTTATTTAGTACTATGTTTTGCATAGTACTAAATAAATCCGATCTTTGTGTTTCAATTAACAGCAATGGATATTCAAAACACACAATCGCAAATGCGGAAAGGGGTTTTAGAATTTTGCATCCTGTCTATCATAAATAGAGGTGAAGTATATCCGAGTGATATCATTGACCAAATGAAAGCAGCCAATTTGCATATTCTAGAAGGTACGTTGTACCCGCTACTAACCAGGCTCAAAAATGCCGGTTTATTAAATTACCGATGGGTAGAAAGTGTGAGTGGGCCACCACGCAAATATTTTGTAATGACAGATGCAGGCAAAGAAGCCTTTTCTGTTTTATTACAAACCTGGAATGATATGGCAAATGCCGTTACATTACTAACACAACCCCAAACCCCAAACCCCGAAGCGTAACTGCTTTAAAATTTTGATCCATGAAAAAAGTAATCAATATAAATTTCCAAGGTCGTATCCTTCCTATCGAGGAAGCGTCTTACGAAACATTAAAACAATACATAGAAAGTTTACGTCAATATTTTGATGCCGAAGAAGGCCGAGATGAAATCATCAACGATATCGAATGCCGTATTGCAGAATTGTGTGACGAACGCTTAAAAAAAGGTGCTGTATGCATTACAGAAGAAGACATGCGTTTGATTATCGAAAGTATTGGTCGTCCCGCCGATTTTGAAGCACAGGATGGCTTTGAAGCAACTACTAGTGCAAACAGCTCAAACGCAAAGCAGGAGCAGTTTTTAGACAATGACGAAAATCCTAAAAGACTCTATCGCGACGAGCAAAACAAATTGATTGGAGGCGTATGTGCGGGTATTGCTAATTATTTAAAATTAGATCCATTACTGGTGCGTGTATTATGGGTCTTGCTATTTGGCATTTCATTTTTTGCTTACGTACTCTTATGGATTGCTGTTCCTAATACTTCAACCAATCAAATTGGTGGTGCCAGAAAAAGATTATTTAGAGACATTGATACTAAACTAATTGGTGGTGTGTGTGCCGGCTTGTCTAAATATTTTGATATTAAAGTGAGATACATTCGACTTTTATTTTTAGTGCCTAGCATACTACTTGTATTAAATTGGAATCATTTTCATTTGTTTCAATTTTGGGAATTTGATGACTTCCCTAATTTTATTCAATTAACATTTAGCCCTAGTGCTGTTTTTGTATACATTATACTCTGGTTGGTACTTCCTGAAGCTAAAACTACGGCCGATAAATTAGAAATGCGTGGCGAAAAGGTTGACATCAATAGCATTAAAAATACCATTCAAACAGATATGGAAGGTTTTGGCAAAAGAGCGCAAAACTGGGGTTCTAACATGTACAATAAGAGCAAATCAAATGAGCCCCAAACAGCGCAAACGGCTTCTAATGCAGCGCCAGAGCCTGCGCAGCGCCTAGGTTGTATGCATTTTGCAGGCCGCACTATAACCATCTTATTTAAGGCCTTTGTTTATTTTGTATTGGGGATAATTACCATTTCAATATTAGCGGCTTTATTTGGTGTGGGTATTGCGACCACCGGTTTACTTCCATTGCGCCATTTTATTTTAGAAGATGGTGCACACAACTGGTATGCCTATGCGATTATCGTATTTTTTATCTGGGTTCCGGTTATTGGCATTGTTACCGCTATCATCAGAAAAATTGCGGGTATTAAAAAAGCAAATGTGTGGGTGCGCGGAGGTTTTTGGTCATTATGGGCATTAAGCTGGATTTTTATACCACTCTTTTTTGCAACCCTCACTAAAAGTTTTTCTAAACAAAATGAACCTCAAGAAGAAGTATATAAACTTGCCAATGCAAAAGTAAATTACTTAGAAGTAAGTGCACAGCCTAAACTCAAATATTACAATCATTTTTGGCTAAAGCTTGAGCCATTTAATTTCTTTGATAGCGATACCGTGTATGTAAGAAATTTACGCGTCCGTATTGTGAAAGCAGCGTCTGATAGTTTTGAAATTAAATATGTACGCATTAGTAATGGTAAAACAGTAGCAGAAGCAGAAAGACTTGCCAGCAAAATTAATTTTGACCTCAATCAACAAGACAGCAGTTTGTTTTTAGACAAAGGTATTGCCATTAACAAAACAGATAAATTTAGAAACCAGCACGTAATCATGACACTTGCGGTTCCAGTGGGTAAGCGATTTAAAATTACCAATAGGGCCTGGGAGCAAGTAAAAGTGAGCGTTGATAAAAAAGGGTTCCGCTCTCAAACAGGACCTAATATTGATTTTGCATTTGATGGTGACAACTCTAATTGGTACAACGATGGAGATGCATTTGAATATGACTATGACGTTGAGTACATCATGACACCAACAGGTTTAGAAAGAGTAGATGGCATTAAAGATTCTGGTGATAACAAGGAAGATCCGGAAGCATTAAAAAACCGTTTAGAAGAACTCAAACGAGAAAGTGAACAAATCGAAAATGACCTCAAAAAAACTTGGGAGCAAAAGCAAAAAGAAGCAGACGAAATAAAAAAACAGTTGGATAAAAAAGGTGATACCATCAAGCGAAATTCAACAAAAAACGAGTCTACTGTTTCAGATACCGTAAAGGCCATTGCTTTTGGATTTGATGCAATTAAATTATTGCTTTCTAGGTTTCAGTCTTAATCAATTAGTAAGATGAAATATAGATAAACCCCTTATTTTTGCAGCCAATCTAATGTACTGTTATGAAAAACACTCCGTTTACACAAAAGCACTTGGCACTTGGCGCTAAAATGGCTGAATTTGCCGGATATAACATGCCTATCAGTTATACTGGCATTAATGACGAGCATGCTGCCGTAAGAAATAATGCGGGCGTGTTTGATGTAAGTCATATGGGGGAGTTTATTGTAAAGGGCGATGGTGCGTTAGACCTTATTCAACGCGTAACTTCTAACGACGCGTCGGTATTAACCAATGGTCATGCGCAGTATAGTTGCCTACCCAATGAAACAGGTGGGATTGTGGATGATTTACTCGTGTACTGTGTGGAGCAAAACAAAGTGTACATGCTAGTGGTGAATGCGTCAAACATTGAAAAAGATTGGAACTGGATTGTTTCAAAAAATACAGCAGGTGTAGAAATGCACAACATTAGTAGCAAAACTTGTTTACTTGCGATTCAAGGCCCTAACGCTACAAAAATGTTGCAGCCACTTACAGGTATGGATATTTTAAATCTACCCTATTACACGTTTACAAAAGGTGTTTTTGCAGGTGTTGAAAATGTACTTGTGAGTGCAACAGGTTACACGGGTTCTGGCGGTGTAGAAATTTATTTTGAAGACAGTGATGGTGCTGCCGATAAAATTTGGGATGCCATTTTTGAAATTGGAACACCTCAAGGTTTAAAACCTATTGGACTTGGTGCACGTGATACGTTACGTTTAGAAAAAGGTTTTTGTTTATACGGAAATGATATTGATGACACCACATCTCCACTAGAAGCAGGACTTGGATGGATTACAAAATTCAGTAAAGATTTTACCAATAAATCATTTTTCGAAAATCAAAAAGCGGCTGGTGTCACTAAAAAATTAGTAGGCTTTGAAATGATTGATAGAGGTATTCCAAGACATGACTATCTCATTAAAAATGAAGCCGGCGAAACTATTGGAAAAGTAACAAGCGGCACACAAGCACCAAGTCTGCAAAAGGCTGTGGGACTAGGTTATGTGGCAACTGCGCACGCTGCTACAGGATCTGAAATTTATATTGATATCAGAAACACAATGGTTAAAGCAAAAGTGGTAAAGTTCCCTTTTGCGTAATTATTCTTTCTTGTTTTTAGAATTTATACTTGAATAAGATTAGATTGTTTGCTAGCGTCTAATTAATGTTTCTATTTGTTTATCGCAAATATGAAAACATACATGTATGAACGCAATTAAAAACAAAGTCCAACTTATTGGACATCTAGGTCAAACCCCCGAAATCACAAACTTTGAAGGCGGTAAAAAAGTAGCCAATCTTAATTTGGCGACCAACGAAATTTATAAAGATGCCAACGGCGAAAAGGTCACCGAAACACAGTGGCATTCTGTGGTAGCCTGGGGTAAACTTGCCGAAATCGCCGAAAAATATTTAGTCAAAGGCATCGAAGTTGCTATTGATGGCAAGCTCGTTAACAGAAATTACACCGATAAAAACGGCGTAAAAAAATATGTTACCGAAGTGCATGCCAACGAACTTCTCATTCTTACAAAAAAAGGATAGCCCCTCTGTTCTTTTTTATGGCCAGTGCTTTTGCGCTGGCCTTTTTATTTTCGTTCATTTGGCTTTATATTTGCAGCCACATGAATCAGTCTAAACCACATTTACATACCATCTTATCCCCCAAATTATTAGAACTATACAATGTAAGTGATTGCATTGTGGTTGTGATTGATGTATTTAGGGCTACTTCTACTATTGCAACAGCACTTTATAATGGTGCCGACCGTATTATCCCTGTAGACAATGTAAACAAGTGTATTGAAGTAGGGAAAGCAACCGGCGGCATCACAGCTGGAGAGCGTGACGGAAAAATTATTGAAGGACTTTCTTATGGTAATTCTCCTGCCGAATATCCCCGAACCTTTATCGAAGGTAAAACGCTGGTTCTCACAACAACCAATGGTACCAAGCTTTTACACATGGCCCTCAACAATGGCGCCGATCAAATTATTACGGGTTCATTTCCTAATTTATCGGCAGTTTGTACGCATTTGATTGCACAAAATAAACCGGTTGTACTCGGTTGTTCTGCTTGGAAAGACCGCGTAAATATCGAAGACGTCTTATTTGCGGGTGCTGTAATTGAGCAAATCAAAGATCATTTTACCATTCATTGTGATAGTTCACTCATGGCAAATGATCTATACAATTTGCATAAAGCAGATATTACCACATTTATCCAAAAAACCACCCATTGGCACCGTTTGGCATCTTATGGTTTAGAAGCCGACTTAACTTATTGTGTTACCACAGACGTAGCGCCGGTGCTTCCGATCTACAAAAACGGAGATTTAGTACGCGCCAATTAGCAGCTTTTTCGTACTTTCGCAAATTGCCCTTTTTAAACAGGGTGCAATTTAGAACAGCACTATGGCGCTACCTTACTTGGTCAAACATATTTACAACAATGGTACCGAAGAGGTAATCAGAAGAGGCAAAAAAATTCATGCGTTGGGTAACGTAGAATTACTTGAGTATGACGACCTAATGGGCAATGTAAATTTCAGGGTTAAAGACGATGGCTATGCTACTTTTTACAAGGTGAGCGTTTCTCAATTTAAGAATCCAAAATTTTTATCGGTTCGTTGCGCATGCCCTTATAACTTATCTGAAATTTGTAGACATAAAGCAGGGGCTCTTTTTCATTTGCAAGATTTATTAGACCGAAATCAACTCGGTAACTATGAAGCTGCCTATGATCAAAAGCATACGGTTGTTAAAATGAAACAACTTGAGCTTAAGCAAATTAAAATGCTTTCTGATGAATCTAGTTTTGAAAATGCAAGTGATTTTTTAAGAACGGGTTCGGCCACCATACTAGAAGCAAAGGAGGAGCGGGTTACAGCCTCACTAGTCTATGAAGGACATACGTATCAACTACTCATTCAAAAAAATGAAGAACGTAATTTTGATACATCATGTAACTGCGGATCTGAAACAGAACATCCGCTTTGTGTGCACAAAAACATTATTTTTTTACAATTACTTAATAAGTTTGGTCCAGGTTATTTTGACACTATTAGAAACTGGGATAAAGACAAAAATAAATTGTTAGCACTCTATGGGTACTCTCTAGCAGATGACCTTTCTGGTAAATTTGAATTTACCTACACAGCCGGAAAACCTTTTTTACGCCTATTAGACAATTCTATTAAAAGAGTGGCATTACCTCTTGGCAATGAAACGCTTTCAGTGGTTTCAAAAAAGCCTGATTTTATACCTGCCGAAAAAGAAGCTGAAAAAATTGAAACATCTGTACCAAAATTAAAGGGTCAAACTTTTCAAAAATTAGGCCTTGTAATTTCTACAAATAGCATACAATATCCTTTTACACAGTTCGACATCGTTGAAGGCGAAGTTGATGAAGACCAGCAGCGTTTTTTAGGTAAAGTGGAAAAGCAAGACCTTGCTCGGTTTATCAATACCGAACTACTTGACGAGCAGGATAAATCACTCGTGCAGCAGCTCCGTAAATTAATGCCTTCCGAAGTGAGCAGGTATCTAGACCGGAATTCTCCATTTAGTGGTATTTGGGAAAATATTGTACAACAGCATAATGATCAACTTCCCGAAGAAACTAAAACACTGATCAACGAATACCTGCATCCAAAAATTAAAAAGCTGTTTGAACATTGCGGTGAAAGCATGCTTATTTACACCCTTCCAGAGAAGAAAACTTTTATTACTGCTCATTTAGAGTCTGCCGAACTGGTATGTAATTTCATTTCACCTTATTTTGAAATTCAATATACAAAAGGTGCCTATGAGATTGAATGCCGCGTTAAACTCCCACTCGCAGACGTTAATATTTCGGAAAACGAATGTACCAGTCCGCTTCTTTTCAAATACCATCAGCAGTATTTTACCTGGAAAAAAGCAGACGATATTTTAATGATGGAATCATTTTTGCCAACTGGTAAAATTGTAATTCGCAAAGAAGAGTGGGCCCAAAAATTACAAACATTTGTATTACCGCTTTCTAAAATGTACCATATTCATTTTGGAAACGTTGAAAAGGAAGAGCTTAACAATATTACCCCCGAAGTAAGCATTCACCTCAAAGAGAGCGGCGACTATTTATTATTTCAACCCGTATTTTCTTACCAAGGTTTTGAAGTACGCGCCATCGATAAAGACAAAATTATTGTTCCGCTATCCGATAAAATTTTGATGATACAACGCAACCTAGAAACGGAAGCGCGTATCATTTCAAAAATAGAATCATTGCATTCTGGTTTTGTAAGACCCGAACAGAGTGATTTGTTGGCATTAAAAGGCGCAGAAGTTTTAAAAAATAACTGGTTCTTTTTATTTGTTGACGCCGTTAAAGACATGAACATTCCGGTGTTTGGTTTTGAAGCACTTAAAAACTTTAGATTCAATACTGCAAAGCCATCTACTAAAATATTTATCAGCAGCAATACCGATTGGTTTGACGCTAAGGTTGAAATTCATTTTGGCGAGCAAAAAGTAAGTGTCGAAGAAGTTAAAAAAGCACTTGCTAGCAAGCAACAATTTGTACCACTTCAAGACGGAACACTGGGAATTTTGCCAGAAGAGTGGATTAAAAAATATTCGCTGTTATTTAGAGTAGGCGAAGGTCGTGCAGAAAATATCAAGTTAAGCAAATATCATTTTAGTGTTATTGAAGAGCTTTATTTGCAACGTGACGAGGAAGAATTATTTTTTCAATTAGAAGAAAAATATGAGCGCCTCAAAGAAAATCATTCTATTAAAGACGTACCTGCTCCTAAGCATTTAAAAGAGATACTACGTCCGTATCAAGAAAGCGGTTTTCAGTGGCTTAACTACCTCCGAGAAGTACGCTGGGGCGGCATCTTAGCCGATGATATGGGACTTGGTAAAACCATTCAAGCCTTAAGTTTTTTACACCATCTTAAAACCGAAGAAGGTACTTTAAAAGCGCTTGTAGTATGTCCTACCACGCTCATGTACAACTGGCAAAATGAAATTGGAAAGTTTACACCAAACATAAGTTTTTATGTGCACCATGGTGCCGGAAGATCTCGAGATGCGCTGGCTTCTAATGAAGCAGATGTAATTATCACTACGTACGGAACTCTCCGTAGCGATATCAAACAATTTGTAGAAGTAGCGTTTGATTATGTGGTACTCGATGAAAGTCAGGCCATCAAAAATCCAAATAGTAAAGTAACAAAAGCAGCCGGTCTATTAAAAGCAACCAATAGACTTTGTTTAAGTGGTACGCCACTTCAAAACAATACATTTGATATTTACGCACAAATGAATTTCTTAAATCCGGGTATGCTAGGCAGTGTAGAGTTTTTCAAACAAGAATTTTCTATTCCTATTGATAAGTTTGGCGAAAAAGAACAAAAAGATCATTTGCGCAAACTCCTATATCCATTTATGTTAAGGCGTACCAAAGAGCAGGTGGCCAAAGACTTACCAGAGAAACAAGAAATGGTATTGTTTTGTGAAATGGGCGACGAACAGCGAAAAATTTATGAGGCTTTCCGTAACGATTACCGTGATAAAATTTTAGGTGTTGTAGATAACCAAGGTATTCAAAAATCTCAATTAACCATTTTACAAGGCTTAATGAAGCTGCGTCAAATTTGTGATAGTCCATCTATCATAAAAGACGAAGAAAAGTTCCCGAACGTATCTGTTAAGCTAGAAGAAATTGGCAGAGAGATTATCGAAAACATTAGCAACCACAAAGCACTTGTATTCTCTCAATTTTTAGGGATGCTCGCACTCATTAAAGAGCGACTTACCGAGCTTGGCGTAGATTACGAATATTTTGATGGTAGCAGTACCGTACTAGAAAGAGAGCGCGCCATTCAGCGCTTCCAAAACGACGAATCTTGCCGCGTATTTTTAATTTCACTCAAAGCGGGTGGCGTTGGATTAAATCTAACCGCCGCTGATTATGTATACATTGTGGATCCTTGGTGGAACCCTGCGGTAGAGCAACAAGCTATTGACCGAACCCACCGTATTGGTCAAACCAAAAATATTTTTGCGTACCGCATGATTTGTACGGATACGGTAGAAGACAAAATTTTGAAACTACAAGACCGCAAACGCAGTTTAGCACGTGAACTCATCACCGATGACGAAGGCTTTGTGAAAAGCCTCACCCGTGAAGATGTCGAATACTTATTCAGTTAGAATTATTTTAGTTCTGCAGCAGCGATATTTGCATCCGGAGCCAATTTGAACTCATCTTTGCAGCCTGCCGAGCAAAATCCTATGACTTTGTCTTTGTAATGCGCTGTATCTGAGATACCTGCAGTTACGGGCATGCCACAGGTAGGATCTTTTTTGTTGTTTACCATCGATACTGGAAAACTAGTAGCTGCTGGTTCCATACTTGTTTTTTTCTCTTGTTTTGGTGCTTCTGTACTATTACAACTCGCCATAACAGTTGTTACGACGATTAATTGGGTGAATCTTTGTTTTATACCGGTGAACATAACGTATTGATTTATTTTGTTGCAATATTTTGTATTTCAAATCGTTTTACAAAAATAACAATCTTTATCCTTATTTAAAGGGTTCTCACCGATATTCAATCACAGCGTCCTATTATCCCTCTTGCTTGCCTTTAAACTTATTTTAATAATATCTGTCTAGCATTATAGATTAACTTTGCACCGCATATTACCAACTATTTATGAAAAAATTACTGTCGTTAGTTTCCCTTGTATTTTTAGTTTCTTTTGCGAGCGCTCAATCTGTAGCTACCGTTAAAGGGATTTTAATTGATTCTTTAAATAAACAGTCTTTAAAAGACGCATCTATTGTTGTATTAGCTGCAAGTGATTCATCACTTGAGGTTTTTACACTTGCTAAAGCAGATGGCAGTTTTATTATTAACAATGCACCTTTTGGTGAAATGTTAGTTGAAGTAAAATTCCAAGGATACGAACCATTTTCTAAAAGGATAGTTTTTTCTGCAAAAAATAACAACGTAGACCTAGGTAAAATATATTTAAAGCAAGCAGCTAACGATCTAGGCAATGTAACAGTTACGCAATCGCCTGTTCAAATGAAAAAAGATACCGTAGAATTTCTGGCGTCTGCATTTAAAACAAAGCCTAATGCGGTAGCAGAAGATTTACTTAAAAAAATTCCGGGTATTCAAGTAGATAAAGATGGTGGTATTAAAGCGCAAGGTGAAACGGTACAACGCGTACTTGTAGATGGTAAGCGCTTTTTTGGAGACGATCCTAAAATGGCAACCAGAAATTTGCCTCCAGATATTATTGATAAAATTCAAGTATTTGATGCGGCAAGTGATCAAAGTGCATTTACTGGTTTTGATGATGGTAACCGTGTTAAAACAATTAATATCACAACCCGTAAAGACAAGCGCAAAGGTTATTTTGGTAGAGCAGCGGGTGGTTTAGGTGCCAATAGTGACGATGCGTTATATGACAATAATATCAACATTAGTAAGTTTAATGGCGACCAACAAATCACTTTTACGGGTCAGGCCAATAACGTAAACAAACAAAACTTTTCGGTACAAGATATGCTAGGTTCACTTGGCAGCGGCGGAGGTGGTGGCGGACGAGGTGGTGCAACAATGGGTGGAGGCGGTGGCCTGGTTGGAACTGGCGGTGGCGGTGGTATCGTAAAAACATTAGCTGCTGGCCTTAACTACAAAGACAATTGGGGTACTAAAACACAATTTTCTGGGAGTTACTTTTACAACGATCAAACGACTACCAGAGATCAAAACAGCTTAACAGAAAATTTAGTGACTGGCAGTACAGACTCTTCTATTTTTAGCAAGCAGGTACAAAGTTCAGTGACCAATAATAAAAACCACCGTATCAATTTTAATATTGAAACTAATTTTGACACCAGCAATACATTGATTATTAGACCTAATATTAGTTTTCAAAATACGCATGCAGAAACGTTTCAAACAACAAGCTCTACACGCGGTAAAATCTCAAGCCTTAACAGTTCACGCGTTAATACAATAAGAGACAACGAAGGCATCAATGGAAGTTTAGAAGCAACGTTTAGACACCGTTTTGCTAAAAAAGGCCGTACTTATTCTATTGGTTTAAATAGCAGTTATAATACCAACGACGGGTCTGGAACCAACTTATCTGTCAATGAATTTAATTTGCCATTCCGTAGCTATATCGATACACTCGATCAAATTTATACAACTAACCGTGATGGCAAAAACAATAGTGCTACCTTGTCTTACACAGAGCCTATTGGAAAAAATAAACAAATCGAATTCAATTATAATATTTCTAGTAATGTCAATACATCTGGAAGAGCTACACTAGGATACAATAAAACGACCACTGACTATGATATTGCGGTTCCTAATTTGAGCAATATTTTTGAGAATACATTTAATGCCAATAGGCTTACTGTCAATTACCGCATTCAAAATGCTAAATACAATTTTAGTGTTGGATCTGGATTACAAGTTGGAGATTTAGTAAGTAAAAATATTAGTACCAATGTTAATTTAAAGCAACACTTTGTAAATTTATTTCCATCTGCCAACTTTAGATACGATTTTACAAAGGCAAAAAATATGCGTTTTTTTTACAATGGTCGTACTTCACAACCTAGCGCAGAGCAGTTGCAGCCGGTTATTGACAATAGCAACCCGCTTCTTATTAGAACAGGTAATCCTAATTTGAAGCAACAGTTTTCACATTCATTTAGATTACTATTCAACTCATTTGATATTTTTACACAAAAAATCATCTTTGCAACTTTGAGTGGTAGTTTTATTGAAAACGATATACAAAATTCAACAACAATATCTGGAGGTGGTGTGCAAACTATTAAGCCTGTTAACCTAAGTGGCACGTATAATATAAACGGATTTTTCAATTATGGTTTCCCAATTAAAAAGCCAAAAAGTAATTTAAACTTAATGGCCAATGTTTCACGCAATCAAACACAAACACTTGTAAATAGTATTAGCAATTTCACGCGCAATACCAACTTGGGTGGAACGATTTCATGGACTACCAATATCAAAGAAGGGTTTGACATGAATTTCTCTTCTAATTCAAATTTGACGATGGCTAGATACACGTTACAGCCTCAACAAAATGGAGACTTTTTTAGCCAAACTGTTTCTACCGAAGCAACTATTTATTCGAAGAGCGGTTGGGTTTTATCTACCGACTTTGATTACATTTATAATGCTGGTCGAAGTGAAGGCTTTAATACAAGTATCCCACTTTGGAATGCAAGCTTATCTAAGCAAATGCTAAAAAACAAAGCAGGTGAATTAAAGTTTTATGTGTTTGATTTATTGAATCAGAATATCAGTATTTCTAGAAATGTAACGAGTAACTATATCCAAGATTTACAAACGCGTGTTTTAAAGCGTTACTTCATGATTAGCTTTACCTATAATTTACGCAAATTTGGAGCAACACAAGGTCCTCAAAATCCAATGATGAAAATGATGCAAATGCCAGGCGCAGAACGTCAAATGAATAATATGATGCGCACCTACAGAGGCGGAGGACAGTAAACGAAATTAGTATACTTCAAAAGGCTACTTCTAACCGAGGTAGCCTTTTTTAATGCTTACAACCGTTAGTAAAAATGAGGATTTTTTGTGGAAAACCCCCTATTTTACTGCAAACTAACCTATTTTTGCAGCTTCAAAAGCACAATATACCCAATGGTGAAAACAGCATTTCAATATAGAAACTCAATATACCGCCCAACCTCTATTTGTTTGGGATCTGTTTCTATGGCAAGGCTTGCGGTCAGATCGCGACGTGGATGCTGATAGGACGAGCAACTGGCACTTGCCCCTATCAGTGAAAAAACCCCCAGTTTAATTTTCATTTACTTTTTCTACAATTTTAATTGAAGGCGTTGGAACAAAAAATAATTGTTCGCGTAGCAAATGCTAGCGACGTTACATATGCTCAAACCATTACAGATGAAATGGAATCTTCTGCAAAAGCCAGGGGCATTGGTATTGCAAAAAGAACCCCCGCATATGTGGCAAAAAAAATGGAAGAGGGCAAAGCAGTTATTGCCGTAGAGCGGGATGGCACTTGGGTTGGATTTTGCTATATAGAAGTTTGGGGGCATGAAACATTTGTGGCCAATAGTGGACTCATTGTTGCGCCCGTCCACAGAAAAAGTGGCGTTGCTAAATTAATCAAGCAAACCATTTTTAATTTATCAAAAGAACGATATCCAACAGCAAAAATATTTGGTTTAACAACCGGCTTAGCTGTCATGAAAATCAATAGTGACCTGGGTTACGAGCCTGTTACCTACAGTGAATTAACAGATGATGAAGAGTTTTGGGCTGGCTGTAAAAGCTGTGTGAACTATGAAATTTTGCAAAGCAAAGACCAAAAAAACTGTATGTGCACAGCTATGTTGTATGACCCTGCAGATCATTACACGACACAAGAAACATCTGCAGAATTTAAAAGTAATTCTAAAGTCTATGAGCGCTTCATGAAACTCAAACAAAATAATTTATTACGTTGGCTGAGGAAAAAAGAAAAAAAATAATAAAATGGCAAGTGAATTACATCAAGTAAAGGCGGGCGATAAAGTGGTACTCGGATTTAGCGGCGGTTTAGATACGTCTTATTGCGTTAAATATTTAACCAACGAAAAAAGCTATGAAGTGCATAGTGTGGTTGTAAACACTGGTGGTTTTTCGGAAGAAGAATTAAAAAATATTGAAGCCCATGCCTATCATTTAGGCGTTAAAACACATACCACTATTGATGCCGTTCAGTCTTATTATGACAGCATTATCAAGTATTTGATTTATGGTAATGTACTAAAAAATAATACCTATCCACTAAGCGTAAGTGCCGAGCGTTTAAGTCAGGCACTCCATATTGCTGAGCATGCTACAAAGATGAACGCGGCAGCGGTGGTGCATGGTAGTACAGGGGCTGGTAATGATCAGGTTCGATTTGATATGGTTTTTCATATCATGATTCCTGGCGTTACGATCATTACACCCATTAGAGATATGCAATTAAGTAGAGAAGATGAAATTGCCTACTTGAAGTCTAAAGGCGTAGATATGAATTTTGAAAAAGCCGCTTATTCTATTAATAAAGGGCTTTGGGGTACAAGTGTTGGTGGTAAAGAAACATTAACGTCTAAAGGCATGTTGCCTGAATCTGCATGGCCAACGCAGGTAACAGCAACAGGAACCGAAGAAGTGAGTTTGCATTTTGAACAAGGTGCATTAACGATGATTAACGACAATCGATTTGATCATCCATCAAAAGCCATTCAATATTTACAAACCATTGCGGGTGCATATGGTATTGGCAGAGATATCCATGTAGGCGATACTATTATTGGAATTAAAGGCCGTGTTGGTTTTGAAGCAGCAGCTCCCATGGTTATATTAAAAGCACACCATGCACTTGAAAAACATGTGTTAACCAAGTGGCAGTTAAATTGGAAAGATCAATTAGCGCAGTTTTATGGAAACTGGTTACATGAAGGTCAAATTATGGATCCAGTAATGCGTGACATAGAAGCCTTTTTAGAAAATACACAAGAAAATGTTACGGGTACCGTATTTGTACAATTACATCCATACCGTTTTACAGTAATCGGTATTGAATCTGCCTTTGATTTAATGAGTAGCAAGTTTGGTAAATACGGTGAAATGAATAGTGGTTGGTCTGGCGAAGACGTGCGTGGATTTTCAAAAATATTTGGTAACCAAACTTCTATTTACCATAGCATTAAAAATAGCCAATCATGAAAAAAATAAATGTGGGTATTGCTGGTGGTGCAGGCTATACTGGCGGCGAGTTATTAAGAATACTAATGCATCATCCCGAAGTGCATATTTCGTTTGTACATAGCACTAGTAATGCTGGCAAGTCCGTAATTGAGGTGCATACAGATTTAGTAGGTGATACTGATCTTGTTTTTACCAATACTTTTTCTAATAGTATTGATGTTTTGTTTTTATGTGTGGGTCATCATGAAGCAAAAAAAATATTAGAAGAACAAAAGATAGCAGCGTCAGTGTCTATTATTGATTTATCACAAGATTTTAGACTGATAGCAAACGCTGTAATTGCAGATAGAACTTTTGTATATGGATTGCCAGAGCTCAATCGTGAAAAAGTAACAACAGCAAAAAATATAGCCAATCCGGGTTGTTTTGCTACGGCTATTCAACTCGCTTTATTACCGCTGGCAAAATCAGGCCTCTTGCAAGATATTTATACAACGGGTATTACAGGATCAACGGGTGCGGGCCAATCATTAAGCGCTACTGCTCATTTTAGTTGGCGCGCTAATAATATTCAGGCTTATAAAACGCTCGACCATCAGCACGTTTTTGAAATCGTACAATCCCTCAATCAATTGCAGGCAGATGCACCACTTAGTACAAGCGGCGAAGGGCCTGGATTACATTTTGTACCATGGCGTGGCGATTTTACCAGAGGTATTTATACCAGCTCGGTTATCGATTGTAGTTTACCATTAGAGGCCGTTCAGGAAATGTATGCTAGCTATTATGCAGCACATCCATTTGTTGTGGTATCTGAGGCGCCTATACATTTAAAGCAAGTAGTAAATACCAATAAATGCGTTTTACAAATTGAAAAGCAGGGTAATAAACTTGTTGTGCATAGTGCTATTGATAATTTAATAAAAGGCGCTAGTGGGCAAGCTGTTCAAAATATGAATTTGCTTTTTGGACTAGACGAAACAGCGGGTCTATTATTTAAAGCAAACTTTTTTTAGCCATGAAATTATTTGACGTATATCCACTCAATAATATCACCATAGCAAAAGCTAAAGGGTCTTATGTATGGGATGAAAAAGGAACGGAGTACCTTGACATGTATGGCGGACATGCTGTAATAAGTATTGGTCATACGCATCCATACTGGGTATCGGCCATTGAAACACAACTTCATAAAATTGCTTTTTATTCCAACTCTGTTATTATTCCCATTCAAACACAGTTAGCTCAAAAAATTGGAGTGGTAAGCGGCAAAAATAATTTTCAACTTTTTTTGTGCAACAGTGGCGCCGAAGCAAATGAAAACGCAATAAAACTTGCATCTTTTGTAACAGCTCGAAAAAAAATTATTTCTTTTACAGGATCTTTTCACGGAAGAACTTCACTTGCAGTTGCCGCTACAGACAACCCATCCATTGTAGCGCCTGTCAATGAAACAGAAAATATTATTTTTTTACCCTTTAATGATGAATCAGCATTGCAGGCTTGTTTTGATGCTGACGGTGGTAGTATTGCTGCCGTTATTATCGAAGGCATTCAGGGTGTGGGAGGTATACGAGTTGCTACCAATACTTTTTTACAATTAATTAGATCACTATGTACCAAGCATGGCGCCTTATATGTAGCAGATAGTGTACAGTGTGGTTATGGCAGAACAGGACAATTTTTTGCACACGATGCTGCAGGCGTAGATGCAGATATTTATTCGATGGCAAAGGGTATGGGTAACGGGTTTCCAATTGGCGGCATATTAATTGCGCCACATATTGCGCCTAAATATGGAATGCTTGGCACCACTTTTGGTGGTAATCATTTGGCATGTGCAGCAGCGCTCGCTGTTGTTGAAGTGATGGAGCAAGACAATTTATTGGAGGCTGCAGCAAGTAATGGTACTTACTTAATGGACGCGCTTGCAAAAATCCCACACATCACTAATGTTAGAGGCAGGGGACTCATGATTGGTTTTGATGTGCCTGATAGCATTAAAGATTTAAAAAAAGTGCTCTTACAAGAATATAAAGTTTTTACCGGCGAGGCAAAGCCTAATGTGATAAGACTGCTTCCTTCTCTAGCCATTACTAGAGCAGAGATAGATGTATTTTTAGATAGACTTCAAAAAGCCATTCAATCTTTGTTATGAAACAATTTATCCAAGTAAGCGACGTATCCGATATACAAGCACTTATTAATAAGGGACTTGATTACAAGCAACATCCATTTATGGATAAAACGCTGGGTGCAGGCAAGCGGGCGGGCCTCTTATTTTTAAATCCTAGTTTACGCACAAGACTTAGTACACAAGTAGCAGCGCAAAATTTAGGCATGGACGCTGTTGTTTTTAATATAGATAAAGAAGGGTGGGCTTTAGAATTTGCAGAAGGTGCTATCATGAATGGCACAACAGTAGAACACGTAAAAGATGCTGCACCCGTTTTAGGTCAGTACTTTGACATTTTATGTATTCGTACTTTTCCGGGTTTGCAAAATAGAGCGGATGATTACGCAGAAACAATCATCAACCAGTTTATTAAATATGCGGGAGTACCCGTTGTAAGCCTCGAAACCGCAACGCTTCATCCACTTCAATCATTGACAGATTTAATGACCATACAGGAGTCTATGGCTGAAACGCAGCTTAATAAAAAACCAAAAGTGGTATTAACTTGGGCACCGCATGTAAAAGCGCTTCCACAGTGTGTAGCCAATAGTTTTGCGCAGTGGGTTACTGCTGCAAATTTTGCTGATGTTGTTATTGCGCATCCGGCTGGCTATGAACTATCTGATACTTATACGAAGGGCGCCACTATTACTAACGACCAAGCTGCAGCGCTTGAAGGAGCCGATTTTGTGTATGTAAAAAATTGGAGTTCTTACACCGACTATGGCAAGGTTTTTTGTACCGATCCAGCGTGGATGCTAACTGCCAATTCGCTCAAACATTCCAATAACGCCAAAGTGATGCACTGCTTACCCGTAAGAAGAAACGTTGAGCTTTCTGATGAAATTTTAGATAGTCCTCAAAGTTTAGTAACAAAGCAGGCAGGCAATAGGGTATGGGCTACACAAGCCGTATTATCCACTATTTTATCTTCAAAAAAATAAGCGTGGAAAAATTATCCGTTATAAAAATAGGTGGTAACATTATAGACAACGAAGCAAATCTTGCTTCTTTCTTGACGGCATTTTCACAGATTGAAGGCCAAAAAATTTTGATTCATGGTGGCGGCAAATTGGCAACTAAAATGGCCGCCGATTTAAATATACCACAGCAAATGGTAGATGGCAGAAGAATAACAGATGCTGCTACCCTTACAATTGTAACGATGGTATATGCTGGATACATCAATAAAAATATGGTAGCAGCACTTCAATCAAAAAATATAAATGCACTTGGTATTTGTGGCGCAGATGCTAATATTATAAAAGCGCATAAAAGAATAAACGCTACAATCGATTACGGTTTTGTAGGTGATATAGACACGGTAGATACAGAAAAAATCATGCAGTTTTTACATACCGGTTTATCACTTGTAGTGGCCCCAATTACACATGATGGTACTGGGCAGTTATTAAATACCAATGCAGATACCATGGCACAAGCCATTGCTACCGCACTCAGCAGTAAATATGAGGTATCTTTAGTGTACTCCTTTGAAAGAAAAGGTGTGTTGTCAGCTATAGAGGATAGTAACAGCGTTATACCTATTATCAATCCTCAAAATTATGCGGCATTAAAAGAGAGTGGTCAAGTAAACGAGGGTATGATTCCAAAACTTGACAATGCTTTTGAAGCCTTGCAAAAAGGGGTTAGCAGGGTTATCATTGGAGACGCTCTAGACTTATTGCAATTATTAGCTGGCAGTGTGGGCACAACCATTCAAAAAAATTAATTATTACTTGGAAGCAAACAAACATACATACACATCTGCTGCAACAGCTTTATTACAAAAGCTTATTGCAACGCCTTCTTTTAGTAAAGAGGAGGACGCAACTGCGTCTATATTGTTTGATTATTTAAATAATAACGGCGTAAAGCCGAATAGGCACTTCAACAATGTTTGGGCTGCTAATAAACACTTTGATCCGGTTAAACCAACGATTCTTTTAAATTCTCATCACGATACCGTAAAGCCAAATGCAGGCTATACGATCGATCCATATAATGCTATTATTAGAGATGGTAAATTATATGGACTTGGAAGTAATGATGCTGGCGCATCACTTGTATCATTGCTGCATGTTTTTTTACATTACTATACATGGGAAAATCTAGCGTATAATATAATTTTTGCAGGTACTTCAGAAGAAGAAATTTCAGGAAAAAATGGTATCGAAGGTTTGGTGCCGGAATTACCAGCTATAAATTGTGCCATAATTGGTGAACCAACAGGCATGCAATTAGCAGTCGCAGAGCGTGGATTAATGGTGCTAGATGTTGTAGTACCAGGCCTTGCAGGGCATGCGGCGAGAGGCGAAGGGCAAAATGCAATTTATAATGCACTTCCTGTGATTGATGTTTTTAAAAATTATGTTTTTCCAAAAGTATCAGATTTATTAGGTCCCGTTCAACTAACAGTAACCGTTATAGAAACGGCCAATAAGGCGCATAATGTGGTTCCGCCCGATTGCAAGCTGGTTGTCGATGTGCGGGTAAATGAGTGTTATACATGCGGTCAA
Source organism: Sediminibacterium ginsengisoli (assembly GCA_945901845.1). Classification (GTDB taxonomy): domain Bacteria; phylum Bacteroidota; class Bacteroidia; order Chitinophagales; family Chitinophagaceae; genus Sediminibacterium; species Sediminibacterium ginsengisoli_A. The sequence goes on along the minus strand of CAMDLR010000001.1, from coordinate 109,805 downwards.
ATTTTAGAGGAACTTAATGTACAAATAAACAATGCAGCGGTAACCCTAACACCTAGAAGCATGCGCATTAAATCTTCGGCGATAGCGCTCGAACATCCACTTGTAAAAGCTGGTATGGCTATTGGTAGTAAGCCCTACGGATCTCCTACCACATCTGATAAAGCACTTGTTTCATTTCCTGCTTTAAAAATGGGTCCAGGTGAATCTGCCAGAAGTCATAGCGCAGATGAATTTGTGCTTGTTGCAGAAATAGAAAACGGCATACAAAAATATATTGAATTGTTAGATCAGCTATTACTTAATAAGTAGTGGCTGTATAAAAAATAGGAACCATGAAACTTTGGCAAAAAAATACAAACCTGGCAGCAGCCGTAGAAAAATTTACGGTTGGAAACGATCTGGCATTTGATGCCATGCTCGCGCCCTTTGATGTACTTGGTTCGCTCGCACATGTGCGTATGCTTGCACAAGTTGGATTGTTGGATTCTTCAGAAGCGCAGTTAATTGATGCGGCATTAAAAAATATTTATACGCAGGTAATCACGCCTGGCTTTGCACTGCCAGCTGGTGTAGAAGACATTCATTCTTATGTAGAACGCTTGTTAACAGAGCAATTGGGCGATGCAGGTAAAAAAATTCATAGTGCTAGAAGTAGAAATGATCAGGTACTTGTAGATTTAAAATTATACATGCGTCATGAAATCATGGAGCTCGTTGCAAGCGTTCAATCATTGTTTGCAATACTTCAAACCCAAAGTGAAAAATATAAAAATCATTTGTTGCCAGGCTATACGCATTTGCAACTCGCTATGCCATCTTCTTTTGGATTGTGGTTTGGCGCTTATGCCGAAAGTTTAGTAGATGATTTAATTACTTTACAAAGTGCGTATAAAGTAGTGAACAAAAATCCACTCGGATCTGCTGCTGGATATGGATCATCATTTCCAATTAGTAGAAGTGTGACCACTGTTTTATTAGGCTTTGAAAATTTAAATTACAATGTGGTGTATGCTCAAATGGGTCGTGGGAAGTCAGAGCGTATTACTGCCATGGCGCTTGCAAATATTGCAGACACCCTTGCAAAAATGAGTATGGATGCATGTCTTTATCTCAATCAAAACTTTGATTTCATTTCTTTTCCAGCAGAGCTAACTACGGGATCAAGCATTATGCCGCACAAAAAAAATCCAGATGTTTTTGAACTTATTCGTTCCCATTGCAACCGAATTAAAGCACTTCCTAATGAAGTGATGCTTATGACGACCAATTTGCCTTCTGGATACCATAGAGATTTACAACTTTTAAAAGAGCATTTATTTCCTGCCTTTCAAACATTAAAAGATTGCCTCGCCATGGCACAATTGATGTTTGAATCTATCGAAGTAAAAGAAACCATTTTATTAGACGAAAAGTATAAATATGCTTTTAGTGTAGAAGAAGTTAACAAGCTCGTTGTTAAAGGCGTTCCATTTAGAGACGCTTATAAACAAGTAGGAATGGCGATTGAAAATGGCAATTTTAGTTACAGCACCTCTTTAAACCATACCCACGAGGGCAGTATGGGTAATTTGTGTAATGATAAAATTGAAAAAATGATGCAAGAAGTACTTGCTGGCTTTAATTTTGCTATTGCTAGTAATGCAGTAGCTGCCCTGCTAAATGACTAATTATTTATTTACATTTGATACTTAAACAACATACATGAAACGTATCCTTATTTGCCTATTAATCGCATCTTTTGGTGCCAATGCACAAGTAAAAAAAGCAACTCCCCAAAAAACAGTGGCAAAACCTGCTGCTAAGCCTGCGGTTGCAGTAAAACCAGTAAATACTTTTAAAAACAGTGCCGATAGCGCCGGTTATGCGCTCGGTGTTCGTATTGGTCAAAATTTAAAAGCACAAGGGTTTGACGCCATCAACTTACCTAATTTATACCGCGCTATAGGAGATGTATTTTCTGGCAAAGCATCTGCACTACCAGAAGCAGTATTAGATAAGTGTATTGGAGAGTTTGTACAAAAAGCAAACGAACAAAAGTCGGCGGGTTCTAAAAAAGCAGCAGTAGCATTTTTAGCTGCCAATGCAAAAAAGCCTGGTGTTGTTACACTTCCTTCAGGATTACAATATGTTGTGGTTAAAGCTGGTACAGATACGACTAAGCCTTCCTTTAATGACAAAGTAAAATGTCATTACCATGGTACTTTATTAGACGGAAGTATTTTTGATAGTTCTGTAGATCGTGGTGAACCTGTTGTGTTCCCAGTTAACGGTGTTATTAAAGGATGGCAAGAAGCTTTACAATTAATGACGGTAGGTAGCAAATGGAAATTATATGTCCCTTCAGATTTAGCCTATGGTGATAGTTCTCCAAGTCCTTCCATTGGCCCAGGGTCACTTCTTGTATTTGATGTAGAATTAATTAGTATCGAAAAAGAATAATTTTCTTTTATAAAATTAAGCCATGCGTTTTTTAAAAATTAGCACTTCGATTTTACTTACTATATTAAGTACCGTGTTGTTGGTGCTACAAAGCTGCTCTCCCAATAATGTAACACTTCAAAATAATTATACAAAGTATTTTGATGATGCGGCCTTGACAGGATCTTTTGGACTTTTTGACAACGGCTCTGGTGAGTTTTATATTTATAACCTAGCACAGTTTAAAGATTCCAGCTACACACCAGCGTCTACCTTTGAAATTGTTAATGCGCTAGTAGGTATCGAAACTGGAAGGATTGTAGATGAAAAAATGATGCTTTCTGTAGATAGTGCTGGCCCTATTCGAATGGATAGTGCCTTTAAACAAACTTCAGTACCATACTTTGTGGAAGTAGCACGACGCATAGGAAAAGATACTATGCAACACTGGTTAGACAGTTTGCAGTATGGAAGTAAACAAATGGGAACTGCCGTTGATTCTTTTTGGCTCAATAATACACTAACCGTTAGGCCCGACGAACAGCTAGGGCTTGTAAAAAAATTGTATTTTGGTCAATTACCTTTTCAAAAGCGTACCCAAGAAATGGTTAAAATGCTAATGCTGCAAACAGCCAATGCGAACTATAAATTGAGTTATAAAACAGGACTTAGCTACAAACAAAATGGCAATGCAGTAGTTTGGGTTATTGGTTGGATAGAAGAAAACAAACACCCTTATTTTTTTGTATTACAAACAGAAGGTGCTGCAAGCGGCGATATAAAAAACGCGAGCATGTCGTTACTAAACAAAATATTAAAAGAGCAAGGTTTTTTTGAAGGCAAAAGATAACCCTACTACAATACGTTTTATGATGCAATATTACTGCCTATCTTTAACACAAATAAGTCGTCTTAAAACTAGAGAAGTAACCATTGGTCAGCTTAAAATTGGCAATGGCCATCCTATACGCGTTCAAACTATGACCACCACCGATACGCTTGATACTATGGCTACCGTGGAGCAAACCATTAGGTGTATAGAAGCAGGAGCAGAGCTTGTTCGGATTACAGCACCAAGTAAAAAAGAAGCAGAAAATTTATTGAATATTAAAAATGAATTACGCCGAAGAGGGTATGATACACCCATTGTTGCCGATATTCATTTTACACCCAATGCTGCAGAAATAGCTGCGCGAATCGTTGAAAAAGTACGTATCAATCCGGGTAATTATGTTGATAAGAAAAAATTTGAACTTATCGAATATTCTGATCAAGATTATGCCGAAGAAATAGAAAGAATTACTGAAAGGTTTACGCCACTCGTTTTAATTTGTAAGGAGCACGGAACGGCGATGCGTATTGGTACGAACCACGGTTCATTAAGTGACCGTATTATGAGTAGATACGGTGATACACCCATGGGTATGGTTGAAAGTGCCATGGAATTTTTACGTGTTGCAAGGGCTAATGATTACCATAATATTGTGCTTAGTATGAAAGCCAGTAATCCGCAAGTAATGGTGCAGGCTTACCGCTTACTCATTCAACAAATGCAACTTGAATTCAATGAATGTTATCCATTACATTTAGGAGTAACAGAAGCCGGTGATGGCGAAGATGGACGTGTAAAAAGTGCTGCAGGTATTGGTACATTATTAGAAGATGGCATTGGTGATACCGTTCGCGTAAGTTTAACGGAAGATCCTGAATTTGAAATACCGGTTTGTAGGGATCTTGTAAAAAGGTATACACATCCAGCAAATAGTACTGTTGCAGATAACAATACTTTGGGCGTGATTCCACCTGTTCAAAAACTTACCTATGATCCATTTGTATTCAAACGTAGATCTACTTTATCGGTGTCTAATGTAGGCGCGTCACAAGTACCCATTGTTATTGCAGATTTTAGTAAGATTGAAAAAATTGAACCAGCACATTTAACCGCTATTGGTTATAACTATGATGTTGTTACAGATAAGTGGAATATAGGTGATCAAGCAGCCGATTATATTTTTACAGGTCATCAACTCATACATTTTGAATTGCCTGGCACTTTAAAAGTGATTGTATATCCTGCTACTTGGGCAGCACAAAACACTTCCGACAAGTATATACCAATTTTTGATAGCGCAGGTTACGATAGCGAAACGCCTAAGCATCCAAAGCAAAACTTTGTTATGATGGATTGTTTCAGTGATGAAACACCCATCAATGATTTTACGCATCTAGATGTGGTAGCAAATGACCCTAGTGTTATATTATGTTTGAGTAGTAAGCATAAAAATGCAATGCCTGCCATGCGTCGGATGTTTATCGCACTTCAAGAAAAGCAAATAAACAATCCGGTAGTAATTACGATTGACAGTGATTGGGAAACTACTGATGAGCATCTCATTCATTTTGCCACAGAAGCGGGCGCACTTTTATTAGACGGATTTGGAGATGGACTTTGTTTAGGTTTAACATCAAAAAGTTATGCTGTACAAACAGCAAACAGTTCTAAAGACACCAGTGGCAGAAATTACAATTCAAATGCTAGTATTGAAGCATTTATAAATGCAACTGCATTTACAATATTGCAAGCTACGCGTACCCGTATTTCTAAAACAGAATATATCTCTTGTCCTAGTTGCGGTAGAACCTTGTTTAATTTACAGGAAACAACCGCAAAAATTAGATCTGTCACCAACCATTTAAAAGGGATTAAAATTGCCATCATGGGATGTATTGTAAATGGTCCTGGAGAAATGGCCGACGCCGATTTTGGCTATGTGGGAAGTGGTCCGGGTAAAATCACATTGTATAAGGGCAAAGAGGTCGTTAAAAAAAATGTAGATAGTGAGATTGCCGTAGATCAACTGATTCAGTTATTAAAAGAACATGATGCATGGGTTGATCCTGCTTAATCTAATTCCATATGTACCCCATTGTTTACGCCTTATTTTACCTCATCTCTTTATTACCACTGCGGGTGCTGTATATTTTATCTGATGGCATTTATGGAATACTATATTACATTATTGGGTACCGAAAAAAAGTAGTGCGTCAAAATTTAATCATTGCTTTTCCGGAAAAATCTGACACTGACCGGAAAAAAATTGAAAAAGCTTTTTACCATCAGTTTGTAGATACTTTTATTGAAGCCATTAAGCTCATTAGTATGAGCGAGAAAGAGTTTAGTAAAAGATTTTCAATCAATATTGAAGTGCTCAATAATTTATATGCAAGTGGGCAAAACGTACAATTAATTGCAGGTCATTTTTTTAGCTGGGAGTTTGCAAACCTAGGAATTGCACAGCAATCAAGGTATCCTTTTATTGGTGTATACATGCCACTTTCCAATAAAGTGATCGATAAAATCATGTTCAAAATGCGCAGTCGTTTTGGAACCATTTTAATTCCTGCTTCAGAGTTTCGAAACAATTTTCATAAATATGCAAGTGATAGGTATACGCTAGCGCTTGTTGCAGATCAAAATCCCGGAAGGTTAGACAGAGCGTTTTGGGCTAAATTTTTTACCAAGCCAGCTCCCTTTGTTTTAGGACCAGAAAAAGGCGCGCGCGCGAGTAATGCTGCTGTTCTATTTGTTGATTTTTATGCTGTCAAACGAGGTTATTATAAAGCTGAAATAGAACTTGTAACTACTTCTCCCAATTATTTTAAAGAAGGGGCACTTACCAAACTTCTCATTGAAAAAATTGAAGGCGCTATTCGTAAAAGGCCGTCTAATTATTTGTGGAGTCATCGCAGATGGAAGTGGACCGAAGAGGCCGAAAAATACGCGCACCTTATGATCTAATAGGAAGCGCAACTAAAATTTATTTGATTAGGACTTCACTTCTTCTGCAAGCACTGTTTCTTCGATGTCAAATTTGTCCCCTAGTTCGCTAATGGCTTTAAAGCCTCCCAATACATTTCTGATATTATGGATGCCCTGTCTTTTAATCAGTGAAGAAGCAATAACACTCCTGTATCCGCCAGCGCAGTGAATATAAATATTTTGATTGTCGTCAAAATTAGCCATGCTAGCCGGATCTGTTAATTCATCTAATGGAATGGTCAATGCTTCCTTTAAATGACCTTTATCAAACTCCGAAGTTTTTCTAACATCCACAATGACCATGTTTGGATCAAATGGAATATCCATCGCAAGTTCGTCGGCTTCTACATCAATAATTAAATCGGGTGTTTCATTGGCCGCTAACCAAGCATCAAAACCACCGGCTAAATGTCCAATGATATTTTCAAATCCAACACGCGCGAGTCGAACAATAGATTCTTTTTCGGTACCAGGTTCACAAACAAGCAGTATAGCCTTATCAAATGGTAAAATACTTCCAGCAAATTCTGCAAACCTACCTTCCAGTCCAATGCTTACAGCGCCAGGAACAAAACCTTGTGTAAAAACAGTTGCATTTCTAGTGTCTAAAATAACGGGTTCAAATGTTGATATTTCTTCTTTAAAAGCGGCAACGGTTAATGCTTTTAAACCATTTGCTAAAACGGTATCTAAACTTTCGTAGCCTTCCTTATTTATTTTGGCGTTGATTGGAAAATATTGAGGAGGTGCAGCAAGTCCATCCGTTACTGCTATTATAAAGTCTTCTTTTGTTTGCGGTTGTAAAGCGTAGTTGGTTTGTTTTTGCGTACCAATAGTGCTAAATGTTTCGGACCCTAAATTTTTGCCGCAACTACTTCCAGCTCCATGCGCAGGATAAACAATGACATCATTAGCGAGGGGCATTATTTTTTCGTGTAAACTATCGTAAAGCATGCCGGCTAAATCTTCGATGGTTATTTCGTTGTCTTTTTGTGCAAGATCTGGCCTGCCTACATCACCAACAAAAAGGGTATCGCCGGTAAAAATGGCGTGGTCTTTTCCGGTTTCATCTTTAAGTAAGTAACAACTACTTTCAAGTGTATGCCCAGGGGTATGAAGTACTTGAATACTAACATCACCAAGCTTAAAAACTTGATTGTCTTTTGCTACGGTTACTTCAAATTTTGTAACTGTATTTGGCCCATAAACAATGCTAGCGTCAGTTGCAGCAGCTAAGTCTAAATGGCCAGAAACAAAATCGGCATGGAAGTGCGTTTCAAAAATATACTGAATGGTAGCATTTCTTTGTTTGGCAAGTTGCAGATACGCATCAATATCCCGTATAGGATCTATGATGGCAGCCACGCCATTGCTTTCGATATAATAAGCTGATTCTGAAATACATCCGGTATATAATTGTTGTACGAACATGCCTTTTAATTTGAGTAATTAAAGGCAAATATACGGTATGCTTTTTTAGAAAGTTCTAGCCAACAAGTGTTTCTACAAAACCAACTACTTCTGCTAAACGCGTGTAGTTGACAGAATAAAATATAAACTTGCCTTCTCTAGTCGTTGCAACAATGCCAGCTCTTCTTAAGATGGCTAAATGTTGTGATGCTACAGATTGCTCGAGTCTAAGTTTTACATAGATTTCAGTCACCGTCATTTTCTGACTTTCGTCCAGTAATTTGATGATTTGTTGACGAAGCTTGTGGTTAATAGAACGAAGTATAAGAGCTGCTTTTTTGGTATGCAAAAAATCAACTTTTACAGGCGCTTTTCCATTATTTAAAACCACTGATTGTAATGAATTACTCATGACAATGAAGAGTTATTGGGGGGTTAATAAACTTAATTGCTATGTGAAGATACAATAAGAAATTGATAATGTAAAAATAACTTATAATAAATAATTTTAATTTGGCTTAACCCAATTAGCAAAAAAATCAAGCTTTACGCGTATCGTGGAATGCTTTGATGTAAAGCGGTTCACTGTAGGCTAGGTCTAAAAAATCGGTTAAGGTGAAAGCATTTTCGGTTAATGCTATCATATCAGCAGCGCCATAACGTATGGTTGTATCAAAATAAGCATTGGAATGATTGCAAATAGCCTTAAATTTTTCTGCACCATCTCCTACAAATAAAATAGCAGCGTTTACTAATTCATTTTCAAAAGATTGCGCATCTAAAATAAGGGCAGTACTTGTTGTTGTAGGTTCCAAATTATGCGAATAAATACCTGTAAAAACCTCCATTCTTCGCGCGTCCAACAGCGGGCAAATAGCCGAATTGTGGTTGGGGTATTTAAGTTTTGCTGCAGCAGCCATAATTTGAAGGGTATTGATACCTATTAGTGGCTTGCCCATGGCGTAGGCAATACCTTTTGCTGTTGCCATTCCAACTCGAAGTCCAGTATAGCTTCCTGGCCCCATACTAATGCTTATGGCATCAATGCTACTCAAGGGGATACTTGTTTGCTTACAAAGGGATTCAATGGCAGGCTGTATAAAACTGGCATGGGTTTTTTGATCGGCTGTTTCTGAACATCCTAGCACCTCGCCATCTTTAACTATACAAACACTAGCCTGTGCCGTTGCTGTAAAGATTAATAAAAATGTTGCCATGGTACTTAGGTAGTTGATGTTGATGTATCGCTCATTGCAAATTTAGGTTGGCAAACTCATAGAAAATCATCAACTTGCTTAAACTTTAAAATAAATCGATGCCTAAAGAAATTATTCAAACAAATTTGGCGCCTGCGCCAATTGGTCCCTACAATCAAGCTGTTAAAGCCAATGGTTTTATTTTTATAAGTGGTCAAATTGCACTTGATCCGGTAACCGGGGAAACAGTGACCACTAGTATTGAAGAAGAAACGCACCTAGTGATGAAAAATATTGCAGCCATATTAATTGAAGCAAAAATTTCATTTAGTCATATTGTAAAGACGACTATTTTATTAAGTGATATGTCACTTTTTTCAAAAGTAAATGAAGTATATGGAAGCTATTTTACAGATATGCCTCCTGCGCGTGAAACCTTTGCTGTTAAAGGATTACCACGGGGTGTCAATGTTGAAATTAGTACTACTGCGGTAGCTGAATTATAAGATTTTGTTTGCAGTAAGCGTATAGGTTGTTGAAAATTCGAGGGTATGATCTGGTTCAATAACTAGTAGTCCAATACCGTTGTTAAAACTATCTGGTGCGCTACTTAAATTTTCAATAGCAATACTTTTTCGGTGCGGCGGCGTATAAATTTGCAAGTAAGGATACTGTTTGTCAGGCGTTATTGTTAACGTTACTGCATCATTTTTTAAGGTGCAACTGTGCTTTGTTTCAGAATGATTATCCAACAAGAAACAATTGTCTAAAAAAATACCTTCCATTTTTTGGCCACCCACAAAGCGGTTATCTTCAATGATTTTGCCGGTAGGTAATAGATCTGCACTAAATGCAAGTTGCTTGTTTGTTGTAAATGAAAGCGTAGCGCTATCAATGGTTTCGCCCACCGTAAAATAGGGATGCCATCCATCCGAAAAAGGAATAGCGCTGCTATGGTTATTGGTAGCCGTTGTAAAAACCTGAAGCGTATTGCCACTGGTGAGTTTCCATTTTACATGTAGCGTAAATGGAAATGGGTAACCAGGATCTGTTCCTTTATATTGATGGCTAAATATGACCGACGCTTCCGTTGCCGTTGATTTTGTATATGTGATATCAAATGCAGCGTTAAATAGGAGGCCATGAATGGCGTGTTCACCCAAATAAAAACCGTTTATGGTATATTCTTTTTGATTAAAGCGGTACTTGCCATGTTGCATGCGGCAAACAAAGGGGGTTAATTTGGAACTTTTAAATCCGGCCGTTGCATTTGCCACAGCATCATTGATACTTGTAAATCCATCAATGCCATTGATGGTTCCAGTTTTTGTGGGTATGGTAAAGGCATTTAGAAGGGCTCCAAACGAATAAAGCTGGGCCGTGGTTCCTGTTTGTTTGTCTTGGAGTTCCACCACCTGATAGCCACTTTCTTGACTTAATGATACCGCAAACTGCATAGTATTGATTTGATTGCAAATTAATGCCTTAAACTAGAATATTGTATGGTATTTATAAAACTAACAATTGTTAATATTATGTCTGTAAAGTATTATTTTTGCGGCTGAATAGGATGTAGCTATGAACAATGCCAATAAGTATAAAATTAGAATTGTAACCGCCGCAAGTTTATTTGATGGGCATGATGCTTCCATTAATATCATGCGCCGAATTTTACAAGCACAAGGTGCCGAAATTATTCATTTGGGTCATAATCGAACAGCGCAAGAAATTGTTTCCTGCGCCATAGAAGAAGATGCGCAAGCCATTGCTGTAACAAGTTATCAGGGTGGTCATATCGAATTCTTTAGTTACATGCGTGACTTACTCGTTGAAAATGGATATGGACATATCAAAATATTTGGTGGCGGTGGTGGGACTATATTACTAGAAGAGGTTGAACAGTTGCATGCATACGGCATTACAAAAATTTATTCGCCGGATGATGGCAGGCGTTTGGGACTTGAAGGCATGATTAAAGAACTCATTACTTTATCAGATTTTGAAGTTGAAGACAAAGGCGATTTTAGTAAGCCATTTACATTAGGCGGTCCCATCGATGTTAGAAATGTTGCTAGGGCCATTACTCGATTAGAAAATCAGGATCACCAAGAAATAAAATCGCAATCATCTACTGGTCAAATTCCAGTATTAGGAATTACGGGTACAGGCGGTGCCGGCAAAAGTTCTATTACAGATGAAATTGTAAGACGGTACTTGTATTTGTTTCCTAGTAAAACGATTGCAGTTATTTCTGTAGATCCATCCAAGAAAAAAACAGGTGGCGCACTACTTGGTGACCGTATTAGAATGAATGCTATCGCGCATCCTAGGGCTTACATGCGCAGTATGGCTACCAGATCAGAAAATGTTGCGTTGAGTAAACATGTATCAGGTGCTATTGATATTTGTAAAGCGGCAGGGTATGATTTTATTATTTTAGAATCGGCTGGTGTAGGACAAAGTGATGCTTCTATTATCGATTATTGTTCGGTAAGTATGTATGCCATGACGCCAGAATATGGAGCGGCATCACAACTAGAAAAAATAAACATGATTGATTATGCAGATATTATTTCCATGAACAAATTTGACAAGTCTGGTGCAAAAGATGCGTTACATGATGTACGAAAGCAGTATAAGCGTAGCCATCAATTGTGGGAAGCTGCAGATGAAACACTTCCTGTAGTAGGCACTATTGCGGCGCAGTTTAATGACCCTGGTATTCACAAACTGGTAGATTTAATTTTTGAAACAGTAGCAGCTAAAACAGGCATCATTTTTACACCAAGCGCTAACGTAAATAGTGTTTCAGAAGATCTTAAAAAATCAGCACAGCAAGCGCCCATTATTCCTTCCAATAAAGTGCGTTACCTCGCTGAAATAGCAGCTAATAATAGATCCTATGATGCTTGGGTATTAGAGCAAGTAGCACTTGCAACAAAACTATATCAGTTAAACGGAACCCTTGAAATACTTGAGGACCATAAAAATGAAACCGCCCTAAATGAGGTTGCAAAAGCGAAAGAAAATATTGAAGCCTTACTAGATCCAAATTGCAAAGTATTAATTGACAAGTGGCCATCTGTTGTAAAAAAATATACTGCCGATTTTTTAACCTATACCATTCGGGATAAAAATATTTCTATTCCACTTACTACAACATCACTTAGTGGCAGTAAAATTGCAAAAGTAATGCTGCCCACGTATTCCGATAGTGGTAGTATTTTAAAATGGCAGTTACAAGAAAATGTACCTGGAATATTTCCGTATACGGCTGGTGTATTTGAACTTAAAAGAGAGGGCGAAGATCCTACCCGTATGTTTGCTGGTGAAGGCTGCCCGGAAAGAACCAATAGAAGATTTCATTACGTTTCTGTAGATCAACCTGCGATACGTTTGTCTACTGCATTTGATAGTGTTACATTATATGGAGAAGACCCTGCAACACGTCCAGATATTTTTGGAAAAATTGGAAATAGCGGTGTTAATATTGCCACCATTGACGATGCTAAAAAATTATACAGCGGCTTTGATTTGTGCGATCCAAAAACATCGGTAAGTATGACCATTAATGGTCCCGCTCCTATTATATTGGCATTTTTTATGCATGCAGCCATTGACCAACTTTGTGAAAAGTGGATTGCTTCAAATAATGCACTACACCTTGTTCAAAAGGCGTTACAAACAAAATATGGTTCTTCAGCACCTCCTCAATATGCGGTATCAGATAGTGGTGGTAAACTACCTGAAGGTAATAGTGGACTAGGACTTCAACTACTTGGATTAAGTGCCGACGAAGTGCTTCCTCCTGATGTATATGCAACATTAAAAGCTACTGCATTATCTAGTGTCCGTGGTACGGTGCAAGCAGATATTTTAAAAGAAGACCAGGCTCAAAATACCTGTATTTTTTCTACCGAGTTTGCACTTAAATTAATGGGTGATGTGCAGTCTTATTTTATTGCACATCAAGTCAAAAACTTTTACAGTGTAAGTATTAGTGGGTATCATATTGCCGAAGCAGGCGCCAATCCAATCACACAGCTTGCATTTACGCTTTCCAATGGTTTTACCTATGTCGAATATTATTTAAGTAGGGGGATGCATATCGATGATTTTGCGCCTAACTTATCTTTTTTCTTTAGCAATGGTATGGATCCTGAATACAGTGTAATAGGTAGGGTAGCCCGCAGAATTTGGGCTAAAGCCATCAAATTAAAATACAAAGGAAACGAGCGTTCTCAAAAACTAAAATACCATATTCAAACAAGTGGTAGAAGTTTGCACGCGCAAGAAATTGATTTTAATGACATCAGAACAACGCTCCAAGCACTTTATGCCATCTATGATAACTGCAATAGTTTGCACACCAACGCCTACGATGAGGCTATCACAACGCCTACCGAAGAGAGTGTAAGAAGGGCGATGGCGATTCAATTAATAATTAATAAAGAATTAGGCGCTGCAAAAACTGAAAATTTTATACAAGGTAGTTTTGCCATTGAAGCCTTAACAGATTTGGTAGAAGAAGCGGTATTAATTGAATTTGAAAAAATTAGTGAGAGAGGTGGTGTGCTAGGCGCTATGGAAAGAATGTACCAGCGCAATAAAATTCAGGAAGAAAGCATGTACTACGAAACGCTAAAACATACCGGTGAACTTCCGATTGTTGGTGTGAATAGTTTTTTAAATAAAAAAGGAAGTCCTACTATTTTACCGACCGAAGTGATTCGTTCTACAACTATTGAAAAGGATAGGCAAATTGATAATTTACAAGCTTTTTGGAAGCGTAATGAGCTCGTGGCACCTTCGAAAATTGCATCCTTAAAAAAGGCAGCTATTGCTGGTGAAAACTTGTTTGAATCACTGATGGAAGCCGTTAAATACTGTTCTTTAGGGCAAATAACGGAAGCCTTATACGAAGTAGGTGGACAATATAGAAGGAATATGTAATTGCACGATTATTTTTTTTAACTTAGGGCTCTAAATTAATTTTTTGTATGCGGTCAATGTTTATTCGTACGCTTTTTTACGCTATCGTTTTGATACCAACTTTACTAGTGGCACAAGGTCGCCGTATGGATACCACCATGAAAGTGGGTAAGGCTGGCTTTCGTATTAACTGCTACAATAAATCGGCTGAAAAAAATCCAATCACCATTTATCCAGTTGGCTTTGAAAGTGAAGCACGTGATTTTAGTTTTGAATTAAAAGGTGTTCTAATTGGCGCAGAAGTAGATGATCTGAATAAAGATGGGTTTCCTGAATTACTATTATATGTTGCTCCCCAAGATTCTCTCAATAAAAGTTCAGTAATTGCCATTAGCTCTCAAGAAAATAAATCGGTAGCGCCCATTGTTTTTCCGGACATCTTAGACGATCCACGACTTCGAGATAGTTATAAGGGTTCAGATAAGTATATGCTTTTGGAAGGCGTTCTAATGCGTACCTATCCTTTGTATGAAAAAGATGCTAACGGGGTGCAACAACCTACTGGTAAGATGCGCCGATTGATGTACCGTGTAGCACCAGGTGAACAGGGAACTTCAAAATTTGTGGTAGCTAGGTTTTATGATTTTCAAAAAAAATAATATTACCTACCCTGTACAATTGTAATTTTTGTTGCAATTTTTTCTACACCACTATCGTCTCTGCAAATAATTAAATAAACACCACTAGCTACTTTTGTGCCATTCGTGTTTTTACCATCCCAAATAGCTTGGCCACCAATCGCTCTGGTTTGATAAATGAGCGCACCATACAAGTTGGTGATTTTTACAAGTGCACCCGTTGTTAAACCTCTGATAGCTATGCTGCCATTGTATCCTGGTGGAACAGGATTTGGAAATACAAGCACTTTTTGCTGTGCGCTTACGGGTTCTGTTGCCGTACTTCTAAAACTACAAAGTCCATTATTTGTAGCGATAAAAACCTCCCCTGTAAGTGGATCAATAGAAATCTTAGAAATATCATTGCCCGGTAAAGGACTATTACTTGACGAAAATCTATAAATAACTTTTTCGCCGCTAGCACTAATTAACCAAACACCATTTTTTGTACCCACCCATTTTCTGTCTGCACCATCAACAGCAATGGTTTGTACATTTTCATCCTTAAATAAAAGTCCTGCAAATCTATCTTGCTGTACTACTGGAAGGAGTGCTTCACAACCAGTAGGTGTAAAAACATTTTCTGTACATTGTATAATTCCAATACCTCTATCTGTACCAATCCAAATAAATCCATTTTTATCTTTTGCAGTACAGTTCACTTGGTTGCTTGGTAAATTTCCGAGTCCTGATCCTGCTTTGTATTGTTTCCATCTATCGTCGGCGCTGGATGTTAATGAATTTCCAGGGTTATATACAAGTAATCCATTTGCATTTTTTGTAACACACCAAATTTGTGATGCGTCATCTATTTCTAATGCACCTGCATCTGTAATTCCAAATGGGTTTGTAAATCCAGTCCATTTTCCATCGGGCTGTTTTACATGGAGTGAAATGGCGGTACCTAGGTTACTAACCCAACTATTTCCTTTGGTATCAACTGCTACACCACTTGTAAAACAAGTGTTATTTGCGGCACCCTTAAGGCTGCTGTTTTGCGGGTTAAAGATTTGAAGTTTGTTCTTATGCCACTGTGCCACGCCCATTTGTGCAGTAGTAAGCCAAACGCTATTGTCAAATTGATTCGTTGCAATGAATTGAACCCCTGTTACACTATCTAACCCGTTTTGTTTTTGGATAAGCCATTTTCCGTTTTCTAAAATAAATAAACCCGGTTTTGTATTGGAAGCGGCTATGATATTATTACTTGTAGCTTGCAGTGCAGTGGTAATTTGACCCGCAGGTCCACTCGGGATAATACTTGTAAAGTTTTTGCTAATAGGATCTAATTTAATAAGGCCTGTGGTGCTATCGCTCATCCAAATAGTACCACTAGAAAACATACATGCATTTGGATGGATTAAAACACCCGCTTGTTCAAAAACCAATAGATTGGAATTATCAATAGCACTGTGGTACATGAATGCTTTTTTTGTTTGCACACTTGTTGTGCCGATAGTTAATTTTTGTTCATTAAACTGCCAACATTTAATTTGCTCTGATGCTTTATAAAATAGAGTAGTAATTGTACTAGGTTGAATGAGAAGCAGGCTATCATTTTTTTCAATAATGAGTCCAGTAGGCGCAGTACTTATTTTTTTTATGGGCTCATTATTTACCGTCGCATAAAAAACAGTCCAAGATTTTGCATCGGCAAGATTTGTATTAGATAATGGCGTTCTATAAATGCCACTGCTTGTGGCAGCATACCAAAAATTACTGTCTTTTGTAAGTGAAAAAACTTCGATGTTATTTCCATTAGGGCCTAAAATCCAGCTTTCTTTAATTTCGTATTTTAATAAGTTAATGACTACAACGCCAATGTTTGTAGCTACATACGCCATTCCTTTTTCACAATAAATTGAATTGATTGTTTTAATGTTACTCGTTCTTACAAGGTCATATATATTTTTGACAAGACCTCCTTTAATAACATCCATGTTATTATTGGTATAGACTACTACAAGCTGCGCTGTTTCACTATCCCACTGAATAGTAGCTATCGAAGCTTCCGATAAACCGGTTAACTTATTAAAGTATTCAAAACCTCCAGTATTATTAATACTAAAAATAGCTTCCTTGGTTGCAGCATACATTTTATCTCCATATACTAGGTTTATAGTACCTACATAACTGTGGTGTAGCCGCCAGTTACCAATAGGAGGTGCTTGGGTAAATGCTTGTATAGTTAGCAACCAACAGCCAATAAAAAATAGACTCCGCTTTATCCCTAACATGAACTAAAATTAATTCATAAAAACTATAGTTCTGCCAAGTTATTTTTAATGGCAAATAATGCTAGGCCAACCCTTGTTTTTACGTCTAATTTTCTAAATAAATGATCGCGATAAGTATCTACAGTGCGCGGACTAATGAACATAATATCGGCAATTTCTTTATAGGTTTTATCGGTACATACCCAGCCCATAAAAGATTTCTCTTTATCTGTTAGCTGATTGACTTGGTCTTGTTGTTTTTTTAGTGCCGATTCGTCACCTATATAATGTATGAGTTTATCAGAAACCATGTCGTTGCTAAAATAACCGTACTTTTTAATTTCGTTGAAAGCGGTATATAGCAGCATGGGTTCCGAATTTTTTAATAGGTATCCATGACAGCCATTTTTTAACATTTGAATGATGGCATAGTCATTGTCGTACATGCTCAGCGCAATAATTTTTGTATCAGGTAGGTTTTTGCGAATCCATTGCGCTGTTTCATATCCATCCATTTCTGGCATATTGATATCAAGTAGCACAATGCTTGGTGGCTTGTTTGGTTTAAGCGCTTCTATAAAGCGCTTCCCATTTTCTGCTTCAAGTGTTACTTTATACCCTTTAAATCCAGCTATCATATTGGCTAGTCCAGCCCGCATGAGGCGGTGATCATCTACAATGGCAATGGATATCATGAGCGCCGCGCACTTTAATTATAGTGCTTGACAGTAAGGTAACCTATTTTATTGGATTGCGCTATAGATGGCTTCTTGAATATTAGGGCGCACATTTAATCTACCAAATTTGGTATTGTTTCTTGTAGGAGAAACCCTGCTTGATAAAAAGATATAAACGAGTTGCTTTGATGGATCTACCCAAACACATGTGCCCGTAAATCCAGTGTGACCATAGGTTTCAGGAGATACGCTTTTAGAAGGGTAGGCTTCTTTTCTTGTGGCATTGTCTTTTTCAGGTTTATCAAATCCTAATCCTCTTCTAGAAATACTAGAACTGTAAGCAGTAAATTTTTGAATGGTAGACTTTTTGAAATAACGTTTGCCATTATATACACCACCGTTTAATAGCATTTGATAGAGCTTTGCTAAATCATAAGCACTGCTAAAGAGTCCAGCATGTCCAGCTATACCGCCAAACATGGCAGCACCTTCGTCATGCACATCGCCATGCATTTGTTGTGCTCTAAAATGAGTTTCAACTTCGGTGGGTACAATTTTACTCAAAGGCATTTTTGCAGTTGGCAAAAAACCGGTACTATGCATGCCTAGCGGCGTATAAAAAGTTTCGGCTACATAGGCATCTAAACTCATGCCAGTAACAGATTCAACTACTTTTCCTAAAAAAATAAAATCGTTATCGCTGTATACATATTTACCACTTGTAGGTCTACTGCTTGATAGTATACGTGCATACATACTGTCCTGCCAATCATTTCTGAGGTACACATTTTCAGCTACACGTACAGAAAATTGCGGTGTAGCAATTGTAGAAAAATATTTTGGAGAGGGTTTACTCGTAGCAGGGTCCAATGCTTCTTTATAAAAAGTAATGAATGGCACAAGTCCAGCTTGATGCAGCAATAAGTCTGAAATTTTTATAGACGCTTTGTCTGAACCCCGCACCCATGGAATATATTCTCCAATCGTTTTATTTAAATTTACTTTTTTGGTTTCAACCAGTTTCATAATGGCTACCGTAGTGGCAGAAATTTTTGTTACAGAAGCCAAATCAAACACCATATCTGTTTGCATGGGTACCGTGTTGTTGTAATTGGTGTTGCCAAACGCTTTGTTGTATACAATTTTTCCATTTTTGGCAACTAATACAACGCAGCCAGGTATGGCAGCACTGTCAATAGCGGCTTTAGCAATACTATCAATTTTTTGTAGCCCAGCACTACTTATGCCTACTTCTTCCGGCACAGCTGTTTGAAAATAACTTGTTGTTTCGATACCGCTACCAAAACTAAAATTTTCACAAACCGTAACAGGTAGTTTACCTTCCGGTTGAATATTGCCTTGTAGTAATTGTATGCCTGCTTTTTGTGTAATGTCATCATCTTCATAACAAACCACTAAGTTGTTTGCACCGCAGAGATTTGCGATTGCGTAAGGATTTCCAAAACAAAAATTGATGGTGTTTGAGCCTTGTAGTTTTGATAGTAAATCAATAGCATTTGGCGATATGCCAAAATTATTGGCGGGCCTTCTACTAAAATCATGCATTCCTACTACGACAGCGTCATATTTACTTATTATTTTTGTAATACTATCAGCCTTAATTTTTTTGTCTTTGTAATCAAAAAATACTACATCTGCGTTATAGGTCTTTTTAATACCCTTTGCAAAATCATTTTCTTTATTAATCCCAATACCAACGTACAATGTTTTTGTATTTTTTGTTTGTAACGGCAGTAATTTTTTATTCTCAAGTTTTAAAACGGTCAATGCTTTTTTAGCTAGTATTTCTCTAAGCGCATTGGTAGATGCGTTTAAGTCCGCTGCTATAGTTGCGGTGTTGATGGGTTGTAAAGTGGCGAGTCCTAAATTGTACTTAGCACGCAACACTTTTTTTACTCTCTCGTTGAGGTCTTCCCAGCTTAACTTTCCAGTAGCAATGGCTTCTTTTACTTTTGCAATACTACCTTCAATATCTCCGGGTAAACATAGCATATCGTTACCTGCAATTAAAGACATAACAGAAGCTTCTCCTTTAGGAAAAAATTTACTTACACCTTTCATTTCTAGGGCATCTGTAAATGTAATGCCATTATATCCAAGTTCTTTACGCAGTAAATTTTGAACGGCAATCGCAGACAAAGAAGTTGGTAAATTGGGCGTGGCGTCTATGGCAGGAATAGATAAGTGTGCCATCATAACACTCCCTACACCCGCTTTTATCATTTCTTTAAAAGGATATAATTCTAATGAATCAAGTGCATGTCTAGATTTTAAAATAATGGGTAGGTCATAGTGTGAGTCTACGGCAACGTCACCATGTCCTGGAAAATGTTTGGCACAAGCCATCACATTAACGTCTTGCATACCACGCATATAGGCCACACCATACTGCGCTACTTTGTATTTATCTTCTCCAAAACTTCTATCATTGATAACCGGATTTTTTGGATTGTTGTTGATGTCTACATCAGGCGCATAATTCACTTGTATGCCAATACGTTTGCACTGCTCACCCACAATACGGCCAAATTGATAAATTAAATTGGCGTCATTAACAGCGCCCATCATGAGTTGTCTCGGAAAATTAATAACACTATCAAGGCGCATGCCTAGGCCCCACTCGCCATCGATGGCAATCATGAGTGGCGTTTTAGCAAGTGATTGATACGCGTTGGTTAACAATGCTTGCCTAATTGGTCCGCCCTGAAAAAAACACAAACCACCCACATTATATTTGGTTACTAAATCTGTTACCTCTTTAACATGGGCTTCTCCTAAATTACTATGTGCCCTAATAATCATGAGTTGTGCAATGCGCTCTTCGGGTGTTAATTTATTAAACTGAGCGGTTACCCAAGTTTCTGATGCTTCTGATTTTTCTGAAAATCGTTGTGCTTTACTAGATAATAGTGAGCATCCTAAAATGGTAAGGAGTAAGAATTTTTTCATGGCCATGTATTGAGTGACACAATGTAAGATTTCTACCAATTTGTTGGGTAGGTATGGGCAAAAAAAAGTCGCAATAGACTAACATATTGCGACCTTTTATATCATTTATGAATTTTATGCTTCGGTTTCGTCTTCAGGCTCTTCTGTTAATTTGATTTCAATGTTATTCGCCTTTAAAATGCTAAACCATTTTACCATTTTTTTCATATCGCTTGGATAGACACGTTCAAAGTCCATATCGGCATATACTTTTTTAAAGTAAGCGACAACCTGTGCAGGGTCTTTTTCGGAAGGAAGTGCCTCTTTTGAAGCCAACATGTTTTGAAAAAGCTCCACCAAATTGATATTATCACGAACGGTATACACTTCGATGCTTTCTAGGTGCGAGAAATTGTGAACGCGACTACTCACAAATTTTGTGGTTTGATCTTCTAAAGACTTTACGATGGCGCCATCTGTTTTGCTCGCCACCATTTCAAATAGACCACTAAGGCCAGAGATTGATACTAAATTACTATACTCCATATGCTTTTTTTACGTTTTGCAAAGTAAAGGTAAAATCAGGTTAAAATACCACTAAATCGTTTTTGCTACTTCCCCTAGTGCTAGTTCAAGTCGAGATTGAAGTGTTTCGTAATCTGTGTAGCCCCTTGCCAATAAATGAAATTTTGACTCATTGACTTGTAATAACACGCATGGAAAACCTGTTACTTGTAATTGCTTAACAAGCGAAAACTCATAGTGGGCCTGATCTTTATAGGTTTCGCTTGCTAATTTCTCATAAAAGGTTTCGGGCGCTATGCTATATTTTTCAAGTAAATGTGTGTAGGCTTCGTTGTCCGTTAAATCACGACCTTCATAATGAAGGGCAATTTGTAAATCAGTGGCAAACTCAACCTGTCTTTCCGGGTAAAACTCCTTAAACATGCAAAGTGCAATAGCTGCTTTTTCGGAATGCGGGAACCAGTCACTTAATTCAGGATTTTTGATATGCCAGAGGTAGTCTTCGCCAAATTCTACGCCAGTTAATTCCTCTACATTTTTATAAGCACCCAAAATATAATGGGCGGTAGCGCTTATTGGAACGGGTTTTTCGGGCATAACCATACCGCCCGAAAGCACTTCTATGGGAAAATTGGGGTAGTTTTCGGCTATTTTTTTGATAACGGGGCAAAAACCATAGCACCAGCCACAATAAGCGTCGTAACAATAAAATAAGGTTGGACTCATAAAGCAAAGATAATGCCAATAAAAGATGCAACTAAGTTCTTTACCTTTGCAGTCTAAACATAATATATGCCAGGATTTGAATTTTTTGGTGACGAAGAAAGAAAAGAAGTGAATGAGGTACTTGAAACCGGAATACTTATGCGTTATGGGTTTGATGGTCCACGAAAAGGGATCTGGAAATCCAAAGAATTGGAAGCTGCTGTTTCTAATGTTTTTGGTTGCGCGCATGCGCAATTGACCTCTAGCGGTACAGCTGCATTAACCACCGCCATGGCGGCACTAGGCATTGGTGTTGGCGACGAGGTGATCATGCCTTCTTTTACTTTTGTGGCAAGTTTTGAAGCCATATTAAGTATTGGCGCTGTGCCGGTTTTAGTGGACATCGATGAAACATTAACACTTGATCCTGCTGCGGTAAAGGCTGCTATTACGCCAAAAACAAAATGTATTATGCCCGTTCATATGTGCGGTAGCATGGCAGATATGGATGCGCTTCAACAAATTTGCGCAGACCACCATTTAATATTATTGGAAGATGCTTGCCAGAGCATTGGCGGCAGCTACAAAGGAAAAAAGTTAGGCACTATTGGTGACGCAGGTACTTTTTCTTTTGACTTTGTAAAAACAATTACTTGCGGCGAAGGCGGTGTGGTAATGACAAACAACAAAGATGTGTACACAAAATGTGACGCCTATACCGATCATGGTCATGACCACTTAGGCGTAGACCGCGGTGCAGACCTACATCCGTTTATTGGATATAATTTTAGAATTAGTGAACTGCATGCTGCCGTTGGGTTAGCGCAAATCAAAAAGCTCGATACTTTTTTATCCATACAACGCAAAAACAACAAATTACTGCGTAGTTATTTAGAGCAAGTTCCGGGCATTCAATTTAGATCAGTACCCGACGAAGCCGGCGATAGTTGTAGTTTTTTATCTTGGATGCTTCCCACAGAAGCTAGTACTAAAGCGGCTATCGAGTCACTAAAAGAAGCAGGGGTTTTTGCAGGTACTTTTTACTGGTATGCGAATAACTGGCATTATATTACCAAGTGGGATCATTTAAAAAATGCGACCACACTGAACCGTATGCATGACGCCCAAACAGCTGCCTTACTGGCTTTACAAACCAAGTCCTTTGCTAAAAGTGACGCCATCATGAGCCGAACTGTTTCTACTGCCATAAGTTTATTGTGGACCGAAGATCAAATAAAAGAGAAGGGAGAGAAAATGTTGGCAGCGATTACCAAAGTATTATAATTACTTGAATTTCACGGATGTCTTTAAGTCAATCTTTTCAACAAAAATTATTACAAAAGCTATCTCCCCAACAGATTCAGCTCATGAAACTGTTGCAGGTACCTACGGCTAATTTGGAAGAAAGGATTCAATCTGAATTAGAAGAAAATCCGGCGTTAGAAATGGCCGAAGGCGAAAAAGATGTTGAATTTGGCGAAGATATTGATAACGAATTTGAATCTGAAATTTCTGATGATGAGCCGGCTCCTTTAGATGAATATGATGCTGCCGACAACACAGAATTTATCATTGATGATGACGGCGAAATAGCAGATTACAAATTAAAGGATGATAATTATCCTGAAATGGATGACAACGCCGTTATTCCTATTAAAATTGAAACAAGTTTTCATGAATTATTAACGGATCAGTTAGGCATGTTAGAACTTGATGAACGTGGTTATACGATTGCTGAACAAGTATTAGGTAGTTTAGATGATGATGGTTATTTACGAAGGGCACTTAGTTCAATTGCAGATGATTTAGCATTTAGACAAGGTATAGAAGTTGCAGAAAAAGAGATTGAAAAAATTGTTTTACGCATACAAGATTTTGATCCTGCAGGAATTGGCGCTAGAGATTTACAGGAATGCCTCTTGCTTCAACTAAAGAGAAAAAAACTAGAAGGTAAATCTGTACAATTAGCCATTACAATACTTACAAAATACTTTGAAGAGTTTACCAAAAAACACTACGAAAAAATACAACGTCACCTTGAATTAACCGATGCCGAAATAAAGGAAGTGGTAGGCCAGATAATAAAATTAAACCCTAAGCCGGGCGGCAATTTCACAAATATTGATAAGGCGCAAACCTATATCATCCCTGATTTTTATGTACTTAACAATGGCGGTCAATTAGAGCTTACTTTAAATAGCAGAAATGCGCCTGAACTTCGTGTTAGTGAAGGATACAGGGACATGTTAAAGGACTATGAAAAAGGCAGCAAAAAAGATCCGCGTCAAAAAGAAGCGGTCGTTTTTATCAAACAAAAAATTGATGCTGCCAAGTGGTTTATTGACATGATTGAACAGCGTCAGGCAACGCTTACAAATACAATGAAAGCAATTTTAGTACACCAAAAAGCTTTCTTTTTGTCAGGCGATGAAACTGCATTGAAGCCCATGATTTTAAAAGATATTGCGCTTCAAACGGGATTAGATATTTCTACGGTAAGTAGAGTCGCTAACAGTAAGTTTGTTCAAACAGAGTTTGGTACTTTTAGGCTTAAATTTTTCTTTAGCGAATCTTTAAGTACAGATACTGGGGAAGAAGTGAGTACCAGGGAGGTAAAAAAAATATTAAGTGACCTAATAGAGTCGGAAGAAAAACATGTTCCACTCAGTGATGAGATTTTAACCGATATGCTACAACAAAAAGGGTATAATATTGCAAGAAGAACTGTTGCAAAATATAGGGAGCAGTTACATATTCCTGTAGCACGTTTACGAAAAGAACTATAATATACATGACAACAACTACGCTCACCTCAACAAATCCGCTTCTTCGCTTTTTGGCGCAAGTTGTTTCCTATGTACTACATCCATTATTTATACCTACCTACATTTTTTTATTGCTCATGACGCTTTTTCCGTATGAGTTTGCAGGTATTACACCTTGGCAGTTTAAGCTCCGTTTGTTTAGTGTGTTTTGGATGACTGCCTTTTTTCCTGCCTTTGCTGTTTTTTTATTGTGGCGTCTTAAGTTTTCTGAAAGTATATTTTTAAGGACACAAAAAGAACGCATTATTCCATATATCATCACGATGTTTTTTTATTGGTGGATGCATTACCTCAGCAGAAATTTTGCAGATCAGCCACAGGTCTTACAATTTTTTTATACAGGTATTTTTATGGCTACTTCCGTGGGCCTTATTGCAAATAATTTTTATAAAATCAGCTTGCATGGCATTGGTATGGGTGGAGCGAGCATGGCTGTTGTTTTGTTTGCATTTTATTACCATCAGCCCCTGGGCATACCTATAACAGGTGTTTTGTTGTTAACAGGAATCGTAGCAAGTAGCAGGTTGTATATCTCTGATCACTCTCAAAAAGAAGTATACATGGGATTGTTGGTGGGTGCCCTTTGTCAGGCTGCTGCTTATTTCTTTGTCATGTAGATAGTAGAAAAGTGGGTTTTTTATCCGACTTTTGCTGCGCAAAACCAAACTCCTCAATTATGTGGTATACGCTCGGACAATGGATCATCAAACGTCGTGTTTTTATACTCCTTGCATTGTTAGGTAGTACTTGTTTTATGGGGTACCACGCTTCAAAAGTTTCATTGAGTTACGAGTTTAGTAGAGCGATTCCTACCGATAATCCCAAATACCAAGATTACCAAGCCTTTTTAAAACGTTTTGGCGTTGATGGCAATACCATGGTGGTGGGTTTTGAAACAGACCATTTTTATGAGAAGTCTTATTTTAATGCAGTAGCAGATTTACAAAAAAAAATCAAAAGTCTACAAGGGGTAACAGCCATATTGAATATCCCAGATGTTGTTAATTTAATCAACGATACCGCAAATGCGCAATTTAAATCTGTAAAAATATTTACACCCCCTTATAGTAGTCAAGTAGCGTTAGATAGTGCTGCATTAATTTTTAAGTCGCTCCCGTTTTATAAAACATTGTTGTATAGCCCTAGTTCAAATGCTTATTTGATGGCTGTTTCATTAGATGGTGCTATCATTAATTCAAAAAATAGATCAGTACTTATTTACGATATTAATACGGCGATTCAAGCTTTTGAGAAAGAAACAAAATCAACAGTTCGCCTAAGTGGACTTCCTTACATTAGAACCATTGTTGCAGATAGGATCAAAAAGGAGATGAATATTTTTTTAATTGCATCCTTTGTTTTGTCTGCATTAACACTGCTCTTATTTTTTAGATCTATGAGTGCCATGCTTATGAGTATGGTAGTTGTGGCTATTGGCGTGGTATGGAGTTTAGGAACAGTTGTTTTATTTGGTTATAAAATAACATTACTAACAGCGCTCATACCACCACTGGTGGTTGTAATAGGTATTCCAAATTGCATTTACTTTTTTAATAAATACCATACTGCTTTTTTAGAAATTAAGGATAAAGACAAAGCCATTGTTACCATGGTGGGTCGAATGGGTATTGTAACGCTGTTTTGTAATATTGCGGCTGCCATTGGTTTTGCAGTTTTTGCTTTAACAAAGAGTGCGCTCTTAAAAGAGTTTGGGCTAGTTGCCGGGATCAATATCATGGTATTGTTTTTTGTATCACTTATATTTATTCCGGCAGTACTCAGTTATTTACCAGCGCCTAAACCCAAACATACCCGCTATCTAGATAATAAAATTTTAGAAAAACTGCTTGTAAAAATTGAGCGTTGGACTTTCCATCATGCCCGATGGGTATATGGCGTAACCATTGTCATTACTGTATTTGCACTTATTGGAATGGGTAAATTAAAGTCGGAAGGATTTATTGTTGATGATTTACCCAAGCAGGATAAAATTTATACAGACCTGAAATGGTTTGAAAATAATTTTGGCGGCGTGATGCCACTTGAAATTATGGTGGACACCAAAAAGAAAAATGGTTTACTCAGAACCACACAGCCTATTTCAAAAATTGAGGAGTTGTCTGTGTATATAGCGCAGCATCCAGAAACAGCAAGGCCGCTATCATTTGTAGAAGGATTAAAATTTGCAAAGCAGGCCTACTATGATGGTGACACCTTAAGTTATGATATCCCATATGAGGGTGATTTAGCATTTATGGGTCCTTATTTAAAATCACCGGCGCCACAAGATTCGGGCAAGCAAATAAAAAAAGAAGGCGTTGCCAAACTCCTAAATAGTTTTATGGATAGTGCAAAGCAGGTGGCGCGTATCAGTGTAAATATGAAAGATATTGGAAGTGCTAAACTGCCAATACTCGTTAAAGATTTTGAAACAAAAGCCGCTGAAATTTTTGATACGGCGCATTACAAAGTAACATTTACAGGTAGCACCATTACATTTTTAGAAGGCTCTAGTTTTATTATTAGAGGTTTGCAAGAAAGTATTGTTTGGGCTTTTTTACTCATTGCACTTTGTATGCTTTATTTGTTTAGATCTGTTCGCATATTACTTTGTTCTTTAATTCCCAATGTTATTCCGCTCGTGATTACAGCAGGTGTAATGGGTTGGGCTGGAATCGCATTAAAACCTTCTACCGTTTTAATATTTAGTATTGCACTTGGTATCGCAATAGATGTAACCATTCGTTTTTTAATCAATTACAAACAGGAGCTTCCGCATTACAATAACCAGGTAAGTCCAACCCTCATTCAAACCATCAAGCATACGGGTATAAGTATTATTTACACTTCACTGGTGCTGATAGCAGGGTTTATTATATTTTGTATCAGTGATTTTGGTGGTACCAAGGCGCTTGGATGGCTCACTTCTTTAACCCTTGTAGTGGGTACTTTAACCAACTTAATCCTACTTCCGGTACTCATTTTGCACTTTCAGAAGCGAAAGAAGTAATTGTAGTCTAATTGTTCTATTTATTACCCTATCTGATTTTAATTCGTTAAACAGGATTATTGAAGGTAGTCGTAATTCATAACTATTTAATAATCATTTAGTTACATTCAGTTAACGGATCAAGTTTTTGAAATCAGTAAAAATTTGCGGCATAATCCCGAATTTAACGCAAAAAACCGCTGTATTTGATTATAGTTTTATTAAATTAGCGTCTGCATTTTACATTAAAAACCAAAATATGAGAAAATTAGTTGTCATGATTTTGTGTGCAACACTTGCTTTTACGCAGTCTTTCGCACAAAACCGCACGGTTAGCGGAAAGGTTACCGATGATAAAGGCGCTGCTATTGCTGGTGCAAGCGTAGTTGCTAAATCATCTAAGGCGGGTACTACTACTGCTGCCGACGGTACCTTTAAATTAACGGTTGCCAATTCAGTTAAAGTGTTAACGATTTCTTCGTTAAACTTTGTTCAAAAAGACGTTACCATTGCTGCAAACAATACAGCAAACGCTTCACTTATAGCTTCTGCTGCAGATGCTTTGGATGAAGTAGTTGTAGTAGGTTATGGTGCTGCAAAAAAGAAATCAGATGTTACTGGTTCTGTAGTAACTGTTAACGCAGAAAAATTACAAAACAAGCCAACTGCAAACATGTTTGACGCCTTACAAGGTAAGGTTCCAGGTTTACAGGTATACAACAACTCTGGTGAGCCTTCTGCTGCCCCTTCTATCCGTTTAAACGGTGTGGGTTCATTAGGTGCTAGCTCTACGCCATTATATGTAATGGATGGTATCCCAATTGATGGTGGTACTATTGTAAGTTTAAACCCAGAAGATTTTGAATCAGTTACTGTATTAAAAGACGCATCTTCTACCTCTATTTATGGTTCAAGAGCCGCGAACGGTGTTATTTATATTACTTCTAAAAAAGGTAAAGTAAATACGTCTAAAATTACCGTTCAATCTCAATATGGTGTGTCTAACCTAGTTAAGCCAACACTTGATTTGTTTAACAACTTTATGAATACCAAGCAACTTACAGATTTTTGGGTGGCCACTGGTTTTAGAACACCTGCTCAAGTTGCTTCTTTGTTAGGAGCTTATAATGGTGATACCAAGTGGTACCAACAGTACTACAAAGAAAATATTCCAACACAGCAAATTGATTTAAATATTTCTGGTGGTGGTGGAAAAACAACCTATTATATTTCAGGTTCTGCATTTAAGCAAGAAGGTCTTACCTACCGTTCAGACTTTGAACGTTACACCATGCGTGCTAACATCAATTCTACCGTAAACAACTGGTTTAAACTAGGGGTTAACTTGTCTGGTGGTTATGATGAAAGACAAACCAACCCTTATGGTTCAAACCAATTGAACAGAGGTTTATCTTTACTTCGTCAACCATTCTATTCTGCATATGATGCTAATGGCGTTAAATATCCAGATATCATTCCGGGTGGTAACTTTTACAACCCAAATTATTTAGCGGATAAATTGCAAAGCGTTGGAACCAACGTACAATTTAACCCAAGTGGTTTTATTCAATTAAACCCATTTGCTGGCTTTACCTTAAAGGCTCAAGCAGGTATGGAGTTTTATGACTACAGAGGTTCAAGCAAAACGTTGCCATCGTTCTTGGGTTCTCTAAACAATGGTGCAGCTTCTGAATCATTTAGTAGAGGTACTACCAAAACAATTACCAATACAGCAGAATATGCCTTTAAGTTTAAGCAGCGTAACAGCTTTACTTTACTTGCAGGGCAAGAATTTATTTCTAACAATTCAAATGGTTTCAGTGGATCTTCTACAGGTCAAACAGACGACCGTTTGATGTTGGTTTCTGCTGGTCCTACTGGCTTTACAGCAGGTTCATCTATGGATGAATATGCATTTGCATCTTATTTTGGACGTTTAAACTATAATTTAGATTCAAAATATTTTGTAGACTTATCTATTCGTAATGACCAATCATCTCGTTTTGGTAGAGCACTTAGAGGCGCTACTTTTTATTCGGTAGGTGCTATGTGGAAAGCTAAAAATGAAAAGTTTTTACAAAATGTTAAATGGATTGACAATTTAGTTGTTAAAGGAAGCCTTGGTACTAGTGGTAACTCATCAATTGGTAACTATCAGTCTTTAGCTACCGTTGGAACCAACTTATACAATTCTTCTCCAGGATGGGGCGTAAGCTCTGCTGGTAACCCAGAATTATCATGGGAAACTCAAAAACAACTTAACCTTGGTGTTCAAGCAACTTTATTCAACAAGCTTAATATTGATGTTGAATATTTTGAACGCTTAACTTCAAGCATGTTAATTAGTGTTCCTTTCCCTTGGACTTCTGGTTTCTCATCTGTTACCTCTAACGTAGGTAGCCTTAAAAACTCAGGTTTCAACGCAAACGTGAATTATGATTTCATCAAAAAGAAAACATCATTCTTAAATGTGTATGTGAACGTTGGTTATGTTGAGCAAAAAATTACAGAATTATTCCAAGGCAAGCAATACTGGATCATTCCTAATACCGGTGTTTGTTGGGCAGTGGGTCAACCAGTATCTTATTTCTATCCAATTTGGGCGGGTGTAAATCCTGCAAATGGAGACGCTACTTGGTACACACCTAATGCAGATCCTACTAAAATTGTTGAAACAACAAAATCTGCAACAACTAGCGCATTTAACACGGCTGGTTTACAGCAAAATTCAGGTATCAAAAGATACGCGCCGTTTAATGGTGGTTTTGGATTTAGCGCTGGTGTTAGAGAGTTTTCTGTAAGTGCAGATTTCTCTTTCTCTAAGGGAAAATACATGATCAACAATGACCGTTATTTCTTTGAAAATCCAAACCAATTTACTGGGTATAACCAATCTAATACGGTGCTTAACTACTGGAAACAACCAGGTGATCAAACCCGTTTCCCAAGATATGGTGTTCAGTTTACACAGTTCGATACAAGGTTAATTGAAGACGCTTCATTTATGCGTTTAAAAGCCTTAACTTTTGCTTACGATTTCTCAAAAACTTTGTTGAACAAGCAAAAAGTATTAACTGGAGCTAAGTTCTATGTTACCATGCGTAATATTTGGACATTAACAAATTATTCTGGTCCTGATCCTGAGGTTGATACCAACGTATCTTTAGGTGCTAACCCTAACACAAGTCAAGTTGCTGTTGGATTAAACCTTTCGTTCTAAGCTTTACATAACCAGTTAAATGAAAATGAAAATGAAAAAATTATTTATAAAAAATATGGTCGCTTTTGCAGCAATCCTTTCATTAGGATCTTGCGAGAAAAAACTTGACCTATATCCGTACAACAGTATTGAGTTGTCTCAATCTTTCAAAACGGTTAAAGATGCAGCAACTTGGAATACAGGTTTGTACGCAGATTTTCGTGGTAGAGTGTATGGTTCTTACAACATCTCTCAAGATGTGCAAGCAGACCAGTTAAACGCTACACTTGATTTTGGTAACAGAAACGGTAACCCGCACAGATGGGGAACGAGCTTTTTGTCTGATGATGGTGCCTTAAGTGGTCCTTGGCAGGGTTATTACTTTGGCTTAAGAAACATCAATACCTGTATTGCGGGTTTTGAAACCATCAAAACTACAACTGCCGCAGATGCAACAGCACTTAACAAGTTTAAAGGTGATGCATATTTAGCGCGTGCTTATTACTATTCAGAATTGATTTTGCGTTTTGCAAAGCCTTACGATAGAGCAACTGCTGCTACCGATTTAGGTGTGCCGTTGGTATTAGAGTTTAATATCAATGCTAGACCTGCTAGAGCTACCGTGCAAAAAGTGTATGATCAAATTTTATCTGATATCGCTACTGCAAAATTAAACTTAGCAAGTACTGCTGGAACAGCAGGCGCAACAAGATTTACGATTGATGTTGTTACTGCCTTAGAAGCACGTGTACGTTTGCATATGCAAGATTGGACAGGTGCTATGGCAGCAGCAAATACTATTATTTCAAGTAATAGATATCCGTTGTTAACCACATTGACCAATTTAAATAACATGTGGACCAACGATTTGGCTACAGAAGTTATTTTTAATTCTGCTGTGGTAAAGCAAACAGAATCTGCAAACACCAACTCTATTTATTTAGGATTTAATGGAGCAACTGGTAAGTTTACACCGGATTTTATTCCTACCGTAGACTTTGTAAATATGTTTGATGCTTCAGATTTTAGAAGAAGTGTTTACTTAAAGCAACTTCCATGTATTGTTCAGGGTATTAACTTCCCAACAATGTGGTGTGTAAATAAATTCCCTGGTAATCCAGCTTTATTTACGGGTGCTTTTACCAACTACCAACATGCGCCTAAGGTATTCCGTTCTGCAGAGCAGTTCTTGATTTATGCAGAAGCTGCTGCTAACGCAGGTGGTGCTAGTGAAGCCCTTGCTTTATCTACTTTAAATACACTTCGTACTGCTAGAGGCTTGACAGCTTTATCTGGTTTAAGTGGTGCTGCTTTAATGAATGAAATCAGAAACGAAAGAACCAGAGAATTAGCGTTTGAAGGTTTCCGTTTATTTGATTTAAAGCGTTGGAAGTTAGGCTTTACGAGAGGTACTCCTCAAGATTTAGCTGCTATCAATACTACGCCTGCTACCAGCTACCACCAAATTAATGTAGCTGCTAATAGCCCGCAGTTTGTATGGGGTGTTCCTACCTATGAAATTAACAGCAATCCCAACCTAGTTCAAAATCCAGGATGGTAATTGTTTCATACAATGCATAAAAAAAATGGCGCTCGATTTCGAGCGCCATTTTTTTTCGTATCTAATGCAATTTTATTTTAAAACAGCAGCCAATGTTTTTTCTAAGTCTTCGCCGCGTAAACTGCTAGCGATAATTTTACCAGAAGGATCAATAAGCACATTAAATGGAATACCATCAAATCCGTATAAAGGCACCATGCTGGATTCCCATTGTTTTAAATCACTAACTTGTTTCCAGTTTAATCCATCGTTTTTAATGGCCTTCATCCAAGCCGCTTTGTCATTGTCTAGTGATACGCCTAAAATGGTAAAGTTTTTATCTTTAAACTTGTTATAAGCAGCTACCACATTTGGATTTTCTTGTCTACAAGGTCCGCACCAACTGGCCCAAAAATCTACAAGTACATATTTACCTTTTAAAGAGGCTAATGAAAAAGGTTTACCATCGGTACCTGGTAAATTAATTTCAGGGGCTTGCTTGTTTAATAATGCATAGGTGTTACTTGCGCTTGGTGCAGCTTGTTGAACGGTCATAAGCGCCTTAATCTTAGCAATACCGGTATGTTCTTTAAACTTAACAGCGGCCTTTTCTACGAGCTGTTTAACGGCTTCTTCTGGTATTGTTCTGGTTGCCATACCAATGGCGTAGTAAATAGCGGCAGGACTCTTTGAGTTATTAATAAATTCGTTAACGATCGTATTGATAGACAAAAGTCCATTGTCTCTATTTTTAGTTAGTACTTGTACCAAACTATCACTGTCTGACTGCTGCTGTGCACTTTCTAATGCATTAAAAACAACCATTAATGATGAGTCTGCAGCACTATATTTTGAAAATAAAGTTTGAAGGCTTTTGCTCGCATCAGACGCTTCAATTGTATAGTTTTTAGGTTGATTGACATCGATGTTAACGCGAATACTTTTTTCATCATTGATAAGTAGCACTTCGGGACCCCTCTCCAAACTTAGCCGGTATAAACCTTCTTCTAATGCAGTGGCTCTTAATTCAAATTTTCCATTTTCTTTTAATGTTGCAGAGTCTAGTATTAATGGCTCGGATCCTGCAAAAGGTAATTCCTGCAAGTAAACTTTTTGGCTACCTCCGTTACTTACTTTACCGCTAACAGTAAAGCCGCCGTATTTTTTTTCGGAACAGCCAAATAAAATGGTTACTGCAATTAGAGATATACTAATTGTTTTTTTCATGGTTGATGTATTAATTGAATAATTATTTATTTAATTTTTGGATGAGTAGTTCACTAGCTTTATTTGGGTCTGCTTGCCCTTGACTTATTTTTTTTACGGCGCCAATAAATAAACCGATGAGTCCCTTTTTCCCTTTTTGGTATTCAATGACTTTGTCAGGCATACTAGCGATAGCAGCGTCTACCCATTTTTCTAGGGTATCAGCATCATTTACTTGCAATAGATTTAGTTCAGTAGCAACGGCCAAAATATCGGTTTTTTTGCCATCCGCAATTTGAGGCAATATTTTAGATGCGCCCACCGAAAAATTGAATTGACCTGCATCAATGATTCTGATAAGATCCGCTAGTATATTAGGTTGTAGCCCAAGGTTCGAATAATCAAGCCCTACTTCATTTAAATAGGACTTAATAGGCCCAAGCATCCAATTGGCTACTGATTTATAATTTGATGTGTGTTTAGCCGTTGCCTCAAAATATTGTACCGTATTTAGTGATTCGCAAATTTGAGTAGCATCATAACGACTTAGTTGATACTGCGTCATTAATTTTTCCTCTAATGCATCAGGTAAAATAGGTAAACCTAATTTTATTTCATTGATATACGTGTCACTTAATACAAAGGGCGCTAAATCAGGATCAGGAAAATAGCGGTAATCATTGGCTTCTTCTTTATCCCGCAAAGGAAATGTGGTGTCATTGGATGCATCAAAACTTCTGGTTTGTTGGGTAATAGTACCGCCGGATTCAAGTACCTCAATCATTCTAGCTATTTCATATTCTATCGATTTTTTTACATTGCGAATGGAGTTTAAATTTTTCACCTCAACTCTAGTGCCTAATTTTTTTTCGCCTTTAAGTCGAACCGAAACATTGGCATCGCAGCGTAAAGAACCTTCCTCCATATTTCCATCACAAATGCCTAGCCACTGCACTAGTTTTCTAATTTCTGTTACATAGGCAAATGCTTCTTCGGCACTAAATATATCAGGCTCTGTAACAATTTCAATTAAGGGGGTACCTGCTCTGTTTAAATCTATCAGTGTATGTGTAGGATCAATATCGTGTATGCTTTTTCCAGCGTCTTCTTCTAGGTGAATTCTGTTTAATTGTACATAGCGCTTTTGATCACCAACCTTTATTTGAATGTTGCCGCCTGCGCAAATAGGCGTGGTATGTTGAGAAATTTGATAACCCTTTGGTAGATCTGGATAAAAGTAGTTTTTTCTAGCAAAGTAGTTTTCCTTGACAATGGTGGAATTACAAGCGAGTCCCATTTTAATGGCAAACTCAACTGCTTTTTTATTGGTTTTTGGAAGACTACCCGGATGCCCCATTGTAATGGGACTAATTTGGGTATTTGGAGCAGCGCCAAAATTTGTGGCATCTGAACAAAATAGCTTGCTTTTGGTAGCTAGCTGTGCGTGTACTTCTAACCCGATAACTGCTTCGTATTGTTTGCCTTCGGTCATCTCAAACAAAAATAAGACTAGTTACCGGGTTATCGTACAATTGATTAGCTTATATATTGGCCTTCTTTACTTTTTTTGGAATTTTAACAGTCAGTTCTTTTTGCTTGCCATCACGATTTAATTTAATCGTAAGAGTAACGCCAGCTTCTAATGTTGCTGCTTTTTCTTGAAGATCAGTAACGTCTTTAATTGCTGCACCGTCAACAGCTGTGATGATATCATTTTTTGCGATACCTGCTTTTGCAGCTGGAGAACCTTCCGTAACTTCTAATACTTTAGCACCAGAACCTTCTGTAACGTCTTCGATGCTGATTCCAATTTTTGGACCATCATTAAATCCAAGTGCAAAAGTTTCGCCTAGCTTACTCATGTCTAGTGGCATACCTTTTGCGATTTTTAATTCGGTCACTTTTCCCTCCAATTTAGGAAGTGGAGCATTCATATCATCAGACTTGAACATCAACACTTTTGGTACGCCAGATCCGCCGCCCATCATTTCTGGGAGAGTCATACCTTCCATGGTTTTACCATTCACCGTAATTTTTCCATTTTCTACAATCACTGTCATTTTTTGTGGACCACTGTCTTTCCCATGAATGATGGTCGTGTCTATTTTTTTTACAATGACTACTTTCTTTTCTTCTTGTGCGTTAGCAGCTGTTACGAGTAAGCAAACTGCTGTAAATAATAAAATTATTTTATTCATAGTTTGGGTTGTTTTATAGTTTTTAAAATATGTTTTTATCTATAATGAAGACCTAGTTAAATAATTTTTTTACAGATTCAATCACTTGTAAAAGATTGCTAGGATCCTGTCCACCAGCGGTTGCTAGGCCCTTTTGACCACCTCCGCCACCTTTAATAAGCGGTGCAATTTGATCTTTAATAATTTTTTGTGCTTCTAACCCTTTGATACCCTGTAATGTATCATCCACTAAAACAGCAACAGCTGCTTTCCCATCTATATTAGCAGCCAGTACGACTAGTAAGTTAGTATAATTTGCTTGGAATTCGCTACATAATCTTTTGAGACCATCTGGGTTACTAACTGTTACAATTGCACCAATAAAATGGGTATCACCAATGATAGTCATTTTTGATTCTAATTCTTTTTTGATTCCAACAAGTGCTAATGCCTCATAGGATTCAATGCGTTTTTTTAATGACTGTAAATCAGCAACCATTTGTTGCACTGCTTTAACAGGCTCCTTTGTATTTTTTACAAGCTCTTTAATGGTTTCGAGCTCCGCTAATGCTTCGTTAACCTGTGTTGTAGCACCTTCGCCGCATACAGCTTCAATTCGTCTAACGCCAGCTGCTACCGCAGATTCGCTTCTTAATTTAAATAATCCAAGTGCCCCCGTTGCACCAACATGCGTGCCACCACATAGTTCTATCGAGTAATTTGGATCCATCATAACAACCCTTACGGTATCACCATACTTTTCTCCAAATAAAGCCATCGCGCCAAGCGCTACCGCTTCATCTTTGGTCATCTCTTTGATGACTACCGGAATATTCGCTCTAATTTTTTCATTGATAATATCTTCAATTTGTTGTAATTCCGCATCACTCACTTTTGCAAAATGAGAAAAGTCAAAACGAAGTTGCGCAGCATTTACAAGACTACCTTTTTGTGCAACATGAGTCCCTAGTATCTGTCTTAAAGCAGCATGTAATAAGTGTGTTGCACTGTGGTGTGCACAAATGCTTTTTCGAATATCTGTATTTACTTTGGCAACAACTGCTCCTTCCAAACTCTCAGGAATCTCGGTCGTAAAATGAATGATCAGGTTGTTTTCTTTTTTTGTATCAATTACATCAATCGTTGATCCTTCAAATTCAAGTACACCAATATCGCCAACCTGTCCACCACTTTCGGCATAAAATGGCGTTGTTTCTAAAACAATCTGATAGCCTGTAATCCCTTTGCTTGTTACTTTTCTATATTTAATAACAGATGTAGTACTAATTTTATCTGTATACCCAACAAATGTTTGGGTACTACTTTCATGTACGATCATCCAATCGGCAGCATCTATGACAGTTGCAGCCCTACTTCTATTTTTTTGCTGCTGCATTTCAGTTTCAAAACCTTTTTCATCAACTGCTAAATTATTTTCTTGCGCAATTAAACGAGTGAGGTCTATTGGAAATCCGAAGGTATCAAAAAGTTCAAATGCAGCTTTACCTTCAATGACATTACTATTAGAGGCTTTCATGAGTTCATCAATTCTTTTAAGTCCTTTATCTAAGGTTCTTAAAAATGAATCCTCTTCTTCTCTTACAACCTTTGTTACAAATTCTTCTTGTGCTGCTAATTCAGGAAACACTTCAGAAAATTGTGCTGCTAAAATTGGCACTAATTGAAAAAGCAATGGTTGCTTGTAATCGAGGTAGGTATAATAATAGCGTACAGCTCTTCGCAAAATTCGTCTAATCACATAGCCAGCGCCTGTATTGGAGGGTAGTTGTCCATCAGCAATGGTAAAAGATATGGCTCTGATATGATCTGCTAGTACTCTGAATGCTACGGCTTCTTTGCTATCACTTCTGTCATATATTTTTCCGGTAATAGTTGCTACTTCACTTATGGTACCGCTAAATACATCGGTATCATAATTACTTTGTTTACCTTGTAATACGCGCACAAGACGTTCAAATCCCATACCTGTATCAACGTGTTTTGCAGGAAGTGGCTCAAGTGTTCCGTCTTTTAAACGGTTGTATTGCATAAATACATTGTTCCAAATTTCAATTACTTGAGGATGATCTTTATTGACAAGGTCTCTACCTGGAATTAATTTTCTTTCTTCATCAGATCTGCAGTCTACATGAATTTCTGAACATGGACCACATGGGCCTGTGTCTCCCATTTCCCAAAAATTATCTTTTTTATTTCCAAAAATAATTTTGTCTTCGTCCACTAATTTTTTCCATGCTTCAAATGCAATAGTTGACATCGGTATTCCTTCCGATTCGTCTCCTTCAAATACAGAAACATACAAACGACCTTTATCAATCTTGTAAATATCTGTGAGTAATTCCCAGCTCCATGCAATGGCTTCATCTTTAAAATAATCCCCAAAACTCCAGTTGCCTAACATTTCAAACATCGTGTGGTGGTAGGTATCAACACCCACTTCTTCAAGGTCATTGTGTTTTCCGCTGACGCGTAAACATTTTTGGGTATCTACAATGCGTTTGTATTCAGGTTTACGATTTCCTAAGAAATAGTCTTTAAATTGGTTCATGCCAGCATTGGTAAAAAGAAGGGTTGGGTCATTTTTTACTACAATTGGGGCAGATGGAACAATCTGGTGCTTTTTAGAAGCAAAAAAGGCTAGAAATTGTTTTCTTATCTCGGCACTGGTCATCATAAA
Organism: Sediminibacterium ginsengisoli; assembly: GCA_945901845.1. Lineage (GTDB taxonomy): Bacteria > Bacteroidota > Bacteroidia > Chitinophagales > Chitinophagaceae > Sediminibacterium > Sediminibacterium ginsengisoli_A. The sequence continues at coordinate 71,646 of CAMDLR010000001.1, read as the reverse complement.
TAGGTACAAATTTTAATATGCTAATTTTATAAGATAGGAAGCTATCTTTGTAATTCATTATTATAGCCTCAAAGGTAAGGAATTGAGCCTTTAGCAACTGATACCAATGCCTCTATGCGCAAAATAAAATATTACTATAATACCCATACCCTTCGGTTTGAAAAGCTCGAAAAGCCTCTTCGGGTCCGCTTATTGCAGGTATTTGGATTCATTGCAGCTTCAATTGTAACTGGAATTATCATTTTTGCTATTGCTTTTCAGTACATTGATTCCCCAAAAGAAAAATTACTACGTCAACAAAATGAAGACCTCAAGGATGGCTATGCAGTTATCGAAGAGCGAATTAAGCAGCTCGAATTAAAGATGGGGGAAATTACAAATCGTGACAATACGGTATATCGATCTATTTTTGAGGCAGATCCTATTGCAGACAGTGCGCGCGTTAAGGATATGGAACAGAAAAAAGAGGTGCAGCTTGTTCAGCGTATGGGATCTACCAATTTAGTAAATACGATTATTGATCAACTCAATAATTTGTCTCTAAGAATAGCTTATCAAGATAAATCATTTAATGAGCTAATTGAAATGGTTAATAATAAAGCTAAATTATTGGCTGCTATTCCTGCTATTCAGCCCATTAGTAATAAACAATTATCTCGGATTGCTTCAGGTTTTGGTTTCCGGATTGACCCTATTTATAAAACAAGAAAATCCCATATGGGGCTTGACTTTGCTGCTCCAAGTGGAACCCCAATTTATGCAACAGCAGACGGTATTGTAAAATTCTCCGGATTTTCTACAGGTGGGTATGGAAATCATGTTATCATTAATCATGGTTTTGGTTATGAAACCTTGTATGGGCATATGGTTAGAGTTGGCGCTACGCAGGGTCAGCAAGTAAAAAGAGGGCAAGTTATTGGCTATGTTGGTAGTACTGGAAAAAGTACAGGCCCCCATTTGCATTATGAAGTGCATAAGTCGGGTGTGCAACTAGATCCGATTAACTTCTTCTATAATGATTTAACGCCGGCGCAATTTGACAGACTCTTAAAAATGGCAGCTGCCAATAACCAAAGCTTAGACTAATCATATGGAACCAGGGGTACGTAAATATTTAATTAGAATTGTAAATACTTTATCCATGTTTTTATTATGGATGGCGGTTAATTCGTGCGCGGGCATTATGTATGGTGCTGCTTATTGGGAAAGCAGTTTTACCATAGCCAATCTTATTTTTTATACTTGGTTATTATTAAGCACAGGCTTATTATTCTGGTATCTCTACAAGAAATGGAAGGATCCTATCGATTACAACGAAGAATAATTTTATTTATCCTGACTATCTAAAATAACTGGGGTGTTTCCTTTGCCCATCACAATTACTTTTGAATTAGGTGAAGTAATAAGACCCTTCATCATTTGTATTTGCTCGTATTGTAATTGTTTATCGTTTAAGCCGGTGCTAATAATGCGTTGGTAATCTGCAATACCCTGTGCTTCTACACGCTTACGCTCTGCTTCTTGTTTTTCTTTTTGAAGCACGAACTCCATTTTTTGTGCGTCTTGTTCTGCTTTGATTTTTTCTTCGATAGAGGTTTTAACGTTGTTAGGAAGCGTAATATTTCTGAGTAATAATTGCTCGAGTATCAAGCCTCTTTTTTTAAAATCAGCTTCGATGCTTGTAAAAATTCTATTCTGAAATTGGTCCCTCTTAGTAGAGTACAAGTCAATGGCAGTAAAGTATACAGCGTTATCTCTAATTTTTGTTCTAGTAAGTGGGCGTACAATTTTATCTTTATAATCGAGGCCTGTTTCTCTTATTAATCTTGGCGCTTCTGTACCAACTACACGGTATAAAACAGTGAGGTCGATGGTTACTTCTAATCCATCTGAGGTAAGTACACGAATAGCATCATCTCCTTCTTTTTCGCCCTCATTATGAACCCCACTCATGGTGTAGTTGAGTGTTTTGATATCTACATTGTAGACGTTTACAAGTGGATTAATAAAATTGAGTCCGGGGGTAAGTACCTCATTAGAAACTTTACCAAATAAACTTGAAACACCTATCTGACCCGCATCAATTTGTTTCACACATGCGGTTAATGCGCCAATTACAATAAACACAACACCAACACTTCTGACACCTCTACCTAATTTATGTAATTCTTCTTTTTGCTTAAGAATAAAAATGCCTGTAATAAGTGCAATAATGCCTAAAATAAAGAGTACCATAGTATATGAAATTTATTTTTATAATTAACTGCTATGGTCTTGAATAACCAACCATTTGCCTTTTATTTTTTGAAATAACAAAGTGAAATAACCGCTTACATCACCTTTACTTCTTTGAAGCGACCATTTGCCTAAAACACGGTAATGCTTTTTTTCGATAGGTGTTACAGCAAGTAATGTGAATGTTAGTTTACCCATTGAAGCCGTGTCGGGGTAACCCTTTTTATAATTGTTAAGTGTATTATTAAAACCATAGGTAGGGCCGGATTTGCCAACAAATAAAAGGGAGTCTGACGGTAAGTAGCCTTCCATGAAATCTGCTAAGTTACCTTCATTCCATGCTTTTGTTTGTGCAGCTAAAAGCGTTCTTATGGCCTTCTCGTTTTTATTGTATGTTGGTGTGCTTGTTGGCGTGGTTGTTTGTGCCAAAGCTTGAAGCGAAAAAGCGAGTAAAAACAAGGTGAGCATGCGGGATAGCATAAACCGTTTAATTTTACACTAAGCTACTACTTCTAATTGGTTTTGAAAGATAATTTAGGGTTTGTAACTTGCCATATGTCGTACAAAAAACATTTACAAAAGGATAAGCGGTTAGCACCCATTTTAAAAGGCGAAACAGATCTATTAGTACTTCAAAAAAATATTCCAATTAGGCTTATGGCAAGCATTATTAGCCAGCAATTAAGTACAAAAGTAGCGGCCATTATATTTGAACGTTTTTTATCATTGTACCCAGCTAAAAAACCTACCATTCAAAAAGTATTGGATACCCCAGAAGAAACTCTGAGGGCTATAGGTATCAGTTATGCAAAAATTAATTACATCTATGCGGTGGCAAAATTTTGTTTCGAGCATACCATAACAGATAAAAAACTACAGCAGCTCTCCAACGAAAAAATCATTGAGCTCCTCACTCAAATAAAGGGCGTTGGTAAATGGACGGTAGAAATGCTACTCATGTTTTCGCTCGGTCGTGAAGATGTTTTTGCTGTAGATGATTTGGGCATACAGCAGGCTATGACAAAGTGCTATAACTTAGACCCAACTAATAAAAAGGAGCTAAAAGCAAATATGTTGGCTATAGCAGAAGCTTGGAGCCCCTATAAAACCTATGCATGCCTTCATTTGTGGCGTTGGAAAGATGAAAAATTGTAATTGTGCATTAAACTATTGTTAGTTTAGGCAGTCCAATTAATTACCTTTAGCCTATGAACTTACACCTGGATGATACCAGTTTACTAACTGCATTTCACAATCATGCCACCAAAGAAAAAGGGTACAATGGCATTGTGAAAAAGTACCAGGAAAAATTGTACTGGCACATTAGACGAATGCTTGTAAGTCATGAAGACACCAATGATGTATTACAAATGGTACTTGTAAAAGTGTGGAACGGACTTGAAAATTTTAGAGAAGACAGCAAATTGTATACTTGGATGTACCGTATTGCTACCAATGAAACGCTCACTTTTATCGAAAAAGAAAAAAAAAGAGCGATTGTATCCTTAGATCAGGATTCAGATATTTATGGCGATAAGGTAAAAGCGGATACTCATTTTGATGAAAATCAATTGATATGGCGTTTACAGCTTGCTATTAAATCTTTACCTGAAAAGCAGCAGCTCGTTTTTAATTTACGCTATTATGACGAAATGCCTTATCATCAAATGAGCGAGTTGTTAGATACTTCCGAAGGTGCTCTAAAGGCGAGTTACCATCATGCTGCAAAAAAAATCGAAGAATTTATTAAAAGTTATTAAACCTAATGGGTAAGCTAACGTCTATTGAATAGCCATGCATCAAAATAAAACCATACACGAAGAGCTAGAAGCATTAAGCCCATTTTGGACGACCATTCAATCCCAAATGCCTTATATAGTGCCAGCCAATTATTTTGAAACGCTGCCTAGCATTGTGCGAGCAAAAGTAGAAACGGAAGCTGTATACGAAGAGCTTGAATTAATTGCGCCTTTATTAAATACAATACCTAAGCAAACAGGATATCAAATACCAGTTGCACAAGACAAAGTGTTGCCTGTAAACACATCTATAAAAATGTTTCCTTGGCCTAAATTAGCGTTAGCAGCAGCAATCATTGGTGTTGCAGTACTTGGAAATTATTTTTATACAAGTGAAAAGCAAACCTTTGATTACAGTGCTTATATTGATGCAGATCCTGCCCAAATTATTCAAACCATTAGTGATTCTACGTTGCTTTCTTATATGGATGCCCACGAAAAACTAATTGTTACACCAGATGCACCAATACAAGAATATGAACTTGAAAGCGATGAGGCATTAATGCAAAGGAGTTCTGATCAGGAACTTCTAGAATATATTCAATCAAGTAATTAAATTATCAATTATGAAAAAGATCATTTTCGGTTTTTTACTTTCAATGTTTGTTGTAGCCATAAGTAGTGCGCAACCACAGGAAAGAACAAAGGGCCCTCATGACAAAGGACCAAGACCAAGTAAAGAAAATGTAGAAGCGCTAAAAGCTGCTTTTATGACCAAGCATTTAAATTTAAATGTTGATGAGGCGCAAAAATTTTGGCCAGCTTACAATGCGTGTATGGAAGAATTAAAAAAAGCACGTCAAGAAAAAAAGGATGATGTGTTGGCTTTTGAAGAAGCCGCATTAAACATCAGAAAAAAGTATAAGAACGAATTCAAAAAAGTATTAGGATCAGACGAGCGAGCCAATAAAGCGCTTACCGCAGATCATGCTTTTATGCGTATAATTAAGGATGAACTGCAAAACAGAAAAGGCGGAAAGCCGGGGTCAAAAAAGAAAGGAAATGGAGCACCTCCACCACCCCCACCTCCGGGTCAAGAATAGCCCACAATCTAACGAGCATCCCAAATAGACATTTTAATATCGTGGTAAAACAAGAAGGTCCATCCTTCTTGTTTTGCTTTTTCTAGCCAGGATTGCCTAAGCTCCATGCATTTTTTACCATCATAATCGTACTTCGCCACAAACTTACTTTTCATTTGTTGTAGTTGTGGTGCATCATCTCCGCCAAAAAATGCGGTTTCATTGTTTTCGGTAATCCAAAATACCTGATGAAATTTCGAGTGTGCTCCCGTCACTTGGTATTTAATTCCGCCATCAATTTCTCCTTCGTCACTATCTAGCCATACTACTTTGCTAAATTCTTGTAGGGGTAAAATATCTTCAGGGATATAAGAAGCCGATCCTATGCCTGTAGCAAATTCAAATTCACGTTTTTGTATATAATATGTTGCGTAAGGAAAACTTATGTAACGGGCAGTGTTGTCAATATTACTAAATGTGGTACCACCTGCATGGTCTTTGTGTAAGTGGCTCATAAGTACCTTAGTTACAGCAGCTGGTTTGATACCTGCTTTTTCTAAATTTTCGTGCAACTGTAATTGACCATCTGTATTTGTATAGCCAAGCCCTGTATCAATCAAAATAATATCCTTGCTAGTCACTACAACAAATGGCTGGATTTCTACTAGTAAACTTCCTAGTGGCCTACTTTGTAATGCTTCTGTGAGGGTATTAAAAGGAACAAATACCTTGGATTTGTCAATGGTGAAACTACCTTCTGATAATGGAATAATTTGCATGAAAACTCGATTGGCTTAACGAAGCACCATTTGTCTATCGGCGTCTAGTCTGAGCATGATAAAAATTAATACCGTGAAAGTGAGTAACGAAGATCCGCCATAGCTAATGAGTGGAAGTGTAATACCAACAATTGGGAAAAGCCCAATAGTCATACTTACGTTTACGGCAATATGGAAAAACAAAATACTAGCAACACAGTAAGCGTATACCCTACTAAAAGTACTGCGTTGTCTTTCTGCGATTCGAACAATACGGAATAAGAAATATAAATAGAGACCTAAAAAAACGGCACAACCCATAAAGCCAAAGGCTTCTCCTAAAGAAGTAAAAATAAAATCAGTGTCTTGTTCGGGCACATATTTACCTCTTGTTTGTGTACCTTTTAAAAACCCTCTCCCGAAAAATCCACCAGAGCCAATCGCAATTTTACTTTGTCTTACGTTATAATCATCCGGCTTACGAGCAGCTTTCCCTGTAACTTTTTCGTTGGACTTTTTATTTAAACTACAATCATAATCTTTACCCACCATGCTATAGATTCTAGTACTCTGGTAACACTCTAATACATTATTAAATACATAGGGTACTACATAACGCTGTATGCCAATGCATAGGATCCAAATAGATAAAATCGCTGTAATGGTAACGAGTCTTTGTTTTTTTCTAACCTGTCTGTACGCTAAAAAAACAATAAGCGCTGCTAAAATGGTTAACGTGATTGATAATGCATCTATTTCTACAATGAGGGTGGCAAGTGCGAGTATTCCAAAACAAGACCCGATAATTAAAAATTGTGCGGGTAGTCCTTCACGAAACATAGCGATTAATAAGCTGAGGTATACAAGTGCTAAACCAAGTTCATGCTGCAAAATAGATAATGCTGCAGGCGTTAGTGCAATAAGTCCGGCAATAATTTGCGATTTAAAATTTGTAAAATCTATTTCTTGACGTGAAATAAATTTAGCTAGCGCTAGCGATGTAAATATTTTGCAAAGTTCGGCTGGTTGTAAATTAAACCCACCCACTAAAGGGATCCATGATTTTGACCCATTGATATTTTTTCCAAGCATAAAAGTAGCTAGCATAAGTAGGATGCCTAATAGATAGGAGAGATTTGCAAATGCTGTAAATATTTTACTATCTGTTAATAGTATAAATGTGGCCACAATGGCGCATACACCTCCAAAAATAAGCTGTTTGCTATAATTTGTTTTACCACCTAAAAATGTGGCTAACCAATTGGTATCGGCCTTATATTCTACCATAAAAATACACAACACACCAATAGAAACTAAAATAGCATACAGCCAAATAACCGTATAATCTATCCCTTCTGCCGCAAGATTATTATTTTTTCTATTCATGTTTATCGTTGACTATTGCTTGGTACTTGTTTTATCATGAGGCGTTTCATTTGAGGCGGTATCAAATCCATATTGGCCAACTGCTCAATTTTTGCTTTTCTATCCGCATCAGCAATGGTACCCTTTAAATATTTTTCAATCAATAAACTTGCGATAGGCGCTGCCGATGTAGCACCATAGCCAGCATTTTCACACATTACCGCAATGGCGATACGGGGGTTTTCTCTCGGCGCAAATGCGCCAAAAAAAGCATGGTCTTTTAATGATTCACCTCTGTAAGCATTTTCTACAGTGCCTGTTTTGCCACATACGTTAATGCCAGGAATTTTTGCAGCCGCGCCAGTTCCAAATTCCATTGTGCCTTGCATACCAGCATGGACTTCTTCAAAAACACTTTCAGCAATATTTTTAGTTCTTTGTTTTACTTTAAAACGGGCAAGCGTTTCATAATCGTCACCACCCTCTATTGAGTCAATTAAGTGAGGCAAATAATACCATCCCTTATTGGCAATAATCGCCATTACATTGGCGAGCTGTGTAAGGGTCGTAGTAATTTCTCCTTGTCCTATAGAGTTAGAAATAATATTACAAGCCTGCCAATTTTTACCAAATATTTTTTGATAATATCCTGCAGTTGGAATATTACCATTTCTTTCAGAAGGTAGGTCTACGCCTAATTTTTTACCAAGACCAAATGAATACGCGTATTCATTAAATAGCCCAAGTGTAATATCTCTATTATTAACTTTTGCGTTATCTAAAATTTTTCTAAAAACAACCGCAAAATAACTATTACATGATTTTGAAATAGCCGGTTTCAAAGTAAACGTACCTGCCGCGTGGCATCCCATTTTTCTACCACAGCCGAGATAACTTCCGCCGCAACTCACTGTTGTTTGATCATCAATAACCCCTTCTGCCATGCCAATGATACCCACTAATGTTTTGAATGTTGAGCCTGGAGAGTAAGTGGTACTAACGGTTCTATTAAGTAATGGTTTTCTAGGATCATAGTACATCATGTCTACTAGATGCTTTTTCCGTTGATTTCCAGTTAAGTAGTTTGGGTTGTACGAAGGAGCACTTACCATACATAATATCCCGCCAGTTTTAGGATCGATTGCTACAATACTCCCCACTTTATTTTGCATGAGCTTTTCTCCAAGTTGCTGAAGCTCGACATCTATACTTGCGTATAGATTTTTTCCAGCAATAGCAGTGGTGTCAAATTCTCCTTTTTCCCACGGCCCCTGTATTCTGCCTTTATTGTCTCGAATAAATCGTTTGATACCGCGTTGGCCCATGAGTATTTTTTCGTAACTATTTTCTAGTCCTGTTGTACCAAAGTAATCACCCATTTCATAGCCTTCATCTTTATGTCTCCGTAAAAATCCAGTATCCACTTCTGCGGTATAACCAAGAACAGCTGCGCCACAATCGTAAGGGTAAGACCTTACTGATCTTTCACTTAGTGTAAATCCAGGAAAGCGGTACATATTTTCGTTGAGGCGGGCAAAATTTTCTGTAGTAAGAAGCGATTCAAAAACACTTGGCTTAACAGCACCATTTTTAAAAATCAGATCCCGAATTCTTTTTTTATACTTAGCTGTATCAATGTTCAATAGTGCGCAAAGTGCCAGTGTATCAGTTGCCTTAGATTCGGCTGGAATCACAACCAAATCGTAACTAATCGTGTTTTCTAAAATGGCTCTTTTTTTGCGGTCAAAAATGATGCCTCTGTCTGGATAAATAACTTTTCTATAAAAGGCATTATTATCTGCTGCCATTTTATATTTTGTAGAAAAAACTTGGAGATTAATGAGTTGAAGGGTTATTAAAATAAACGCACCTATAAAAATGATTTGTACAATTCTACTTCGGTTTTGATTAAATGCGGACATAAGGGCTTGCTAAAAATAAGTCGACAAAATGTATTACAAATTTGATGTAACAAATTCAACAAAGCATCATTTTATTAAAAAAAACTTATGCATATTTGTGGACAGCAAAAACTAGGCTGCATTGGTTCTGTACTTGCCTTTTCTTAAGAAAAGAAGTTCTGAAAGTACAATCATCATAAAGCTAACAAGCGTGGTACCAACAACCTTGCCTAAAAAGTACACAAAGTCGCCAAATTGAAGCCATTCTATCAGTACCAAGTAAAAATGATGAATAAATGCAAGAAAGCCAACATATACCGCATATGGCGCCCAGCCCATACTATTAACGCCAGGCTCAGCGTAGCTTTGCTCGATGGTTTCTTGCGGCAATAGTAGGTTTAATAAATAAGGTCTAATATAGGCAATCAGTACGCAGGGCGCGGCATGAAGACCTGTGGTACCGGTAAAGTAATCTAGGGATAGGCCAAACAAGAAAGCAACGATTAATAAAGTAAAATGGTTGATAGAAAATGGCAACCAGAGAATGAACAAAAAATAGAGATAGGGTACAATAAACCTATGCAAAGGTGGCACTTCGTTAAGTACCACAATTTGTAGCAGTAAAAACAGTACAAAGCGTATGGTATTTTTAAGTAGGCTATTCACGATTTTTAGAATTGGATTTTTCTAGGTCAAATTGTTCTTGATATCTGAGGTTTTCAACTAAATATACATACTGAAGTGTAAAAAAGTTAGCAGCGGTTCTAATTTTTAAGGTGTAAAAATTACTAGAAGGATCGGCGTTTATTTCGGCTACACGGCCCACAATTTGATTGGGCGGGAAGTTTGCAGAATAGGTGCTTGTAACAACGGTATCACCTTTTAACACTTTAGCACTCTTGGAAACGTTTCGTAAAAGAAGGAAATAAGGGCTGGCCCCATCCCATTCTATACTACCCGCATTGTTGTCTTTTTTTAACATTGCACTCACCCTACTATTGCGGTGTAATAGACTCATTACCTTACTCGTGTTGTCTGATACTTCTATAACAACGCCCACAATTCCTTCTGGACAAATGGCAGCCATCCCTTTTTTTACGCCCTGTATACTTCCGCGCTCGAGCGTGAAAAAATTTGCTTGTAACGAAACAGTATTGCCAATTACTTTGGCAGGCAGCCAATTATATTTTCTAAATTTATTGAGGGAATCTTTGTATACCGAATCAGTCACAATGCGAATACTCGAATCTGGTGCTGCAATATTTGATCCTAGTAAATTTAGTAACCGCGCATTTTCTTGTGCTAATTTTTCATTGGTTTCTCTTAAAAAAAAGTAACCACGCATATTATAGTAATGCTCGTTAATTTTTGTAGTGGCATCATTCATCTTTGATGAAAAAAAAGTTTGATGCGACGTGCTTGCTTGTGTAAGCATATAGATGGCTGCAGTTTGCAAAAGCAAAAAGCTAAGTAATGTAAAGTGCCTAAATATGAAATCAAAAATATTTTTCAAGTCAATTTATTAGCGCATGATAAACGGAAAACGCTGATAATTTTTTAGTGCTAACCCAGTACCACGCACAACACTTTTAAGTGGATCTTCTGCAACATGTACTGGCAATTTAATTTTTGCACTTAATCTTTTATCGAGTCCGCGGAGTAATGCGCCTCCACCTGTGAGGTATAATCCCCTGCGGTAAATATCGGCCGCAAGCTCTGGTGGCGTTGTTTCTAGGGCCTTTAAGATGGCTTCTTCTATTTTAAAGATACTCTTATCAAGCGCTTCTGCAATCTCTTGGTAACTCACCATAATTTGTTTTGGAATACCTGTTACAAGGTCACGTCCATTAACTGGTAAATCATCTGGTGGGTTGTCTAAATCTTTTAAAGCAGCACCAACATTAATTTTAATTTGCTCTGCAGTACGCTCACCAATTAACAAACTATGATAGCGGCGAAGTGCTTCCATAATGTCTGCAGTAAATTCATCACCTGCTACACGAATACTTTGATCACAAACAATACCAGCAAGTGCAATAACCGTAATACCAGTTGTTCCACCTCCAATATCAATAATCATATTTCCAACCGGCTCTTCAACATCTATGCCAATACCTAATGCTGCTGCCATAGGTTCATGAATCATGTAAACTTCTTTAGCACCTGCTTGTTCTGCAGAATCTCTTACCGCACGCTTTTCAACTTCAGTGATAGATGAGGGAATACAAATAACCATACGCCAGCTTGGAGGGAACAATGGTTTTTTAGGGTAGATCATTTTCATCATCTCCCGAATCATTAATTCTGCGGCATTAAAATCTGCAATTACACCATCTTTTAATGGACGAATGGTTCTAATACTCTCATGCGTTTTTTCGTGCATCATGAGTGCTTTTTTCCCTACCGCTAAAACCTCTTTTAAATTATTGCGGTTTAGGGCAACAATAGAAGGTTCATTTACAACCACTTCGTCGTTGTGAATGATAAGGGTATTTGCTGTCCCCAAGTCCATTGCAATTTCTTGCGTAAAAAAATTAAATAATCCCATGGTGTAGTGCGTAAATCTTGAGTAAATGTATTACTACAAAGGTGCTTGAAATAAATGGAAATAACAAAGTCTATTCTTACGAATTTCCGCTAGCTATTTTTTTCAAATTCGTAGCCAATATCGCGTCTAAAATAGATTCCTTCAAAATCTATCTTTTGGAGCCTTTGGTGAGCAAGTAAAACGGCGTCTTGAATATTGTTGCCATACGCCGTAACCGCTAAAACCCTTCCTCCGCTTGTAACTACAGCATTTTCGGAAGTTTTGGTACCCGCTTGAAAAACGAGGGTGTCGGTAACTGAGTTCGTATCTTCTAGGCCTATTATGACCTTGTTTTTTTCATAGTCTCCAGGGTAGCCGCCACTCACAGCCATAATAGTGGCGCAACTTCTGTTATCGTATGTAATGTTAGCGTCTATTAAAGTGCCATTATCCATGGCGGCAAATAGCGCAACGAGGTCTGTTTGTAAGCGCGGCATCACCACTTCTGTTTCAGGATCACCCATACGGCAGTTATACTCAATTACAAAAGGTTCACCACCTACATTCATGAGTCCAAAAAACACAAACCCGTTATAGCAAAGTTCTTCTGCTGCGAGCCCATTAATAGTGGGTTTGACAATGCGTTCTTCTACCTTTTGCATAAAAACATCGTCCATAAATGGTACCGGGCTAACACAACCCATGCCACCGGTGTTAAGACCTGTATCGCCTTCTCCTATTCGTTTGTAGTCTTTGGCATGACCAATAATTTGGTAGTCCATACCGTTGGTTAGGGCAAACACACTTACTTCAATACCGGATAAAAATTCTTCAATCACTACTTTGCTGCTGGCTTCGCCAAATTGCTTGTTAACGAGCATTTCGTTAAAAGTTTCCAGCGCTTCTGTGTGCGTGGTTGCAATAACAACGCCCTTTCCAGCCGCTAAACCGTCGGCTTTTAGTACCACAGGAAGTGTATGTGCTGCGATATAGTTTTTACCTTCCTCCATATTTTCTATGGTAAACTCTGCGTAGGCGGCCGTTGGAATCTGGTGACGCTGCATAAATTTCTTACTATATGCTTTGCTACCCTCAAGTTGGGCTGCTTTTGCGGAAGGTCCTACCACTATAATATGTCTAAGTGCAGGGTCCGATTCAAAAAAGTCATAAATACCTTTAACTAGTGGCTCTTCTGGCCCAACTACAACCAATCCAATTTGATGTTCAAGACTGGCTGCTTTAATGCCATCAAAGTCAGTTACAGCAAGGTTTAAATTGGTTCCAATGCTCGCTGTACCCGGGTTTCCGGGCGCTATAAATAACGAATCACAATGGTGGCTTTGGGCCATTTTCCAAGCAAGTGCATGTTCTCTGCCGCCAGCACCCAGAAGTAAAATATTCATAGAGTTAGGTATAATTGGAGAGGCAAAAGTATCATTTTCGGCGGTCATTTGGACGTACGGTTCGCTGTAAAGATTTTATTGCTATTTTACAGCACTAGAAAATCAATAGTTTACAACGATAATGAGCTGTTTATGAATCAAGCCTCCATTCAAAAAGGTCATCCAAAAGGATTGTATGTTTTATTTGCTACCGAAATGTGGGAACGTTTCAATTACTATGGCATGCGCGCCATTTTGGTACTTTTTTTGGTAAAAGCAATGGCATTTAATCAGGGTGCTGCTTCGCAGGTTTATGGAAGTTATACTGGGCTGGTTTATTTGACGCCACTTGTGGGTGGATATATTGCTGATAGATACTGGGGGAACAAGCGATCTATTATTGTAGGGGCATTGGTCATGGCCATTGGCGAATTTATTTTGTTCTTTTGCGGACACTATTATGACAATGCGGATGTAGCGATGCCACTTTTTTATACTGGCTTAGGGTGTATGATTGCAGGAAATGGTTTTTTTAAACCCAATATTTCAAGCATGGTGGGCCAATTGTACAAGAAAGGGGATTCAAAAATAGATGCAGCCTATACGATCTTTTACATGGGCATCAACACGGGGGGCGCTTTAGGTCCAATTGTGTGTGGTTTTTTTGGTGATACGGGTAAAAATGGAGATTTTAAGTGGGCTTTTTTAGCCGGTGGAATCGCAATGTTATTGAGCGTTATCACACAAGTTATATTTCAGAAAAAGTTTTTAGTGGATGCTGATGGCGCCTCTATTGGCGATGCACCAAAAGATGCACCAAAATTCTTTTTGAAGATTCCAGTAATGGCTGGATTCCTCTTTTTACTTTCTTTATTAACCATCGCACTGGTGTATATTGATATCAAAGTAGTGAGTTATTTATTTTGGCTATTAATTGCATGTATTCTTTTAATTGCCTTTATTATATTTTCCGATGCATCATTAGATGCGCTTCAAAAGAAAAAAGTGGCTGTATTATTTACGGTATCTTTTTTTGTTATCTTTTTTTGGAGCGCATTTGAACAAGCCGGTGCATCACTTACATTTTTTGCATCCAATAATACACAGCGTGATTTAGGATTTTATGAGGTACCAGCTAGTTTTTTTCAGTCACTAAATTCAATTTTTGTTGTGGCCTTTGCTCCTTTGGTGGCTTGGGTTTGGATCAAATTAGGTAAAGCAAATCGTGAGCCTTCATCGCCATTCAAAATGGCCATGGGCCTTATGTTATTGGCGCTGGGTTATTTATGGATTGCTACTGGGGTAAAAGGAGTGGGAACAGGTATCAAAGTAAGTATGATATGGTTAATTGGTATGTATATGATGCACACTTTTGGCGAGTTGTGTTTATCTCCGATTGGCCTTTCTTTATTTAATAAATTAGCGCCTGTTAAGTTTGCTTCTTTATTAATGGCAGTATGGTTTACAGCCAATGCATTTGCTAATAAATTTGCAGGGGTATTAAGTAGTTTATATCCAAATGGTAAAACAACTTATTTTGCTGGTTATGCCATAACCAATATGTATGATTTCTTTATTTTGTTTGTTATAATGGCTGGCGCAGCAGCACTCTTATTATTTTTACTTGCGCGCAAATTAAAAACCATGATGGATTAATCTATCTCTAATCATTTTTATTTTTTTTAAAACCTACCATATGTCTGACCAAAAGAAAGTTTTTAAACCCTTTATTGCACCTGAAGAAAATGTAAAAGAGCTAACCGTTAAATCTATTTTAGTGGGTAGTTTGTTTGGTGTCATTTTTGGTGCCGCAACCGTTTATTTGGCACTAAAAGCAGGACTAACGGTATCGGCTTCTATTCCGATTGCCGTAATTGCCATTACGCTTGGACGTAAGTTTTTAAAAACAACGATACTAGAAAATAATATTATTCAAACAACGGGGTCGGCTGGTGAAAGTATTGCAGCCGGTGTTGCATTTACCTTGCCCGGATTTTTGTTTTTATCATCACCTGATAGTGCCGAGTATTTTAATTACCTCACCATTTTGATACTAGCTATTATTGGTGGACTCCTTGGTACGCTACTAATGATTCCGCTTCGTAAAGCGCTTATTGTAAATGAACATGAAAACCTGCCTTATCCCGAAGGAACCGCTTGCGGCGACGTATTAAAAGCCGGCGAAAAAGGTGGCGACTTTGCTAAAACTGCTTTTTGGGGACTTGGTGTTGCGTTTGCGTATGCGATATTGCAAAAAGTACTTCACGTGATTGCTGAAACACCTTTTTATGCCACCAAACAAATCAATAAATTTTTTCCTTCTGCAAAAGTAAGTGGCGAAATCACACCCGAATATATGGGTGTTGGTTATATCATTGGTCCAAAAATTGCAGGCGTACTTGTTGCAGGTAGTGTACTTAGTTGGATGGTATTTATTCCACTATTATCTACCCTTGTACCAGCAGATGTGATTGCGGCACAACTAGTCAAGCTGGGTTATTTAATGGACCTTGCAAAGCCAGGTGGTAAAGGTGGATGGGATCCAGTAACGCATCAGTTCAATGATTACTCGGCAGCTATTTATTATGCCTACATACGTCAAGTAGGTGCTGGCGCTGTTACTGCGGGTGGTATCATTACTTTATTAAAAACCATCCCTACCATTGTAAAATCTATCAAAGGAAGTTTTGCTTCTTTACAAGCGAGTAAAGATCCAAGTGCAGCAGCTGTGTTACGCACTGAAAAAGATTTGAGTTTAAAAGTAGTAGGTTTTGGAAGTTTAGCACTTGTTGCACTTATTGCCGTGTTGCCTCAAGTGCCGGGTGATAGTGTTTTACAAAAATTATTAATTGGTGTACTGGTGATTTTATTTGGTGCATTATTTGTTACCGTATCATCTAGAATAGTTGGTCTTATTGGTTCTTCTAATAACCCAATTAGCGGTATGACCATTGCAACGGTAATGGGTACGAGCTTAATATTTTTAAGTGTGGGGTGGACCGGTCAAGCCTTTGAACCGCTTGTATTAGTGGTTGGTGGAATGATTTGCATTGCTGCAGCAAATGCAGGTGCTACATCGCAAGATTTAAAAAGCGGATACATTGTTGGTGCTACACCGCGCAATCAACAAATCGCACTTTTTGTGGGTGCGATTGTTTCGTCTATTGTAATTGGATTAACGGTTAAGTTTTTAGATCGTCCTACTACCGAAATGATGCAGCAGGGTATTCAGCACGCGATTGGTTCTGATAAATATCCAGCGCCACAGGCTACCCTAATGGCTACTTTAATCAAAGGAATATTATCACAAAATTTAGATTGGCAATATGTGGTGGTTGGTGTGTTTTTAGCTATTACCATGGAACTGTGCGGTATTAAATCTTTAAGCTTTGCTATTGGCGTGTATTTGCCACTTGCAACGACACTTCCTATTTTTATTGGGGGCGCCATTAGAGGCATTGTAGAAGCAAAAGATAAAAAAGCAAATAAACCAGCAGCTAACGCCGAAGAGGAAGACCTCAGTAAAGGATCTTTATTTGCCACTGGACTTGTGGCAGGTGGTGCGGTTGCAGGGGTGCTTATTGCTTTTGCAACGGGCACAAGTGCCGGCGAAAAGTTTTTAGCCTCTATTAGCCTAGAAGAAGGCATCGTGCACGCTGTTTCTCAAAATGGATACTTTTTAATTGGCACTTTATTTTTTGCAGTTATGGGCGCTATTTTATACAAGGTAGCTACCAAAAAAGCAGACGCGTAAATAAACAGGGAGGTTCATTAAACTTTTACTGTTTTTGAAACTCTAACAAAGTATGTATAACAACCCTACAAGCCAAACACCTAAGCGTATGATACAGTATGCATATGTGTTTGGCTTTTTGTTTTTAATGGCATTTGCTCAGCCAACGCCTAAAATGCCCTATAAAAAAGCGGGATTAACGGAGCAGGAAGCTGCTCTTCACCTACTCAACCGCTTTACCTTTGGTCCAAAACCAGGTCAAGTTGAGGAAGTGGTACAGCAAGGGCTTGAAAATTGGTTTTTGGCGCAGTTGCAACCTGTACCCGACAACGAAGTTGTTCGTAATCGTCTTGTGGGTTACCAGGCCCTAAACATGCCCACCGATTCCATTGTAAATACCTACGTACAACCAGCTCAACTTATTCGACTTGCTATCAAAAATGGATTTATTGATAAAGACTCGGTAGATAGAACAGATAAACCCGCTTATAGAGATGCCATCAAAAAAATGCAAACCGAGTATGGGTATCGTCCACTTCAAGAATTGCAACGTGAACTCATCAATCAAAAAGTAATTAGAGCTGTTTATGGTGATGCGCAATTACAGGAAATATTAACCGATTTTTGGTTCAATCATTTTAATGTATCACTTACAAAAAATCAGATTCAACAATTGGTGTTACCCTATGAGCGCGATGCTATCAGACCTAATGTGTTAAACAATTTTTCATCACTACTTTTTGCAACGGCCAAGCATCCGGCGATGTTGCTCTATTTAGACAATGCATTAAGTATTAGTAACGAAAACGATTATGCAAAGCGCCAATTAAAAGGGGCACAGCGTTTACTAGATTTAAATGCAGCAAAAAAAATGTTGGCAGCGGCAAGTATCTCTGAAGATTCTATGCAAAAAATGGATGCGATGGAAAGCCAAATGACTGCACAAATAAAAAAAAGAAAATCGCAGGGCTTAAATGAAAACTATGCACGTGAAGTAATGGAATTACACACGCTTGGCGTTAATGGCGGATATACACAAGCTGATGTTACCGCATTAGCGAGTGCTTTAACAGGGTGGGGTGTAAGACCAGTCTATGAAGAAGGTCCACTCGCTAAAAGATTTTCGAATATACCTTCTGCACAACTACTTCGAAGAGGACTTGTGGTAGAAGATTATTTTTTATATAGTGGGGAGAAGCATGATGAAACTGAAAAAGTAATTTTAGGAAAAAAGTTTCCAGCAAACGGTGGATATAAAGAGGGTACAGAAGCCCTTGCCATGCTTGCTGCGCACCCATCAACCGCGCATTTTATTGCCACTAAGCTCGCTGCTAAATTTATTGCAGATGTGCCGCCAATAGCGGTTGTAGATGAAATGGCTAAAACATTTTTAGCAACAAATGGCGATATTAAAGAAGTATTATTAACCATGGTGATGCACCCTGATTTTTGGGCCAAGGCCAAGGAAAAAGAAAAAATAAAATCTCCTTTTGAACTTGCGGTTAGTGCCATACGTGCAACGGGCACCGACGTTGTAGCGCCGTATCAGGTGTTTACTTGGTCCGAAAAAATGGGTCAAAAATTTTATTTTTATCAGGCACCTACCGGTTTTCCGGACAGGGCCTCTTTTTGGATTAATACGGGTTCTTTATTAAATAGAATGAATTTTGGCATGGCGATTGCTGCCCAAAAAATACCAGGGTTTAAAACCAACTTACTGGCGCTGAATCAAAATCACGAACCAGAAAGTGTGGAAGACGCGCTTCAGACCTATACCAAGTTACTACTGCCGGTTTCGGATCAAAAAGAAAATTCGGAGCGCATTATGTCTATTGTGCGCGCACAAAACATCGATCAAAAAATTGCATCTGCAACAAAAGATACCGGCGGTATGCAAGACATGCAAAAAGAAGCGATGACGCAAATAAATAATACCCCGCTAAAAAGTATGGCACAGGTAGTAGGGGTTATTATTGGCTCACCTGCGTTTCAGCGTAAATAAATAATACCATTATGGCAAATAGAAGGGCTTTTATGAAATCGGGCGCGCTTGCATTATTTGCAACTGGCATTAGTGGGCTTCCTCGTTTTATTACAGAGGCAGCAGCGGGCACTCAAATGCTTCCGATGTATAAAAAAAATAAAACCTTGGTTTGTATTTTTCAACGCGGAGCCATGGATGGCCTGATGGCCGTAACACCTTTTGCAGATCCTGCTTTACAACTCGCAAGGCCAGGTTTATTTATGAGCCCCACACAATATGCAGGTGGATCATTTAATTTGGATGATCACTTTGCCATGCACCCTTCACTAAAAAGTTTGTTCCCCTATTTTAATGCAAAAAATTTAGCCGTGGTACATGGTGTAGGAAGCCCCAATACCACCAGAAGTCATTTTGATGCACAGGATTATATGGAGTCTGGAACTCCGTTTGCAAAAGGCACCGCTAGTGGTTGGCTGAATAGAGCGGTTGGATTACTGGGTCATGCACCAACGACATTTTCTGCGGTAAGTGTTACCAGTTCTTTACCCCGCAGTTTGTATGGCGACGCCGATGCCATTGCTATTAATAATTTGCAGGATTTTTCGATTCAATTAAAAGGGAATCCGATGGCAGCGGGCAAAGCGGCTTCTTCATTTGAACAACTCTATGATCAAACGACGAGTGAACTATTAAATAAAACAGGAAAAGAAAGTTTTGAAGCACTCAAAATTTTGAAATCCAATAACATCAAAAATTACCAGCCTGCTAATGGCGCGGTATATCCAAATTCGGCACTGGGTAATTCATTAAAACAAATTGCAACACTGATTAAAATGGATGTTGGACTTGAAGTGGGTTTTGCAGAGAGCGGTGGTTGGGATACGCATTTTAACCAGGGAACAACAAACGGAATTTTTGCACGCAACTTAAAAGATTTTTCAGATAGTATTGCTGCGTTTTGGCAAGACCTGGGTGAGCGTCAAAGCGAAGTGACACTGATGACTATGACCGAATTTGGCCGTACCGTTGCACAAAATGGAACAGGCGGTACCGACCATGGTAGAGCTAGCTGCCTATTTGTTTTAGGTAATGATGTAGCTGGCGGTAAAGTGTATAACAACATGGGTAGTCTTACAAAAAATAATTTAGAAGACGGTAGAGACCTGCCTGTAACCACAGATTTTAGAGCTGTGTTTAGTGCAGTAGCAGAAAATCATTTGCAGCTAAAAACAAATGGAAATTTATTTCCAGACTGGTCTGGCGCCTCATTAAAAATGATGCTATAATTTTCCGTTTTTAATTTCGTCAACAACAGCAGGATCTAGCAGTGTACTTGTATCGCCTAAATTTTCTGTTTCACCCTCAGCAATTTTGCGCAGTATTCGGCGCATAATTTTTCCACTTCTTGTTTTTGGAAGCCCTGACACAAATTGAATTTTGTCTGGCTTTGCTATAGCACCAATGATACGCGTAACAGTTTGTAAAATATCTTTTCTTACAAGTTCGCCAGAACCGTGTGTGTCCTGTGCATGCGAACCATTATAAATAACATAGGCATAAATACCTTGTCCTTTTATATCGTGCGGATAACCAACAATAGCACTTTCTACAACACCTGCGTGCATGTTAATGGCATTTTCTACTTCGGCGGTTCCTATTCTATGTCCACTTACGTTTAATACATCATCTACTCTTCCGGTAATTCTAAAAAATCCGTCTTTATCTTTGAGTGCACCATCTCCTGTAAAATACATGTTCTCGTAGGTAGCAAAATAGTTGGTTCTGCAACGCTCATGATCGCCGTAAGTAGTGCGTAAAATAGATGGCCATGGCGATTTAATACATAGGTTTCCTGAGATGGTTTCGTCCCCTTCTGCAATCACTTCTTTACCATTTTCATCTACCAGCACCATTTCAAGACCTGGCATGGGAAGTGTTGCCCAGCTTGGCTTTGAAGGGGTAATGCCGGCTAAATTTGAAATCAAACAACCACCAGTTTCTGTTTGCCACCAAGTGTCTACAATAGGGCAGCGACCCTTTCCAACATTTTGATCATACCAGTGCCATGCTTCTTCGTTAATAGGTTCGCCAACGGTTCCTAACACTTCTAAAGAAGATAAATTTTTTCCTTGTAATGGCCCTAAACCAAATCCCATTAAACTTCTAATAGCAGTAGGCGCCGTGTATAAAATATTGACTTTGTATTTATCAACGACCTCCCAAAATCTTCCTGCATCAGGCCAGGTAGGGATACCTTCAAATAATAATGTGGTAGCACCGGCGCTCAATGGTCCGTAAACAATATAACTATGACCCGTTATCCAGCCAATATCTGCAGTGCAAAAATGTATTTGACCTGGCTTGTACTGAAATACATTTACAAACGTGTAGTTGGTAAAAACCATATAGCCACCACAGGTGTGCACCACGCCTTTTGGTTTTCCGGTAGAACCAGAAGTGTATAAAATAAAGAGTGGATCTTCGGCGTCCATTTCTTCTGCTTCAATAAAAGTGATTCCTTTTTCTTCCACTTGTTTCATTTCATCTTCCCACCATAAATCACGCCCCTTGATCATGGAAACCGGCGTGCGTGTGCGCGTTGCAACAATCACACGTTTAACGGTTTTGTTGCCAATGAGCGCATCATCAATAACTGATTTTAATGGAATGTCTTTGGCACCTCTGTATGCACCATCACAAGTAACAATAAACGTTGCTTGTGCATCTAGTAAACGGTCTGCAATACTTTGTGCCGAAAATCCGCCAAACACCACCGAATGAATGGCGCCAATACGTGCACAGGCAAGCACTGCAATCGCTAGTTCTGGAATCATACCCATGTAAATACATACACGGTCTCCTCTTTGTACGCCATTATTTTTGAGTACCTGTGCAAACTGACAAACTTTTTCAAGGAGTTTACTATACGTGAGTATACGACCAGCTTCGTCGGGTGCATTGGGCTCCCAAATCATAGCTGGCAAATGACCTTTGGTAGGAATATGTCTATCCAAACAGTTTTCGGTAATATTTAATGTACCCCCTTTAAACCACTCTACTTTTGGCTCTTTAAAATTCCATTCAAGTGTCGTATCCCATTTTTTCCGCCATGTAAAATGACTAGCAATATCAGCCCAAAATACAGCAGGGTCTTCAATACTTTTTTTATAGGCTTTTTTATAGGCATCAAAGCTAGTAAGCTGATAAGGATAGTTCATGACTCGTTGGTTGAGGGTATAAATATACGGCACTAACTATTTTATCATTCATTTATTAGGTAAAGATTTAATGAACAGTTGTTCATGTATGCGCCCAAAAAAATTGGTAAAATCCATTCAATAACGTAAGTTGTTGCAACAATTTGCGATGCCCATGAAAAAAGAAAATAAAATTTGGCAGGTTATAACGGCTTCTTCACTTGGTACATTAATTGAGTGGTACGATTTTTACATTTTTGGAAGCCTAGCCACCGTTATTGCCAGTCAATTTTTTCCTAAAACAAACCCTACGGCGGCGCTACTTTCTACCCTTGCCACATTTGCGGCAGGTTTTATTGTGAGGCCATTTGGTGCCCTTGTGTTTGGAAGGCTTGGTGATTTAGTGGGTCGTAAATATACTTTTTTATTAACCCTTATTTTAATGGGCGGATCTACGTTTGCCATTGGGCTTGTACCTAGTTATGAGTCTATTGGTTTTGCCGCGCCCATTATTGTGTTAACGCTTCGTTTGTTGCAAGGATTGGCACTTGGTGGCGAATACGGAGGGGCTGCTACTTATGTGGCAGAACATGCGCCAGCAGGGAGGCGGGGTTATTATACTTCTTGGATTCAAACAACCGCAACACTGGGTTTATTTGTTTCATTAAGTGTTATTTTATTTACGCGCCATAGTTTAGATATTGACCCCGCTATTTCGATCGCAAAATTTAATGCATGGGGTTGGCGTATTCCATTTTTATTTTCTATTGTACTTGTTGGCGTTTCTATTTATATCCGTTTAAAAATGCAGGAGTCGCCGCTGTTTTCTAAATTAAAATCGGAGGGTGCTATTTCTGTAAATCCTTTAAAGGAAAGTTTTGGCAATAAAGAAAATTTAAAGATGGTGCTACTGGCACTTTTTGGTGCAACCATGGGTCAGGGTGTGGTATGGTATACAGGTCAATTTTACGCGCAATCATTTATTGAAAATGTTTGTAAAATAGATTTTGATCAATCAAGAACTATTTTAATTTGGGCTATTTTATTTGGCACGCCACTATTTGTTGTGTTTGGTTCTTGGAGTGATAAAATAGGTAGAAAATGGATTATGCTAGCCGGCATGTTTCTTGCCGTTATCACCTACAAGCCTTTATTTAAAGGACTTTTAGAGCTTTCCGATACAGAAACAAAAACAGAAGTAGTAGCAGCGGCTACCATAAAAATAGATTCGGTAGCTATTCCAAATGCACAAAATTTTGTAAGAACCATCGCATCAAAAAATTTTTTTACAGATGGCACAGAGCTCTCCACCATCACTACCGATACTTTATATGCAAATCCAGTGCAAACAACCGTAAAGCCGGTTGTCAAAATAAGTAAAGTATTGGCGAATGGCGTGTATTGGAAAATGGTTTTAATCGTATTTATCATGATTGTGTATGTGACGATGGTGTATGGCCCCATCGCAGCATTTTTAGTAGAATTATTCCCTACAAAAATCAGATACACATCTATGTCATTACCGTACCATATTGGTAATGGTGTGTTTGGTGGATTAACACCTTTCATTGCAACACTATTAACAACCATGTATACGGCAGATGCGCTAGCGGGATTACAGTATCCCATTATTGTTGCAGCCGTTTCTGTGATTATTGGAACACTTTATTTGGACTCAAAAATTAATACCAAACACGATTAAAATACTTGTCATGAATCAAATAAAAAAACTAGCTGGCATCATATGGTTATTATTAGGTCCTGCAAGCATTTATTTTATTTTGCGCGCGGCTATGCATGAAATTGCTACGAAGCCCGGTATTGATACAGTGATACAATGGGGTGTTTTTGTGGTGATATTTATTCCAATAGCCATTGGTATGAGTATTTTTGGATTTTATGCCACCAAAGGAGAATATAATCATTGATTTTATCGTTTGTTTAGGAAATTCAAGCGGTCCGCTCTTTAAGTAATTGATATCTTTGTAATATGTCTATCGAGGTAAAAGAGGTAAGTAAAAACTACGGTACGCAAAAAGCGGTTCAATCTATTAGCTTTTCTGTGGCTGCAGGTTCTGTGGTTGGTTTTTTAGGCCCCAATGGA
This sequence comes from Sediminibacterium ginsengisoli, assembly GCA_945901845.1. Taxonomy (GTDB): domain Bacteria; phylum Bacteroidota; class Bacteroidia; order Chitinophagales; family Chitinophagaceae; genus Sediminibacterium; species Sediminibacterium ginsengisoli_A. Next base: position 47,639 of record CAMDLR010000001.1, on the reverse strand, counting down.
GCTGGTAAAAGCACTACTTTAAAAATGATAGCAGGCTATTTAAAGCCAGATGCTGGTTCAATTGTGGTCCATGGAATTGATGTTGTGAAAAATCCAATTGCTGCAAAAAAACATATCGGCTATTTAGCAGAAGCCAACCCGCTTTATTTCGACATGTATGTTAAAGAATATCTTTCTTTTATCGGGAAAGCCCATACGCTCACGGAGGTATCAAATGCCGTGGCAAATTGTATTGAACTTACCGGCCTTGGTAATGAGGCGCATAAAAAAATTAGTCAGCTATCAAAGGGCTACAAACAGCGAGTAGGACTTGCGGCAGCGCTTATACACAATCCGCAGGTATTATTGTTAGACGAGCCTACATCAGGCCTTGATCCCAACCAAATTATTGAAATCAGAAACGTAATTAGCGATCAGGGGCAGGTTAAAACAGTGCTCTTTTCGTCGCATATTCTCCAAGAAGTAGAAGCCATTTGTGAGAGCGCCCTTATTTTATCAAATGGTCAAATTGTGGCTAACGATTTATTGTCTAATCTTCTACACAATAAGAGCCAGAGTCTAGAATCTGTATTTAGATCCTTAACAAGTGGTTCAGAAACGCCCATAAACACGTAAATTGCACCCTCAATACCCATCTAATCAATCATAAAATAAGCAATCGAATATGAGTTACATTATTGAAGTACATGCCCGTCAAATTTTAGATAGTCGTGGCAATCCTACCGTAGAAGTTGACGTATTAACAGATGATGGCGCTATGGGACGAGCAGCAGTACCAAGTGGCGCTAGCACAGGTATTCATGAAGCTGTAGAACTTCGTGATAATGACAAGAAAAAATATGTAGGCAAGGGTGTATTAAAAGCAGTAAAAAATGTAAACACATTAATATCTGATGCCATTGTAGGGTTTGATATTACACAACAAGCAGCTATCGACGAAGCGCTAATTGCACTTGATGGCACACCTAACAAAAGTAAACTAGGTGCTAACGCAATGCTAGCTGTTAGTATGGCTGTTGCAAAAGCAGCTGCAGAAGAAGCGGCACTTCCACTCTTTAGATATATTGGCGGCACCAATGCAAAAACATTACCGATTCCAATGATGAATATTTTAAATGGTGGTGCACACGCTGATAACAAAATTGATTTCCAAGAATTCATGATCATGCCTGTAGGTGCTTCATCTTTTAGCGAAGGATTAAGATGGGGTGTTGAAATTTTTCACACATTAAAATCTGTGTTAAAGAAAAAAGGATATAGTACCAACGTTGGTGATGAGGGTGGTTTTGCGCCAAACATTCAAAGCAATGAAGAAGCGATTGAAACGGTATTAACTGCAATCAGCGCAGCAGGTTACAAAACAGGTTCTCAAATTGTTATTGCTATGGACGCTGCGAACAGTGAATTATGGGATGCCAAGAAAAAGAAATATGTTTTCCATAAGAGTGATGGTAAAGTAATGAGCAGCGATGAGCTTGTTAAGTACTGGGAAAAATGGGTAAAACAATATCCAATTGCTTCTATCGAAGATGGTATGGCAGAAGACGATTGGAATGGCTGGAAAGCCCTTACACAAGCGGTTGGCAGTAAATGTCAATTAGTGGGTGATGATTTATTTGTTACCAACGTTGACCGATTACAAATGGGTATTGATAAAAAAATTGCTAACGGTTTACTTGTAAAAGTAAATCAGATTGGTACTTTAACTGAAACGATCAATGCTGTAACACTTGCACAACACAATGGCTACAATACGGTGATGAGTCATAGAAGTGGCGAAACAGAAGATACCACGATTGCTGATTTAGCGGTAGCCTTAAACTGTGGTCAAATTAAAACAGGTTCTGCTTCAAGAACAGACCGTATTGCAAAGTACAATCAGTTAATTCGCATCGAAGAAATGCTTGGATCAACTGCAATTTATCCTAAAGGGAAAATCAAGTTCGGTACAAAATAAATTTTATAGTGAAAAAAGTAACATCCATACTTACCAATAAGTACCTCATTGTAGGTTTATTTTTTATTGTATGGATGTTATTTTTTGATCAACGGAATTATTTTCAGCAAAAGGAAACCATCGCTGAATTAGACAAGCTGGAAACAAAAAAAAGATACTACCTAGAGCAAATTGAAAAAGCCAAAGCCGAGCTTACCGATTTACAAAATGATCCTGCTGCCCTCGAAAAATTTGCCCGTGAACGTTACCTCATGAAGCGCGACGGCGAAGACGTTTATATTATTGAAGATTCTTTGGCTACCACAAAATAAAGCAGGTCCTATCTCGTTTATAAGGGGTATGGAACCGTTTAAAGAGGAAGATTTATTGTTGTACCTATATAAGGAGTGCCCTAAAGCTACTTCTGATGCGATACATACTGCTTTAGAAGAAGGTTCTTATGAACTCGAAGAACAGTTAAAAATCCTCCGCCGTTCCATTGCGCAGCTAAGCGCCCTAGAACTTAAAAGACCCTCCCTTTTTTCGCTAAAAGCGGTTAAAAATTATTCTAAAAAAGTAATGGACTAATTTTTCCATGACTAAAAAAGAAAGATACGCCGGTGTCATCACTTATTTTGAAGCGCAGGTGCCCACCCCTGAAACCGAGCTTTTATACGATAATCCTTTTCAATTATTAGTGGCCGTTATTTTATCTGCGCAATGCACTGATAAGCGGGTGAATCTTACAACGCCATCTATTTTTGCAAAATTTCCAACGCCACAAAAAATGGCAAAAGCGAGTTTTGACGACATGTTTGCGCTTATTAAAAGTATTTCCTATCCGAGTAATAAGTCTAAACATTTAATAGGCATGGCCAATTTGCTACTGTCTAAATTTGGGGGTGAAGTGCCTATGACGGTAGATGAATTAGTGGAACTACCGGGGGTGGGTCGTAAAACCGCCAATGTAATTACTAGTGTGATAGACCAGCAGCCCAATATGGCAGTAGATACCCATGTATTTAGGGTGAGTAAAAGACTGGGGCTGGTATTACAAAAAGCGAGCACACCACTAGCCGTCGAAAAAGAATTAATCAAAAATATTCCTTCTGCGTTAGTGCACAAGGCACATCACTGGCTCATATTACATGGCAGGTATACCTGTTTAGCCAGGTCGCCAAAATGTAACAGTTGTGGACTGCAAGATTATTGCCGTTATTACAACACCAAGGTGTTAAAAGTCAAATCCTAGAGAGAAGTAATACAGTGGCTTACCTTTAAATACGCCCTTCATAGGCCATGCTGCATCTAGTTTCATAAAGTATCCAAGTAATGTGCTTCTAACGCCAAAACCATAGCCGCCTGCAAAAGGGCCTAGTCCGCCCGCATCTAGTTTTACAACTACTGGCGAGTTGGTATCAGTAATCACATCACCCGGACGTTTAATGCCGTTGTACTTACCATTCCATGCGGTGCCTAAATCAACAAACTGAGTAATTTGGAAATTACGTAAAAAGGCATTGTTGATGGGTCTATTAAAAATAGTTGCAAAAAGCGGAAGTCTAAATTCAGAATTGATCACAAAAGCATTGTTGCCGTTTGCAATATTTTGTTGGTAGCCTCTCATGTTCACAGCCAAAGATTGAAATGCATAACTCTGATCCCCGGCAGGAAAATTTTGGCTATTGAATTTTGGATTGATCCAACTATCAACACCGCCTAGGTAGTAAATAATTTTTTGTCCGCCCCACGAAAAATCTGCAGCAGCTCTTCCGGCCCAAATAAAGTTTCGATAAATTTTATAGTAGTAGCGTGCATCAAAACCTAGGTTTAAAGTCGCTTTGCCATTATTCATTTCTGTTTTAAGGGTAGGCATATTGATGTCAAAGAAAACTTTATAGCGAAGTCCGTTCCAAATATTCTGTGTTGGATTGATGGTATTATCATGTACATACTCGATGCGTGACACCATAAATCTACTTACGGTATCTGGGTAGGCAAGTGCGCCTGGGTCTGGATAGCCCACGCTATTGTCGTAAGACTTTAAAATACCCCTGTCCATACGAAGTCCAAAAGTGGCACGTAAACTTTTTACTTCATTAAAAGGATATGCAATATTACCTTGGTATAAATTGGTGATGAGCATATTTGTAAACGGAGAACTAAAGTAGTTGGTTACGTTGCTTCTATAATAGGTAAAGCCCCAATCCAACCTTTTCTTAAAATTCTGGTAACTAAAAATGATATCCTTGTCTTTTAAGTCGGTTCCAAAACGAATACCGCCCATAAACTTTTGATCCTCTAGTAAATCGCTGGTACCAATTCTTAAATTAAAGTTGAAATTGTTTCCGTTGTTTAATTGAATAGGTCCTGCACCACCTGCATATGGCTGATATCTATTGAGTAATAAATTATTTGAAAAACCACTTAAAATATAATCACTGCTAAATTTAAGTCGGTAATCATAAAGCTTAGAATCACTTAATATATTTTTTGCTTTAGCACTAAGTATTTCAGCTCTTTTTACAGAAAAACTATCTGTTGGTTCGTCCGAAAATTCTGATTGGAAAAGATTGGCTAACGCAGAAGTGTCCTTGCCTTTTTTATACACAATGGCTTTACCTTCCTCTGCCCTTAGGTCGTCCATTACTTTTTTCATGAAAGTAGTGGGTCTTAAATTAATGTTTCTCTTTTTAAGTGCGATAGAGTCTACGCGTAATTTGTATAAGAATTTGTAATCACCCTCGCGCCTTACTTCACTCACCTGACCTTTGTCTCCTGCAATTCTGGTTTCAAGAAGTGAACTTTGGTAATTGGTAATTGGAAAAGTATAGGTAGAGTCTTTGTATACTTGAAAAAAACTGATGCTATCTGGCTTTTCTCTTTGCCATGCATTTAGGGTAGAGTCAATTTCTTTTGGCGATGCATTACGTAACATATCGTCACCAATATGATAAAGTGTATCTAGTCCATTTCTTTGTGTTGCAAAAAATCCAGCCCATCTATTGCCTACGCCATTTTCATCCGCTACAAACGTAAAGTGGTTGGTATTGTAGCCCATGGGATAGCTAGCATTACCGTATTTTAAATTAGTTAGCTGTGTAATTTGTTTGTTTTTGCTGCTATTTAAATAGTCAACCATGAATACATTAAAATGGTACCTACTTGGAATGGCGGTATCTGCACTTGGTGCATATGGATTTGGCCTGTTCGACGAAAATAAGATACCTGATTTATTAGGGAAAGAAACAAAGCTTGGATGCAAATCGTCATATACATCATCTGTAAACTGTGTTAATTGGTTTTCTTCAATTTTGTAGGTGTAAATGTCAGTGTGGCCGTTTTTAGCTGCGCTCATCACCACGTTATTGCCATCTAGCATAAATGATGCATCTAAGATTTGATCGATGCCAGCAATTTTTTGCTTGAATCTTTTGATGCGTGTTACCACGTCGTAGACAAACATTTTTATAGCGTTCTCTTCCGAATAAATCACTAATAATTTGGCGCCTTTGTTATCCCAAGCCATAATGGGATAATTAGGGTTGATATCCCCTTGGTTGGTTCTAACACCCGATTTTAAAAGCACGCGACCGTCATAAAAATTTTCCATGAGCTTAACACTGTAAATACCTCTATTAAATTCTACAACTGCGTAATTGCTGCTTTTTGGATTTGGATTGGCCTGAAATCTGAAATAATCTTTTTTAGAAACGTCTTCTGAAATATTTAGTTGTCCTTTTGGTGCATTTTTTCTCTGACGAATATCTTTCGCATATTTATCTTGTTCATATTCCATGAATTCAGATAATACTTCTTTAAATTTCTTTTTACAAACTTTTAAAAAAGCGCTATTTAAATTTTTGTAGATTCTAGCTAAGTAAAGTAGGTATGTAATATTTTCTTTTCTGTATTTGCCGCCAATATAATGCCAAAATGCATGGCCCGCAAGCGTTGGCTTGTCAAATGCAAACTGATAAAATGTATTGTACCTGCCACTAAGCATCGCGCTTTTAAGTGCATCATCTTTTTCTACGCTCCAGCTTTCGGCTGCATACGCCACATAACCGTCTACCATCCATTTTGGCAAATCAAGTAGTGCTTGATTGCTTGCAAATTCTCCGATGTCTTCACCAAATAATACATTGTCAGATAATACTTTTGCAATCCCTTCTTTAATTTGTTTTTTTAAATTAGCATGGTTGCCATCAAAATATACTACAATTTTATTGTTTACAAGTTTGGTTAAACCACCTGCACTTTGCCAATCAGATCCAAGTCCAATATTGCTACTCTTATAATCTTCATAATTACTATACACGATAATATTGGCCCTACGCTGTAACGAGTATTCTATAAAATTTTCAATGCCTCCTAATTCCTGTTCGGCGACCTGTGCCACAAATTGACCAAGTGCTACCCCGCCCTGTGAGGTATAGGTGTTAAAATTGGGGGATTGATGAAACTTCCACACCAGTTTTTTATGTTGCACTCTATTTTTACCAAACTCCACTGCATTCACCTGCGCCTGGCCAAAAACAGCCAAACTACTCATGACAAAAATTAGTCCTACTCTTTTCAATTTCATATCCGAACTTTAGTGTTTTAAAATTAGTCAATTACCTTGTAAAATTTTCATAAAACGCGCATGATCCACATCAAAGCCTTCACTTTTAGCCCAATTTCAGAAAATACCTATGTTTTATACAATGATGCGGGCAAAGCGATCATCGTTGACCCAGGATGTTACTTCCCCGCAGAGGAGGAAACCTTAAAAAATTGCTTAATAGATAATGGATTAACGCCTGTTTACCTGCTTAATACCCATTGTCACCTCGATCATGTATTTGGTAATAAATGGGTGCATGAAACCTACGGTTTAGAACTTCATATGCATCCAAACGAAGCGTCTATGTTAGAATTAGCGCCAGTATCTGGTGAGCGATGGGGATTGCCCTTTCAAAATTATGCGGGCCCCCTGCATTATTTAAATGACGGTGACACTTTATTTTTAGATGAGACAGAAATTCAAGTGATTCTAGCGCCTGGACATTCACCTGGAAGTATTTGCTTTTACCTACCTATCCAAGGAGATTTGATAGGTGGTGATGTTTTATTTAGAGGAAGTATTGGTAGAACAGATCTTCCAGGTGGCGATAGTGAAACATTGTTAACCAGTATCCGCGAAAAGCTGTGGGTGTTGCCTGATAAAACAGTCGTGTATTCGGGACATGGAATAAAAACCACTATTGGATACGAAAAGAGAAACAACCCTTTTTTGTAAACTATCAGCTACTGTTTATGATATGTTTTTAAGAGCATAAGTCCTATGTTTTTATAGGGGGGTATATAATCTTGAAAACTGCTTTTTGCATCACCCTTTAGACGGGCATTCATTTGTTTCCAGATATCCTTCCAATGTATGTCTTGACCTTGTTCAAGTGTCTCTGCTATCTGACTTAAAAGCGCCGCATTGATGACGCCTTTACCTATTTGTTTGCTCGCAATAATTTGGGCATTGGGTGCGTGACTTAAAACGGATGCTAATTTTTGGTATCCCCCACAACTCCCTAGCAGCACAAGTTTGGCACTACTATCAATGTTAGCAATGGTATGGTTTGCATAATAACTATGACCTCTATGAATAATAATACTAGGGGTTATTATTTGAGCTAATAAATAACTGGTTAAACTGTCTTGTGCTTTTAAATCAAGTTCGTTTTTTTCATCAAGGGGTTTGTTTGCATAGATGCTCACTTTTCTATTTGTACTAATTATTTCGGCCCAGTATTTATTTTGAATTGTTTTCCAACCAGGCTTATTAAAGCTACTTATAAAGGCATTAAATATTTGTACACCATCTGTATCTCCATAAAAATATTGTCTGATAATAACATTTTTTTGATTGTTACGAAGTGTATTAAAATTAAGTAACCCAAAAGTATTTTGCAAGGATTCTATAGTAGCGTTTTTATTTTTTTCTTGTATAGCAGCTGTGCAAAGAGTATCTATTGTTTGGTACAGCCTGTTGTTTTTATTTTTTCTTATTTCAGATAACATTAAATTCTGAAGACTTGTATCTGAAATACTTGAAAAGGCGTCTACAACATCAACGGCGTCTTCTAATGTTGGCGCGATGTCTAAATCACGTACAAAACGGCATATTAGATCATTACTTTCCACTACGGGCATATGCGATAAAAAGTTTTGAAGCGTATTATAATTGGCGGTTACTGCAATAAATTTTTTAAAATAATCTTGATGTACCAGTGCTAATAATTCACTTGTGTTTTTACTGCCTAATTTTTGAATAATTAATGGATAAACGCCCGACACAAAGCTAGAAGTATAGAGTTCCTCAGCGCCGAGTACTGTTATGTAATAGAGTTCTTGCGGTGTTAAATTGGCTAGCTTTTTAAATCTAATGATTGATGATTGCGTTTGGTGTAAACCATTGATATCATTGACATAGAGATCCATTACGATGCTTTTTAGCTTTGTCAAAAGCGCTGTTTCAGCTACCAATGTTTTACCTTCTTTTTTTCTTTGTACCTGCTTTATGCGCGTATCTACGAGTAGTTTAAAATAATTTTCGGTTTGATTTTCGGCTATAAGTGGTGTAATGGTGTCGATACTTATTTTACCGGTATAGAGTTCATCTAAAAACGCAAAATAATAGCGACCAGTTTTCATGTATGCTAGCCTGCCAATCCATCTAACAAGGGGGTGATTAACAGATTGTATTTTTTTGCCCAGCGCGCTAGGTGCCGCTGCATAATTGTATACCATTTCTGGATTATTAAATGCGGCAGCAATGAGTAAACTATCGGCATATCTATTGCTAGAAATTTCGGCGCCTTGCTTGTCTAATATTTGCAAGATTTGATCTGGAAAAATCTGACAATTTTTTAAAGTCAATTGATCCCTAGCAGCAGCATAGCCAATATTATCTGTAAAAGAACCTGTTGCTAGCAGAATACCTCCAACTATGCTATTTTCAGCAGTTATTATTGAACTTATATTAAGTCCTCTTGTACTAATTTGCATGGCGCTTGTAAATGCGCGGATGGTGTTCACAACTGCCGCTGCATTTATTTTATTTGTTTTGACTCCAGTAAGTAAATCAAATAATAAATTGGTGAAGCCACGTAGCCATTTAAATTTCTCATTGTCACTAAGTGCAGTATTTGATTCGATCCACTTTCTGTTCTCAAAAACTTGAAGTTGTATGCTTTGCGTTATTAACTGATCCTCTGCAATGGAGGGGTATTGTATTAAGGCTTGTTCGCTATTCATGATATAATCATGACTTAACTGTCTGATGGTAGGAATGGGGGGCATTTTAGCCGATGTCTCATTGGTTTGAGCTACTAGGCTTAAACTACATAGCACAAGCCAAACAAATAGGGTTATTTGCAAGTAAACAGCTTTCAATATGTTGCTCTTGTTTTTCATTTAAAATCTTGTAAAAATACAACCTTATAAGCCAGTTAGGGCCTTATTTTGTTGAAGCGGCCTTAAAAGGCTTAACAATTACATAATATTCCTAAAAGACGGCTTTACCAATCAAAAAAATTAAATTTGTGTAAACTACCCCATCTATTATGGCTGCTGCCCCCGTTAAAAAAATATTGATTGCCGACGACGAACCTGATATTTTAGAAATAGTGGGCTATAATTTACAAAAAGAAGGCTACGAAGTACATACCGCAAAAAATGGCGACGAGGCTGTAGAACTAGCAAAAAAAATAAAACCAGATTTACTCATACTTGATATTATGATGCCCAAAAAAACGGGTATCGAGGTTTGTGAAATATTACGTGCACAAACCTCATTTAAAGAAACACTCATTATTTTTTTAACCGCAATGAGTGACGAATCGTCACAAATAGCTGGGCTCGAAATTGGTGCAGATGATTACGTTAACAAGCCTATTTCTCCCAAGGTGCTTGTAAGTCGTGTAAATGCTTTATTTAGAAGGGTATCTACAAAAGAAACTTCTTCTGTGATGCAGTTTGGTACGATGCGCATTGACACTACAAAATTTATGGTGACTATTGGTGGCGATGAAAAAGTATTGGCGAAAAAAGAATTTGAACTTCTTCATTTATTGGCTTCCAGACCTGGCCGCGTTTTTTTACGCAACGAAATACTTTCTCAAATTTGGGGTAATGAAGTGATTGTGGGTGACCGAACCATCGATGTGCATATTCGAAAAATTCGTCAAAAATTAGGGATCGACTGTATTACCACTGTTAAAGGTGTGGGATATAAGTTTGATTTACCTTAATTTGCAGCATGAAAAACTTTTCCATTCAGCAGCTAGCAGCCTTTGCTGCAGCTATCATCGCGCTTGGTTTTTCAGTTACCATTGGCTTTATTTATCATAGCTGGTTTCATTTTTCGGTTATTTTTTTAACCACTGGCATTGCTTCGTATCTTCTCATCCGTTACATTTTTGAAATTTTCGTAAACCGAAAAATCAAACTCATTTACAAACTCATTTACCAGACAAAAGCCACTAAAAGGGAAGAAACCTATTTCAAATATATTTTACCAAAAAAAGAACTTGACGAAGTAGGGGAAGAAGTGGTGCAGTGGGCCGAGCAGCGCAGTGCCGAAATCGAGCAACTTAAAACCAACGAAAATTACCGCAAAGAATTTTTACAAAATTTATCGCACGAAATCAAAACGCCCATTTTTGCTATTCAGGGCTATGTAGATACTTTGTTAGATGGCGCACTCGACAATCCAGAAACAGCCATTCGCTTTTTAAAAAATGCGTCTAAAAATGTAGACCGGATGGTGAATCTGGTAAAAGACTTAGACGAAATTGCAAAACTTGAAATGGGGGAACAGCCGCTTAATAAAACTTCTTTTTTTATACAAGATATCATCAAAGAAGTGTTTGATGCCTTGTCAATCAAAGCGGCCAAACAAAACATTAGTTGCAGTTTCAAAAAAGGGTCTGAAGGACAAACGATGGTGTTTGCCGATAAAGAAAAAATACGTCAAGTACTTAATAATTTAGTGGTCAACGCTTCTAAATACGGAAAGCAAGATGGATCCATTGTAGCTAGTGTTTACAAAACCGATGCAGATCATGTGCTCATCGAAATTAGTGATGATGGCATTGGAATAGCAGAGGAGCATTTGCCACGTATTTTTGAACGTTTTTATAGAACAGATAAAGGTCGCAGTAGAGACGCTGGTGGGGCAGGTATTGGACTTGCCATTTGTAAGCATATCATAGAAGCACATGGTCAAACCATTCATGTGCGTAGTAAATTAGAAATAGGCACTACTATTGGATTTACGCTTGCAACAACCGCATAATTCTTTTCTTGTTTTGCCATTCTCTGCCTAATTTGCAGTTATAATTAATAGGTGAAATGGCAAAAATTTTAGTAACAGGTGGTTGTGGTTATATTGGTTCTCATACCATTGTAGATTTATTAGCAAATGGCTTTGATGTTATTTCAATAGACAACCACGCTAGGTCTAGTAATTATGCAATTGCAGCTATCGAAAAAATTACAGGTACCCGTATTAAAAATTACGAAGTAGATTTAAAAAACTTTGATGATACATTGGCTGTTTTCCAGGAAAATCCTGATATCGCTGGTATCATTCACTTTGCGGCTTATAAAGCGGTTGGCGAATCGGTACAAGAGCCCTTGTTTTATTATGAAAATAATATTGGGTCACTGGTTAATATTTTAAAGTGTGTACAGGAATTTGATATTCCTCATTTTGTATTTTCTTCTTCTTGTACCGTGTATGGTAACCCTGATGCCTCTCCCGTTACCGAAAATTCGGAAGTAAAAAAAGCAGAATCGCCCTATGGTGCCACCAAGCAAATGGGTGAAGAAATACTTCAAAACATTGCTGCAGCTGGCGGCGCGAACGTTGTTTTACTTCGTTATTTTAACCCAGTAGGTGCACACCCTTCTGCACTGATTGGCGAACTTCCTATTGGTCGTCCACAAAATTTAGTGCCTGCCATTACGCAAACTGCGATTGGTAAACTTCCGAAAATGATGGTGTATGGCAATGACTATCCTACAAAAGATGGAAGTTGTATTCGAGATTATATTCATGTTTGTGATATTGCCAGTGCGCATACGCTCGCTTTACAATATTTATTAGCAGACAAAAATGCGGAGGCCTGCGAAGTATTTAATTTGGGTACCGGTAATGGCATTTCTGTGCTCGAAGCCATCACTACTTTTGAAGCAGTAAGCGGCACTAGTTTAAATTATGAAATTGGCCCGCGCAGGGCTGGAGATATTGTAGCCATTTATGCCAACAATGAAAAAGCCATTAATACATTAGGTTGGAAAATTAATTATTCCATCGAAGATATGATGCGCACTGCTTGGGCTTGGGAAAAAGAGGTACAATTAAAAGAGTCGATTGCAAAAAACTAGTTTATTGTACGAGCATTTTTTCAGCGTTTTCGGCCATTTGTAAAGCCTCGATAAATTCTTCAATTTCACCCCCAACAACAGCATCTAAATTGTACGATGTTAAACCAATACGGTGGTCTGTAACCCTTCCCTGTGGCCAGTTGTAGGTTCTTATTTTAGCACTTCTATCGCCGGTACTTACCAAGGTTTTTCTTCTGGTAGAAATTTCTTCTTCTTGTTTGCGTACCTGCTCTTCGTATAATTTTGTACGAAGCATATTCATTGCTTTTTCGCGGTTACCAAGTTGCGATCTTTCTGTTTGACAAACCACCACAACACCAGTAGGAATATGCGTTAAAAAAACTTTTGTTTCTACTTTGTTTACGTTTTGTCCACCTGCACCACCACTTCTCGCAGTTTCCATTTTCACATCACTCTCTTTTAATTCAAAATCCACTTCTTCTGCTTCAGGCATTACTGCAACCGTTGCAGCGGATGTATGCACGCGACCTTGTGTTTCAGTATTAGGAACCCTTTGCACGCGGTGTACACCACTTTCAAATTTGAGGGTACCATATACATCTTCACCGGTTACTTCCAATATTACTTCTTTGTATCCACCAACAGTACCTTCACTTTCACTCACCACTGCCGTTTTCCAACCTTTTTTAGCACAGTAACGGAGGTACATACCTAGTAAATCACCAGCAAACAAACTGGCTTCGTCTCCTCCTGTTCCAGCTCTAATTTCCAAAATGGCATTTTTATCATCCTGCGGATCTTTAGGAATTAAGAGTTTCGTTAAAGCCCCTTCTAATTGTTCTTTTTGAATTTCTAAATCAGGTAATTCCATTTTAGCCAACTCGCGCATTTCTTCATCACTACTATGCTGGCTCTCTTTTGCAAACGCATAGTCCGAAAGCACCCTTACGTATTTTTCATAGGGTTGTACAATCTTTTCCAGTGAACGGTACTCCTTACTATATGTTCCAAATTGTTTTTGGTCATTGATAATTTCTGGATTGGTAAGGGCAATGCCTACTTGGTCAAAACGTGCTTTTATGGCTTCTAACTTATCGAGCATAGGTTATTGTAGTTCTTATTGGAGGGCAAATTTACGTTATTCAGGTGGAGATTTTCACCCTAAATGAGCCTAAAGAATACTTATCTTCCCGTATAATTTTAGGTATATGCGTAATAAATTGTCTTTGGTTCTGTTTTTTATTGTTTTTTCTGCTGTTTCGGTTGGGGCTCAAATGCCTAGCCAAACCGCAGATATCCTTATTAAGAACGCTAAAATTTTAGATGGCACGGGAAATTCATGGTTTTATGGAGACATCGCAATTGGCAGTGGTAAAATTATTCAAATTGGGAAGTTAGCTGGGTGGAATGCAAAAAAAGTAATTGATGCAACTGGGTTAGTTGCTGCTCCCGGTTTTATTGATGTGCATACGCATATAGAAGGCGATGAAGTAAAAAATCCGGAAGCAACTAACTTTATTTATGATGGTGTTACAACTGTAATTACAGGTAACTGTGGTTCGTCGGATGCAAACATTGGCAGGTACCTGCGTAAAATTGATAGCTTACGAACATCTGTAAATGTAGCGGCACTTGTTGGGCACAATGATGTCAGAAAAGCAGTGATGGGAAGAGCTAGCAGAAATCCTACCGAAGCAGAAATGCAAGCCATGGAAAATATTGTTGACAAGGCTATGCGTGATGGTGCGGTTGGCATGAGTACCGGACTTATTTACATTCCGGGCACGTATGCTACCACAGAAGAAATTGTTCGTTTAGCAAAAGTAGCAGCAAAATATAATGGCGTTTATGCTTCGCATATGCGTGATGAAGGAGATAGTGTAGTGGCTGCGATAAAAGAAGCGCTTTATATTGGAACGGCTGCAAAAATGCCTGTTCAAATTTCTCATTTTAAGCTAAGTGGTCAGCAAAACTGGGGAAGAAGTGCCGAAACCTTACCGCTCATTTTGAATGCGCGAAAAAATGGTCTCGATGTCACCATCGATCAATATCCGTACACGGCAAGTAGTACTTCTTTAAGTACACTGATTCCGGATTGGGTGCTTGCCGATGGACAAGACTCAATAGTAGCAAGACTTGCAAGGCCTTCTGTCAGAAAAGAAGTAACTACTTATATGCTAGGGCGACTTGCAAAAAGAAAGCTTATGCACTTTAGTTATCCAGTTGTTGCATACTATGCAAAAGACACAACACTCAATGGAAAAAGTATTGAAGAAGTGAATTTATTTTTGGGTAAAAAACATACAGCTAATGAAGAAGCAGAAACCATAATTCAGATGATGGAAAAAGGCGGGGCTTCTATGGTTTTTCATGGCATGAGTGAATTAGATATTAAAGCCATCATGCGCTATCCATTTAATATGTTTGCTTCTGATGCGAGTATTCGTGTGTACAAAGAAGGCAATCCGCATCCAAGAGGCTATGGTACCAATGCAAGGGTATTAAAAAAATATGTACGTGAAGAAAACGTTATTGGTTTAGAAGAAGCAGTGCGCCGTATGACATCACTACCCGCGCAAAAATTTGGCTTTACTGACAGAGGATTACTACGTCAAAATTTTACTGCTGATATTGTTTTATTTAATGAAGCAGAGGTTGGCGACAGAGCCGAATATAAAAATCCGCACCAATACGCCGTAGGGTTTAACTACGTTATTGTAAATGGTATAGTTACAGTAGATGCAGGGGTACACACAGGTGCTAGGGCAGGTGTAGCTATTCGAAAATAATTATTCCTCTATGTTTTTTTGAAAGCTAATATGGTACTCCTGAATTTGAGTTGGGTTTGTAGGCGTTAAAGTGAAACTGATTTTTATTGTTCCATTTTTTGCATGCAAATAATAGTAGCCACGTAATTCATTTTCTGGAATCATATCGCCGGTTCCATGTAACTCTCCAGCCGCATTAAAAATACTAGTTGCCTCTTTAATGAGCGCATCCATTTTATAATCTTTAAAAAAGTTTTCGGCAAATAAATTAGAGGTTGCTGCGTTTTTCCATTGCGGTAATAGTGCTGTTAATTTTGCTTGGGTATTTTTTAATGCCGCAGATGCTGGTAAAATTCTAGGTTGTAAATCTACCGTTCCCATTCTTAAAAGGGTATCAATAACCATCGTATTAAGCACGGCAGTTGGCGCATATGTAACGTTGGCTAATAAAATAACACCGAGTCCATACTCAGGAAGGATTCTCCAATTGCTTCCAAATCCTGGAAGACCACCGCTATGCGCAATGCTTGTCCGGCCGGTACAATCTTTTAACCAGCTTAATCCATAACCATAGGCGGCCGATGTTGCGCAGGCTCTACCAGAAGGGTATTTATAGGATGCGCCCAGTCCAATAAATCTACTAGGCTGGTGCATTTCTCTAATGGTACTTCTTTTGACAGGTCCTGTTTCAATATTATTTCTTGGAGGCCATGCATCTAAATGAAGCGATACATATTTGCTAAAAGATGCTACACTTGTAATCATCCCACCCATGGCGCCATAAATACCATCGTGCAGTAAAGCTTCTTCTTCCCAACTATTATTAATCCAGCGGTAACCATGTGCGAGCTTTGTATCATCAATGCTCGAAAATTCCCAGCTAGCTTCCATTTGAAGGGGCTTCCAAATATTTTCGCTAATGTACGCACCATAATTTTTGCCACTTACTTTTTCAATAATATAACCAAGCATGGTAAAACCTAGGTTACTGTATTCATACGATAAACCAGTAGCCGTAGAAAAATGAATTCCTTTTTTAATAAGTGCCTGTAATTCTTGAGCGCTTTTTTCTAGTTGTCTATCACCCCAAGGATTGTCTTCTGGAAATCCTGCCGAGTGGGTGAGTAAATCTTTAATGGTGATGGGAGCAGCATCTGTGGTGAGCCCCTGATTTTTTATTTCCGGAATATACTTACTCACTTTATCGTCTAGATTTAATTTCCCCTCATCCCTTAATTTAACAATAGCCATGGCTGTAAAGCTTTTAGACATAGACGCTATTCTAAACATACTACCTGAAGTCGCAGGTGTTTTAGTTCCTACATTGGTATAACCGCCACTTGTTGTGAATACTAATTTTCCGTCAAGTACAATACCAAAACTATAGCCCGGAAAATGGTTATCGGCTGCATATTTTTGTACCATTTTTTCAACGACCGGAAATGCAGTACTTAATTTTTCAAGTCGGTTACTGTCTTTAAAATATGGTGGTAAATAACCCACTTGTGCCGAAATAAAAAATGGTAGCAACCCAAAAGCTGCTACCATTACTATTGTACATAATTTACTTTTTTGCATTAATCTCTGCTTGATAGTTTACTAAGTAATCTTAAGATTTCTAAATATAACCATACGATGGTTACCATCAATCCGAAAGCTGCGTACCATTCCATAAATTTTGGAGCACCCCTCTCGGCACCCTGCTCAATCATATCAAAATCTAAAATTAAATTGAGGGCGGCAATGGCAACAATAAATAAGCTAATTCCAATGCTAAGCATAGAGTTATCTCTCACAAAACTTACGTCTACGCCAAATAAGCCAAGTACCCAAGTAAGTAAATAAAAGATAGCGATACCAAGCGTGGCGCTCATGATCATAGATCTAAACTTCTCGGTAGGTTTAATAATTCTAAAGTTGTAGAGTAAAAACATAGCAACAGCTACACCAAAAGTGAGGCCTACAGCTTGAACTACTATTCCAGGGTAAAAAGCGTCGTTAAACACTTTAGAGATTGCGCCTAAAAATAAGCCTTCAAGTATGGCATAAGCAGGAGCTAGTGCAGGTGCCCAATTGGGTTTAAATATGATAGCAAGTGCTGTTATTAATCCGCCTATAACACCAACAATCATAAGGGTTTGTGCAAGCGAAGGATTGTTTTGATCAATTAAATGCCAAGTATAACCAGCGCCTGCAATTACACCAATAAGCATGAGTCCAAATTTATTCATGGTGCCTCTTACAGACATGGTGCCTGCTTCGTTAGCCTGCGCGTGACCGGCCTTATCAAACATTTTTTCTGAAAGGGTAGGATTTCCTGATTCAAATAGTGCCATGGTTGTTTAATTTTTGTTACCCAAATATACAATAAGATTCATTTTGTTACAAGCCTCTTTTCAATACTTTAACAGTTAAAAAACCATTGGCTACCTCCTCAGTAAATTGTAACTTTACCATAATTATTGAAGCTCATGGAAAAGAAGGAAACATTACTACAGGACGTCGTGATTAAATTTGCTGGTGACAGTGGAGACGGTATGCAATTAACCGGTCAGCAGTTTACCAATAATACGGCATTACTGGGAATCGACCTGGCTACTTTTCCGGATTTTCCTGCCGAAATTCGCGCCCCAATTGGAACACTACCAGGGGTGAGTGGTTTTCAACTTCGGTTTTCAAGCGATCGTGTATTTACACCAGGTGATGATTGTGATGTGCTCGTTGCTATGAATGCTGCCGCATTAAAAGTAAACCTGAAAGCCATTAAAAAAGGTGGAAAAATAATTGCCAATGTAGATGGTTTTGATGCAAAAAATTTACGCTTAGCCAATTACCCAGATGGCGTGAACCCCTTAGAGGACGGCAGTTTGGAAGGTTTTGAACTCATAAAAGTAGATATTACTAAACTTACGCGTGAGGCACTAAAAGATTTTACAGACCTCGGCACCAAAGAAAGAGACCGTGCAAAAAATATGTTTGTACTGGGTCTTATTTATTGGATGTACAATAGAAATTTAGACAACACCATTTTATTTTTAAATGAAAAATTTGGTAAAAAAGATACCATCCTGCAAAGCAATATCAAAGTATTGCAAGCAGGTTTTAATTATGGTGATACCACCGAAACTTTTTCCAGTCGTTACCGGGTAGAAAAGGCAAAAATGATTCCAGGAACCTACCGAAGTATCATGGGTAACCAGGCACTTTCGATGGGTTTAATTGCGGCTAGTGAAAAATCTGGCTTACCCATTTTTTTAGGTACGTATCCGATCACGCCGGCTTCCGATATTTTACACGAACTCAGTAAGCACAAGGCTTTTGGGATTAAAACATTTCAGGCCGAAGATGAAATTGCTGGTATATCGGCAGCCATTGGCGCTAGTTATGGCGGCTCTATTGGCATAACCACTACTTCGGGGCCGGGCATGGCACTTAAAACAGAAGCGATGGGTCTTGCAGTGATGTTAGAGATTCCACTTGTGATCATTAATATTCAGCGCGGTGGCCCATCAACAGGGCTTCCAACCAAAACAGAGCAAAGTGATTTGTTGCAAGCTTATTATGGTCGAAACGGCGAGTGTCCAATGCCCATTATAGCATCTTCTACACCCAGCGATTGTTTTGATGCAGCCTACGAAGCAGTGCGCATTGCTGTGCAACATATGACGCCGGTTATTTTATTGAGTGATGGTTATATTGCCAATGGTGCGGAGCCTTGGAAGTTTCCTGTTGCCGCAGATTTGCAGCCTATACAAGTAAGTTTTAAAACAACACTTGATGAAGGTGAAACAAAATTCATGCCGTATAAAAGAGATGAAAAATTAGTACGACCATGGGCTGTTCCTGGAACGGCAGGTTTTGAACACCGTATTGGTGGCATCGAAAAGCAGGATATCACGGGTAATGTAAGTTATGATCCGGAAAATCACCAGCATATGGTGAACACCCGTCAGGCCAAAGTAGATAAGATCGCAGATTATATTCCGCTTCAACAATTAGATAGTGGCCCAGCTACTGGAAAAGTACTTGTGTTAGGTTGGGGTTCTACCTATGGTGCGATTAAAACAGCGGTTACAGAATTACAAGCAGCAGGACACGCGGTAAGTCATGCGCACATTAAATACATGCGTCCGTTTCCAAAAAATTTAGGAAGTATTATTGCAGAATTTGATAAAGTACTCGTTCCTGAACTTAATAATGGTCAACTCATAAAAATAATAAGAGACCAGTATTTAGTGGATGCAAAAGGATACAACAAGGTAATGGGTATTCCTATTACCAAAACCGAAATTATGGATACGGTACTAAATATGTTGTAGGCTAGTCTTTATTACCTGCCGAAAATATTTGATCTACAGCGCCACCAAGCATTGGAAATTTTTCTTTTACGAAACCTGCAATGGTTACAATGGCTTGCTGTGCTTGCTCTGGTGTTAAGGCCGCTTCGTTAACTAGGCGTTCTACTAATTCGTTCATATCAATTTGTTTTAAGCAACTTTTAAAGAACTCAGTTTACTTTTGCTAAACTTTTGTTCTGCGTAGTTAAGGGTTACAGTAAATTTTTTGGTATCGGTACCTGGAAGTTCAAACATAGCGTCTGTTAAAATACTTTCGCAAATACTTCTAAGGCCTCTTGCGCCAAGTTTGTATTCCATGGCCTTGCCTACCATAAAGTCAAATACTTCTTCTTCAATAATAAGTTCAATGCCTTCTAGTTCAAATAGACGGTTGTACTGTTTGAGTAACGAGTTTTTAGGTTCTGTCAAAATGCTGCGTAAGATACCAGCATCAAGTGGCTCAAGGTGTGTTACTACAGGAAGTCTTCCCAATAATTCAGGAATGAGTCCAAAACTTTTTAAGTCTTGCGCATTGATAAATTGTAGTAAATTTTTTCTTGCGTTTTCCTGCTCATCTTTATTAACGCTAAATCCAATGGCGTTGGTATTGATACGCCTTGCGATTACTTTATCGATGCCATCAAAAGCGCCACCGCAAATAAATAAAATATTTTTAGTGTCTACTTTAATCATTTTTTGTTCGGGGTGCTTGCGGCCTCCTTGTGGTGGTACGAGGGCTTCGGTGCCTTCAAGCATTTTTAATAAACCTTGCTGAACCCCTTCGCCACTTACATCACGCGTAATTGATGGATTATCTCCTTTACGCGCAATTTTATCAATTTCATCTACGTATACAATACCTCTTTCGGCAGCTGCCACATCGTAATCACAATTTTGCAATAAACGCGTGAGCATACTTTCAACATCTTCACCTACGTATCCGGCTTCTGTAAAAACGGTAGCATCTACAATTGCAAACGGAACGTTTAAAATTCTGGCGATAGTTTTAGCGAGTAATGTTTTTCCAGTTCCGGTTTCGCCCACCATAATAATATTACTCTTCTCAATTTCTACATCATCTGCTTGTGGCTTTTGTGCCACACGCTTAAAGTGATTGTATACCGCTACCGATAAAATCTTTTTAGCATCGTCTTGTCCAATAATGTACTCGTCTAAAAACTTTTTTATTTCTAATGGCCTCCGAACATTGAGTTTGAAATTACCTTTGTCACCTTCTTTTTTAACAGTTACTTCTTGTGCTATAATCTCTTGGGCATGCTCCACACAGTTTTCACAAATGTGTGAGTTTTGCCCTGCAATAAGAATTTTTACCTCATCACGGCTTCTTCCACAAAAAGAACAGGTTAATTGATTTGCTTTTGCCATAAAACGGTTGCTCCTTATATCTTTTCTAGTACACTATCCACAATACCATACGCCACGGCTTCTTTCGCATCCATCCAATAATCACGATTAAAGTCTTTCATAATTTGATCTACTGTTTTGCCACAGTTTTCTGCTAAAATGCGCGCACCAATTGCTTTTGTTTTTATAATTTGTTCGGCCTGAATTTCAATATCGGCACTAGTACCTTTCATATAACCACCAAGGCTTGGCTGGTGAATCATCACTTCGCCGTGCGGATAAATATAACGCTTGCCTTTGGCACCTGCACTGAGTAAAATAGAGCCCATGCTAGCCGCAAGTCCCATACAAATAGTAGACACAGGGCTCTGAATGAGTTTCATGGTATCGTACATTACCATACCGCTTGTTACAATACCCCCAGGGCTATTGATATAAAATTTAATTTCGGCGCCTGGCTTGTCTGCATCTAGTAACAATAATTTGTTTACGACATCTTTTGCAGAATGATCATCTACAACGCCCCATAAATAAACGGCCCTCTTTTCAAAGAAAAGTTTTTCCATTTTTTTCATGAGCATGCCATTGTTTACTGGCTTGTCTTCTTTCACAGATTCTTCCTCGTCTTCCATTAAGTAAGGATTTACAATATATTTTAAGTCTGTCATGGCGTTGTTATTTATTTTCTTTGCGTGGGTTGGTTAATAAAACTTCATCTACCAGTCCATATTCTTTTGCATCTGCGGCGGTCATCCAAAAATCTCTATCACTATCTTTTGCAATAGTAGCCTCATCTTTGCCAGTATGATGCGCAGTAATTGCGTATAATTCGGATCTTAATTTTTTAATTTCGCGCGCAGTGATTTCAATGTCAGTTGCTTGACCACCAATGGCGCCACTTGGTTGGTGCATCATAATGCGGCTATGCTTTAAAGCAGTACGCTTTCCTTTAACACCAGCGCACAATAAAATTTGACCCATGCTTGCAGCCATACCAGTACAAATAGTTGCCACGTCTGGTCCAATAAATTGCATAGTATCATAAATGCCAAGACCTGCATAAACGCTTCCACCTGGGCTATTGATATACATTTGAATATCGCGGGTACGATCAGTGCTTTCTAAAAACAACAATTGAGCTGTTACAATATTGGCAACATAATCGTTGATGCCTTCGCCTAAAAATATAATACGGTCCATCATTAAACGTGAAAATACATCCATGCTTGCCACGTTCATTGGGCGCTCCTCAATAATGTATGGGGTAAGGTTTGTTACCTGCTGGTAATTATGCAAAGTGGCACTACTAATACCGCGGTGTTTTATAGCATATTGCTCAAATTCTTTTCCTAGATTCATATACTTTTAATTTCGCTTTGAAGATAAGTTATTTGCTTTTCATAAAAAAAGCCGGGTTGCCCCAGCTTTTCTCTATGTTTTATGAGATTAGTGGTGGTGATTGTGCAATTTTTTCGCAAAATCTTCGGCACTAATGCTTTCTTCTTTGGCAGTTACTTGTGTTTCAATGATGCCAAATAATTTTTCGGTGCTAATACGGTGGTAGCTATCCTCCACAAATTTGCGGTCTTGCATCATGCGGTTTGCATAATCTTCTACCCATTGTTGGTTGTCACCTAGCGCACCTAATTGACCACCCATGTAGCTAAACAATTGCTGCTTCGCAAAATCACGGATATCGTCAGGCATTACTTCAATTTTATGATCGGTAGCTAATTTACCACTTACGATTGTCCATTTTAATTGACTTGCAAAGCTTGGATAATCCGCTTCCGCTTCTGCTTCTGTTTTTGGTTTTTCGCCACCTGTTTGTAACCAACGCTTTAAAAATCCTTCTGGAAGTTCCATTGGGGTGTGATCTACAAAGTGGTGATATATTTGGTCGTGAATTTGATTGCGAGACTGCGCATCATAATAAGTTTCCATTTCCTTTTTTACTTCGGCAGTAAATTCTTCTGCTGTTGCAATAGCAGCATTTGGATATACGCTTGCAAAAAATTCAGCGTTCATTTCAGCCTTTTCTACAAGACCTACTTTAGTAATTTGTAAGCTAAAATATTTTTCAGCATCTGCATCTGTTAAACCTAAATCCGCTAAAATAGCTTCTTTTTCTTTCGCTTCAAACGCTTTGTCTACTTGCAATACAACGCTATCATCGTTTTTCTTGCCCATTAAATTTTTTCTAAACTTAGGTTCAAAATATTTTACTAGTAAAGAGTTGTCTTTGGTAATACCGCCTTCAATAGCTGTACCTGATTTATCACACTCTACAAATTTTACATTTAAAACGTTGTCATCACCGGTTACGGCTTCTGGCTCTGTCATTTTACCGCTACGAATTTGTAAACGTTCAAGTTCGTCTTGTAACATTTGATCCGTAACATTTATTTTGTAGCGTGTAACTTTTACTTTTTTAACGTCAATATCAACCGCTGGCTTAAGTCCAATTTCAAAAGCAAAGGTGTAGCTTTCTGGGTTGTTGATGTCCATATTGCGAAGTTCGCTATCAAGCGGAAGGGGCTGCGCAAAAATATCAAGTTGCTCAGCTTGTAAATAACTGTTTAATTCCTGCTCAACTGTTTTCAAAATCTCGTCCGTAAAAACGCTTTGACCGTACATTTTTTTCACAAGTCCTGCAGGTACCATTCCTTTTCTGAAACCAGGAATATTTGCTGTTTTTGCATATTTCTTAAGGCTCACTTCAAAGTTTCCTAAATAGTCTGCCTTGTCTAAAGTGACTGTTAGTTTGTCTGTAAGCTTTGCAATGTTCTCTCTAGTAACTTTTGCCATGTCTTCTTATTTATAAGGGTTTGCCTGAGGCCCAAATAGGCCAAAGGGGTTAAATGGGCTGCAAAGGTAAGAATTGTAGGCTAAAAACAGCTCTATTATTTGCCAAAAGCGGCAATATTGCTACTAAAGATCTTTACGGCAATGGCTAGCAAAATGACGCCAAAAAACTTCCGAACGGCCAGTAAACCACCTTCTCCAAGGCCTTTTTGGATCCAATTCAGTGATTTAAGTACTACAAATACGATCACTAGATTTACGACAATACCCGATAATATGTATACTTCCTCGAAATTGGCCTTAAGTGACATAATGGTGGTAAGGGTTCCGCTTCCGGCAATAATGGGAAAAGCAATGGGTACCATGGTACTGGATTTGGCGTCTTTGTCGCCTTTAAAAATTTCGTGTCCAAGCACCATTTCTAGACCTAATAAAAATATAACCACCGATCCGCCCACGGCAAAAGACCGGATATCAAGTCCTAAAACGCTTAAAAAAGGCTTACCTACATATAAAAATGCAATCATGAGTGCTCCAGAAATGAGGGTAGCATTAATTGATTTAATGCCACCCATTTTTTCTTTCAAGGATATTAATAGTGGAATAGACCCCACAATATCTATAACCGCAAATAATGTAAATGTGACGGTGATGAGTTGGTCAAATTGAAAGTTCATATAGGTAAGTATTAATAACACTTCTTACAAATATAACCAATTATTTTACCAAGAAAACACAGCCCCTATACTTGCATTGAAGGGCATGGTTGTAAAGCCATACACCTCGTAATATTTTGTATTGGTAAAGTTTTGGATATCGGCGGTAAAGCGCCAATGTTTGCTCAGTTGATATCCTGCATTTGCTGCGAGTGTTACATATGATTTTAATTCAACATCAGGTGCCCCATAACCACCAACATCCTGTCTTTTGCTCGCATACCTACCCGTTATTTCTAATCGCAATTTAGCATTGAGCTGTGCGCTCATGCCCATATTGAATTGATGCGCAGGCCTGCGTAAAAGATAGTTGTACGTGATGGTATCTTTGTTGGTGATTCTATTTTGCGTAGTTTCTTTTCCTTGTAAAAAAGTATAGTTAGCAAAGGCAGTTAGCTCACTTGTAAGCGATTTTTTGATTTCAAATTCTAATCCATTTACTGCCTGTTTTACATAATTGAAATACTGGTAGTTGATATAATTGTAATCGATACCATTAGCTGTTTGTCTATTAAAATAAACAAGTCTGGTTTGAAGCGTTTTATTTTGGTAACTCATTCCAGCTTCATAGCTCGTTGCTTTTTCTGGATCAAGTTGATCATTGACGCTTATTTGATATAACGATGGCGCTTTAAAACCGGTTGAAACACTCGCAAACATTCTTGTATTTGCATCTAGCGCAAAGGATGGATTCAACGTAAATGTTTGGTTGCCTCCATATACCGAATGCTTATTGGCGCGAACCCCTAATTCGAGTGTTAGTTTTTTATTTTCACTGGTGTAAAGAAGTGAACCGTAAAGTGCAGACTGCTCCGCGTATCTTGTAGGATCATTAAAATTATAAGGCCCCCAACCGCTAACAGATGCATAATTTTGACTGTAGGATCCTTTTCTGTAATCGATGCCCAGTAAGGCGGTTAGCTTATCTGATAATTGTACACTCGTAAAAATTTCAACATAATCGGAAGCAGCAGCGTAATCATTTTTTTCAAACCAAGTACTTGTTTTATGCGTACTATCATTTAAAAAATGTCGATCAAGTGTGTTGTGCTGATAGGTGCCTGTGATTTGCCAATTATTTTTTTTGTAGACAAAACCAGTGCCCACAAGTAAGCTGCTATTTGTAATGGTAAAGTCTCTATCATCTTTAAATATACCTGCGTCTACACCTGCTTTGTATTTATTATACATGCTAAATGCTTTAATAGAAAAATGTTCGGTAGCTGCGTAGTTGAGTTGTCCATGTAAAGCAGTTCCATGGTAACTATCTGCATCAAATTTATTTTTTCCGGTGGTGTCAATAGATGCAGAAAAGCCTTTTGAATTTGTTTGTGCAAGCCTAGCACTGTAGGTCCATTTATTTTTTTTACCAGCTATTTGTACATTATTTTTTACTGTTCCAAAACTGCCCAATAAAGTGCTAACATTAATTTGTAGCGGTTTTGAAATGTCTTTACTGGTTGTAATAATATTAATAACACCTGCAATAGCGTCGCTACCATATAGGGTAGATTGCGCACCTCTACAAATTTCTATGCGCTCAATGCTACTTGTGGCAAATAAGTTTAGATCCAAATCGTTGTTAATGAACGAAGGATCATTGACAGGAATACCATCAAGTAGGACGAGCGTTCTTCCGCCCGAGGCACCACGGGTAAAAATGGTTTGAATACTGCCTGCATTGTTACTGCCGCCATTTACCGTAATACCTACTTGTTCTTGGAGTAGAGTTGCTAAATTTTTGTTGCCCATTTTTTCCAAATCTGATTTGGTGATAACGGTAACAACTTTGCCGGTGTTTGATTGTTTTTGTGCCATTTTATTGGCAGTTACCACCACTTCGTCTAGCGTACTGGTGTCTTGTTGTGCGCTTACCATTTTCGCTGAAAATAGCAAGGTGAGGAGCATTAATTTTTTGCCCATTGTTTATTTTTTTTAATTTGAACAATGAGCTTTCAAGTGTTAAAACGGTAGAAACATAAATAGCTGCTGATACAGCATTTACATTCCATGCTTTTCGCCCGAAAGCCATGAATGATGGTTTGTGACTGGCAGGTCTTCTGGCTTACGCGCTTCCAACGAGCCTTCCCATTCAAAATTGAACAGTGGCTAGTAGAGTTGGTTGCATGGTTGCGTTTACAGCTACGGGGATAGCGCAAGACTTACACTTGCTTCCCTTTTAATTCCGAATAATTCGAAAACCAATTACAAAGCGAATATAGGTATTCTATTTTCATAAGGCTACATGGTATCCGTTTTAGTTTTCCACGATGCGTTGAAAACTTCCTAAAAGTTTACTACATTTAAACCCACGCCGTATTATATGCAATCGAAACAAAAATTGAATTTATTTAGCTTCACCATGATTGTGGTAGGCCTTGTAATTGGGATGGGAATTTTTAGAACCGCAGCTACAAGCGCCAAAGATGCGATAGCGCCCTCTGTTTATTTTAGTGCTTGGATTGTGGGTGGTTTGGTGGCTATGTGCGGTGCGCTCACGTATGCAGAAATTGGAAGTAGATACCCTGTTACAGGCGGATATTATAAGGTATTTTCTTATGCCTATCATCCAAGTATTGCCTTTGCCATAAACTGTATTATTTTAATTAGTAATGCGGCTAGTTTAAGTGGCGTTGCACTTATTGGTAGTGGTTATATTGCTAAACTTTTTCCAGGAAATAGCTGGTCCGATATCGATAAAGCACTTTTAAGTGTAGTGGCTATTTTACTTTTTTATTTTATCAATTTGCGTGGATTAAAAATGAGTGCGCGTGCGCAAAATATTTTAATGCTCATAAAAATTAGCATGATACTCGTGATTATCGCTGCTTTATTTTTTCCGCATGAAACCCTTTTGCACAGTGGATCTGCGCCGGTTGCAGCAGCGTCAAGTATGGGATGGATTCAAAGTTTTGGGATTAGTTTAATTGCTGTTTCATTTACCTATGGCGGCTATCAACAAACCATCAATTTTGGGAACGAAGTAGATAAACCATCGCAAACTATACCTAAAGGAATATTTATTGGCATCGCTATTATTATCGTACTTTATTTACTCGCCAATTTTAGTTACTACATGATTATAGGTTTTGAAAACATGAAAGGTGAACGTGAAATTGCGTATGCGCTCATTCAAAAAACTTTTGGTGATCAAGCCGCAAATATTTTTTCATTCTTTTTATTTTTTGGGGTACTAGCTTATGTGAATGCACTACTTATGAGTAACCCTAGAGTCATGTATGCCATGAGTGCCGAAGGAACCCTCCCCGCCGTATTTTCTAAACAAGATAAAAAAACAGACGTCCTTGTTTTTTCACTGACCATTTTTGCCGCCGTGTGTATTGTGATTTTGTTTTTTGCACAAACCTTCGAAAAGATTTTAAACTTCACTATCTTTTTAGATTGCTTTGGTATGGTGGCGTCTAGTGCAGCCATTTTTAAGTTGCGCAGTAAAACAAAACATCTAGATGGTACGGGCATATTTAAGATGAAGTTATTTCCACTCATCCCCTTGTTTTTTATCGCCAATTACCTCTTTGTGGGCGTTAGTATTGCTATGCAAACCCCAGAAACGGCAGGGGTCGGTGTTGCGGTGTTGGCAGCCTTTATGCTCCTCTATTTTATGACCGCTCGGTACCGTAAATCCGGTCGCGAGGTCGGCTATTAGTCAAATTCGCCCTTTATACCCCATAAATTGCCAAAATACCCGCTTTCTTTCCGTCTGTCTAAATTTTAGGGTTAGGGCCATGGAATGCATTATTTTTGTAGTTCTATGAAATCATTATTTACCCTCCTTGCTGCCTTACTTGTATTTCAGGCGCAGTCCCAAACCGAAAAGTGGGACCTTAAACGTTGTGTAGAATATGCGACCAGTCATAACATTTCTGTTAAACAAGCCGATATTCAGGCCCGAATTGCTGGGATACAGGTCAAGCTGTCAAAATTAGCTGTATACCCGTCTGTTTCGGGTAATTCTGGAATGGGGGTGCGATTTGGTAGATCTATCGACCCAACCACCAATGCGTTTTCCACCACACAATTTTTATATCAAAATATTGGTTTGTCTGGGGGCATGCAGCTTTATAATTATGGTAGTCTTAAAAACAGTATTGCCGTTGCGGACTTAAATGCAAAAGCAGCACTAGCCGATATTGATAGAATTGCCAATGATATCTCATTAAATGTGGCTAATTTTTATTTAAACATATTAGCAGCGGCAGAGCAAGTGAAAATTACACAAGTACAAATTGCTCAAACATTAACGCAATTAGAAATCACTAAAAAAAGAGTGGATGCTGGTGCTTTACCAGAATTAAATTTGGCTGAAATACAGGTGCAGCTTGCGTCTGATAGTAGTAATTATGTTGGTGCTTATACTGGATACGAGCAAAATATTTTGAATTTACAAGGGCTATTAAATGTAGATCCAGCAGTACCATTTGAAGTGGCTACGCCTAATATTAGTGCCATTCCAATTCCAAGTTTTGCAGATTTGCAACCAGCCATGGTGTATGAAATGGCCCTTGGAACGCAGCCTTTACAAAAAGCAAATGTCATCCGTTTAGAAGCTGCAAAAAAATCGGTATTAGTAGCCAAAGCGCAGCAATATCCAACCTTAACTGTAGGCGGCAATTTGGCATCTAATTTTTCCAATTCATTTAGAAGAACAACGGGCGCTAGCTTTTTAGGTTACGGAACACCCATGCCTGGTTTTGATCCAAAAGTTTCTATTGGAGGCCAAGATTATTTCGTACAAAGCCCGATGTATAAACTCAATCAAACCAACCGAAACATCAGTGAAATATGGGATGGCTGGTCTAAACAGCTCAGTAATAACTTTGGTCAGAACATCGGATTTAACCTATCTGTTCCCATTTTTAATGGCGGTCAGGCCAAAGGCGCCTATCAACGTGCTAACCTTAATGTAAAATCTGCGGAGTTGCAAAAAGAGCAAGCAGATATTACCTTAAAGCAAAATATTTATACGGCGTATAACAATGCAACCGCTGCGTTACAAAAATTAAATGCAAGCACCAAAGCTGTTGAAACCTCACAAAAGGCCTATGATTTTGCTGTAAAAAGATATGAGGTAGGCCTTTTAAGTTCACTTGATTTAATCACCAATCAAAATAATTTATTGCGTGCTAAAGTGCAACAACTAAGCAACCAATACGATTATATATTTAAGATGAAAGTGCTTGAGTTCTATAAAGGACAGGGTATAACACTTTAATACATTATCATAACATTTTTAAAAAGTTTGAAATACAATATCATGAATAAAAAATTACTTTGGACGATCGTATCACTTGTTGTTTTAATTGTTTTGTTTGTAACGCTTAAAAAAACGGGCGTGATTGGAAAAGAAGATGGGCTTACCGTTTCTGCAGAAAAAGCAGCGATGCGCACCATCATTGAAACTGTAAATGCAAGTGGTAAAGTATATCCAGAAATCGAAGTAAAAGTGAGTCCAGATATCAGTGGAGAAATTGTTGAGTTAAATGTAAACGAAGGGGATAGTGTAACCAAAGGTCAAGTATTGGCCCGTATCTACGCAGACATTTATTCTACCCAGCGTGATCAAGTAGCTGCAGGTGTAAACCAAGCTAGAGCGCAGCTAGCTAATTCTAGCGCAAGTATCATTGGTTTAAAAGCAACACTTGAAAACACGAAGCAGGTGTATGATCGTCAGCTTAAGTTATATAACGACAAAGTAACTTCTCGTCAAGAATTTGAACAAGCGGAACAGGCCTATAGATCTGCAGAAGCAAATTATAATGGTGCTAAAGAAGGTCTTAAAGGAACCCAGGCTGCTATCAGTGGTGCAGAAGCACAACTAGCGCGTGCTAATAAAGATTTATCTCGAACAACGCTTGTAGCGCCAATGAATGGTATTATTAGTTTACTCGCCGTTAAAAAAGGAGAGCGTGTTGTAGGTACAGCACAAATGGCGGGTACCGAGATGATGCGTGTAGCAGATATGCGTAGTATTGAAATTAGAGTTGATGTGGGTGAAAATGATATACCAAAAGTTAAAATTGGTGACACAGCGGTTGTAGAAGTAGATGCTTACACCAATAGAAAATTTAAAGGCCTTGTATACAAAATTGCAAATCCAATAACTGCTGGATCAGCTGCAGGAGGCGGAAGCGCTGAGGTAACCAACTACAAAGTGCATATCCGTTTATTGCAAAGTAGTTATCAAGATTTATTGGTGGCTGGCAATAGTTTTCCTTTTAGACCAGGAATGAGTGCTAGTGCAGATATTCAAACCAAAACAAAAGTCAACGTTCTGTCTATTCCTTTAAATGCAGTTACGACAAGAGATAAATCAGAAGCGAAAGCAGGCGCAAGTTCTGGTAAAGAAGATAAAAAAGAAGAAGCTGCTCCAGCTTCAGACAAAAAAACATTAGAATCTGATGATTCTGAAGAAGTGGTATTTGTGTTACAAAAAGACAACCATGTTAAAAAGGTAAAAGTAAAAACAGATATTCAAGACCTTAATTTCATCGAAATTGTTAGCGGCATTGCGGCAGGTGATCAAGTTATCACGGGTCCTTACAATATAGTGAGCAAGGTTATTAAAGATAGTAGCCTAGTAAAAGTAGTAAGTAAGGATAAGCTATTTGAAGACAAGAAAAAAGACTAAGATTTTCAATAAAAAATCCTTTCGTATCTTTGTGGTTGATTAACAACCAAATTAGATATGCGTTTTGGAATTATCGGAAGCGGAAGTTGGGCAACAGCACTTGCTAAAATCTTAACAGATAATGGTAATGATATTCATTGGTGGGTTAGAAATGCTGAAACCATTCAATACATTCAAAAACGCAAGCACAATCCACATTATTTAAGCGCTGCTTATTTTAATCAGGCGCAATTACAATTAACGGATAACGTGCAGGACCTGGTGGCCGCAGTTGATGTTATTGTGGTAGCTGTTCCTTCTGCCTATGTAAGTTCCATTTTTGAAGGTATTGACGCCAATTTATTGAAGGGTAAAAAAATTGTATCGGCAGTAAAAGGTATTTTACCAGATCATAATGTACTGCTCAATCAATACCTGCAAGCCAATTTTAATTTTCCGTTGGACCATTATTTTACGCTACTTGGTCCTTGTCACGCAGAAGAAGTGGCCGCCGAAAAACTCTCCTATTTAACTTTTGCTGGAACTACACATGAAGCAGCGCAGGAAATAGCTTCCTATTTTAATTGCGAATACATCAATACGGTAGTGAATACCGATATCAATGGCTCACAATTTGCTTCTGTTTTAAAAAATATTTATGCGCTAGGTGCTGGTATTGCAAATGGGCTTGAATACGGTGATAACTTTTTAAGCGTTTATATTGCTAATTGCGCCAATGAAATGGCTAATTTTTTACAAAAATGTGATCACTCGGAAGGGGCTAGCAAAGCTGCGGAGCCTCCAAATTATAACGCTTCGGTATATTTAGGTGATCTACTTGTTACTTGTTACTCTTTGTATAGTAGAAACCGAACTTTTGGCAATATGATTGGTAAAGGGTACTCTGTTAAATCGGCTCAGCTTGAATTAAACATGGTAGCCGAAGGTTATAACGCTAGTAAGTGTATTTTTGAAATCAATCAGGCGTACGGTGCGGAAATGCCTATTGCTACAGCAATCTATCAAATTTTGTGGAAGCATGTGCACGCCGCAAATGGCTTTGCAGAGGTTGAAAAAATCCTATTTTAATGTTGCTGTAGCTACACTTCAAAAAAATCAGCGGCAATGCCGTCTAAAAAAAACTTTCCCTGATCGGTTGCTATCAAAAAAAGTGCTTGCTCCATTAATTGACCTTGATTAATATAATGTGCTGCTATTTTTTTTGTTCTATTAACAGTGTTGTCTCCAAATCTTTCATGTAAATATTCATACGAACAACCTTCAATGGTTCGAAGCGATGTCATGATATATTCATTGTATTGTGTTGCTAGTGATAATGTTTCTGACTCAAACGGCACGATGCCTTTTTCGATGCTACTTATATATAGCGCATTGTTTGCAATATTCCATTGACGTGAACTTCCAGTAAATGAATGTGCAGAAGGGCCTATGCCAAGGTATTTTTTTTGTTGCCAATAGCTGGTATTGTGCTTGCTTCTGTAACCCGGCAATGCA
Organism: Sediminibacterium ginsengisoli; assembly: GCA_945901845.1. Taxonomy (GTDB): domain Bacteria; phylum Bacteroidota; class Bacteroidia; order Chitinophagales; family Chitinophagaceae; genus Sediminibacterium; species Sediminibacterium ginsengisoli_A. The sequence goes on along the minus strand of CAMDLR010000001.1, from coordinate 15,177 downwards.
AGGTTGGAAAGCTCGTAATGTTCATATCCCGCATGTGTTGCATGCTTTGTTAGTAGTTCAAAATGGACAGCTTGTTTTGCTGTATCGATATCTTCTTTTTCTCCTTTTAAAATAAGCGCATTGAGTGGTGTTTTGGGCTCTACTGTTAATGCATAACAAGACAAATGTTGTACTTCTAGTGCAACAGCTTTGTCAATATTTTGTATCCATTTTTCATTTGTAAGAGTAGGGATACCATAAATAAGGTCTATTGAAATATTATGGATGCCAACTGCTTTTGCAAGTTCAATGGCCTGAACGGCAGCTTCTGATCTGTGCGCACGATTCATCCAAATAAGGTCTTCGTTGACAAACGATTGCACACCTATACTAAGCCTATTGATACCCATCGATTTTAATGATATCAGTTTTTCTCTTGTGATATCATCAGGGTTGGCTTCTAGGGTGATTTCTATTTGTGCAGAAAGGTTAAAATACTTTTTAATGGTGGCAAGTATTTGAGCGGTAGCATGACTCGGTAAAAGTGAAGGGGTGCCACCTCCAAAATAAATAGTATCTATTAATGCGTTTGGCGCTTCAAAAAAATGCTTTTGCAATTCTATTTCTTTGCAGAGAGCTTGTACCATGGGGTCTAATAATTTGGTAGAAGCGCTGAAATGAAAATTACAATAGTGGCAGGCCTGTTTGCAGAAAGGAATATGGATGTAAATGCCTGCCATGTAAATGTTTATGTCGCAAATCTACCAAATACTTGCTACTATGCCGTTAATGTTAGACTAAGCTCCTTATTTTTGTAGCCATGCGATCCCGTTATTTGTTATTCATTGTAGTTTTTTTGAGTGCTTCCCTTTTTATAGGCACTAGCCTCTTGGCTCAACAAAAACCAGATAGCACTTCTAACATTGACACCACGTCCATTATTCCTTCTGCAGATTCAATAACTAAAAATCGAACACAAAGAGCAACAGATTCCCTTCTGGTGCTTCAGAAAAAAAAGTCAATTAGGGATACCGCATCTTATAAAAAACTAATGACGCATCCTTATTTACCGATGCAAACGAAGCCTTCTTTTCGAATCAATGAACTTCGTATTGCGGCTAGTTTTGATGGCAGGTTTTACTTGATTATTGGAATGCTGTTTTATTTGGCATTTATAAAAGTAACATTCCCCAAGTACTTTTCTAATGTTTTTGAGCTCATTTTCCAAAGTCCTATAAGGCAAAAACAAACGAGAGAGCAGTTGCAGCAAAATAATTTGGCTTCTCTGTTTAGTAATATTTTATTCATTCTCAACGCATCTATTTTTGTATCCCTGATTGCTGTTAAAAATGGATGGGTAGATTTGTCATTGTATAGTTGTATTGCATATAGCGCTGTTGGATTTACAGCCCTCTATTTATTCAAATTTTTATTTTTATGGCTATCTGGCTGGCTCTTTTCACAGGGGGAAGCTATTGGTAATTATAGCTTTATTGTTTTTTTGACCAATAAAGTAATGGGTGTTTTTTTAATACCGGCTATTTTATTATTGGCATTTTCTCCCGAATCTGTTCAAGATTTTGCCTACAATAGTGCCTTAATCGTCATCAGTATCCTCTTTGTTTATAGGTACCTTGTATCCTTCTCTATTGTAAGGGCTTCTTTGAAGGTGAGCGCCTTCCATTTTTTCTTGTACCTTTGCACCTGCGAAGTACTTCCTATGTTGGTTTTATATAAATTGACCATGGATTTTATTAGCGGAACTTTTTAACTTTGCACAATCTTAGATAAGTAGCATGGCAAAAATCGGATCAAAAACTGGAACAGCTGTTAAAGCGGTCGCTCCTAAAAGAATTTTAATTTCTCAGCCAAAACCGGAAAGTGATAAATCTCCTTATTACGATTTAGAACGCAAGTACCAGGTAGAACTGGTTTTCCATCCATTTATTAAATTAGATGGTATTCCGGCTAAAGATTTTAGAAAACAAAAGATTGATATAGCTGCTTACACGGGTGTCATTTTTACCAGCCGAAATGCCATTGATCATTTTTTTCGTACCGCAGAGGAAATGAAATTATCTATTAGTCAAGACACAAAATACTTTTGTATTACGGAGGCTGTTGCGCTTTACCTTCAAAAATTTATTTTATATCGTAAGCGTAAGGTTTTTTATGGTGCAGATGGATCTAGTAAAAGTATGCTTGATGTAATCAATAAACATAAAGAGAATGAAAAGTTCTTGTATGTATGTAGTGAAAATCAGCAGGACAATGATATTTGCGGCTGGCTTAAACTACATAAATGTAGTTTTGAATTAGCATTCATGTACCGCAGTATTAGCAATGACATCACACCTTTATTTCAGAAAAAAGGGTTTGAAATCATTTGTTTTTTTACCCCGAGTGGCGTAAAAAGTTTATTTGATAATTTTCCAGATTTCAAACAAAATAAAATTGTTATCGGCGCTTTTGGAAGTAATACGTCTAAAGCTGTTGAAGACGCTACACTCCGCTTGGATATTAAGGCGCCAGTTCCTCAACGAACTAGTTTAGTTGCGGCTTTAGACCACTATTTGCAATCGCTTGTTGCAAAAAAATAATCTTTTTGCAAACGAATTATTCAACGCCCAATTTATTAATAAAGGAAACGAGCCTTTACCTACTTCAGCATGCGTATAATCCGGTGGAGTGGCATCCATGGGGAGAAGCTGCATTGCAACTTTCTATAGATTTAGACAAACCCATTTTAGTGAGTATTGGATATGCTGCCTGTCATTGGTGTCATGTAATGGAGCGTGAAAGTTTTGAGGATGCCGCAACTGCAAAAATCATGAACGATCACTTTGTTAATATTAAAATTGACAGAGAAGAGCGTCCTGATTTAGATCATATTTATATGGACGCGGTGCAAGCTATGACCGGCAGTGGTGGGTGGCCACTCAATGTTTTTTTGACGCCCGATAAAAAACCTTTTTATGGAGGCACTTATTTTCCGCCTGAACCAATGCACAATAGAGCAAGTTGGAAGGATGTTTTACTTGGAATTGCAAAAGGCTTTAAAGAAAATAGAGATCAGATAGATGCGCAGGCGCAAAAATTAACCGAGCATTTATTAAGTTCCAATGCTTTTGGATTTCAAAATAATAATGCGATTGCAGCACCTGGTTTAAGTGATATGGATGCGGCTGTATCTGCGCTATTAGCACAGGCAGATACCCTTTGGGGAGGCTTTGGCGGGGCTCCTAAATTTCCACAAACGGCATCGATTCGTTTTTTATTAAGGTATCATTATTTTAATCCTACACATAATGCTTCATTGGAACATGCTTTATTGTGTTTGGATAAAATGATTGAGGGCGGCATTTATGATCAATTAGGAGGCGGGTTTTCCAGGTATAGTACCGATGCGCAGTGGCTCGCTCCGCACTTCGAAAAAATGCTATACGATAATGCACTTTTAGTAACAACATTATCAGAAGCCTATCAAATAACTAAAAAAGAATCTTACCATAAAGCCATAACAGAAACACTTGCGTTTATAGAAAAAGAATTGATGGATCCTGATAGTGGTTTTTTAAGTGCACTTGATGCAGATAGTGAAGGAGTAGAAGGAAAATTTTATACATGGTCCGCAACAGAAATTACCCAGTTATTAAAAAACGATGCACCATTATTTATGGCGTACTATGGTGTAACAGAAGCTGGTAATTGGGAGCATACTAATATTTTACATACACCACAATCTACTGCTGCTATTGCTCAAACGCTTGGTATCATTGAATCTGAAATATTGCTAACTATTCAAAATTGCAATGTTGTTTTGATGTTAGAGCGAAACAAACGAATTAGACCTCAAACAGACGACAAACAATTATTGGGTTGGAACGCGCTCATGAATACAGCATGTAGTAAAGCATATGCGGCTACCGGAAATAAGAAATATTTAATACGCGCACAGCAAAACATGGCGCATTTATTTGATCATTTCAAAAATGCAAATGGCGAAGGTTGGTTTCATACCTACAAAAATGGAGTTGCAAAAACACCTGCATTTTTAGATGATTATGCGTATTTAATTGAAGCGCTCATTCAACTACAAACCGTTTCTGGAGATTTGCACTGGCTTGAAAAAGCTGGAGAAATAACAGAATATGTGCATGCGCATTTTATAGAATCTAGTACTGGATTTTACTTTTATACCCACGATGCTCAAACAGACGTTATTGTAAGGAAAAAAGAAGTGTATGATGGTGCAACCCCAAGTGGTAACGCTGTAATGGCGGGCAACTTGCTTCATTTAGGTGTCGTTTACGGGAATGGCCAGTATTTGTCCTTAGGTAAGCAAACCTGTTTATCCTTATTACCGGCAATTACTAAACATCCTGGCTCATTTGGGGTTTGGGCTTCGGTTTTATTAAATCAACTGGTAGATTTTAGGGAATTAACCCTTGTTGGTCCGGGTGTTTTGCCCTATTTGGAAGCTGCACTTCCCTTTTTCAGACCCAATCTAATCTTAAATATTTCAGAAAATCGGCTAACAAGTATTTTAGCGATTTCCCAAAAAATAATTGATAATCAACAAGTTACATTTCAATTGTGTGAAAATCATACCTGCCAATTGCATCAACTTACTGATTTTGACAGTTTTTTAGCAATTGTGTAACATGTAATCATTTATTTTGCAGTTCAGTTTTAGCCACTACACCGGCAAAACAGTGAAACATAAAAAAATTTACTACTGAATAGATTTTTACCCTGGATCATTAATTTATTGGTTTTTAAGCGTTAAAACTCAGGTTTCTGACGTTTCAAAACTTATATTTGTCACTGTTATAAATCAAATAGATCAGATGAAAGGATATTTAACTACAATTACCTTGGCGTTCTTTACGTTGAGTTTGACTTCTTGCTTCTTTGGAAAAAACAAAGGTAAGGGGGTGCCTGATGATGGGCAGTTGCATGGCGTTGCTCCTTTAGCAAAGCAAAGTATGCTAACACCTAGAACCATGGTATACGTTCCGCCTGGAACATTCCACATGGGACCAAGTGATGAAGACGTTAGTTTCAATTACAGTAATCGTAATAGAAATGTGTCTATTCCAGGTTTTTGGATGGATGCTACCGAAATTACAAATAACCACTATCGTCAGTTTGTAAACTGGGTACGTGATTCATTAGCGTATAAAGTTACTTCTGGAGTTGGTTTAAACAATTCTTCAGATACCACCGCAGTAAACTGGAAGAAAGCAGCTTTGTACAAGTACGATAACAAGGAGTTGGTAAACCTAACTGGCCTTACCTACGAAAATCCGTTGACTAGAAAATTATCAATTGACCCAGATAGTTTGATTTACAGGGTTCGTTATTTTGATTTACCTGCTGCTGCCAAAATCAATAAAAACAATTCAACTCAAAAAGGGCGTGATCAAATTGTAAGTTATGCGGTTCCTGTTTATCCTGACACACTCGTTTGGATTAGAGATTTCTCTTATTCTTACAACGAACCTTTAGCAAAAAGATATTATGCCCACCCAGCTTATGGCAACTATCCTGTAGTAGGGGTTACCTGGAAACAAGCAGTTGCTTTTTGTCATTGGAGAACGCATATTCAAAATGCAGATTTTGCAAAAAAGAAAATTGCCGTTGACGGTGATTATAGATTACCGAACGAAGCAGAGTGGGAATACGCTGCAAGAGGTGGTCGTACAAGTACGATGTTTCCATGGGGTTCTCCATATTTAAGAAATAAAAAAGGTTGTTTGCTTGCAAACTTTAAACCTGGAAGAGGTAACTATCCAGAAGATGGTGGTTTTTACACGGTTAAAGCAACTGCATACTGGCCAAACGATTTTGGTTTATACAATATGTCTGGAAACGTTGCAGAGTGGACAGCTTCTTACTTTTACGAAGGCTCTTACAATTTCATGTCTGATTTAAGTCCAGATGTTAGAATTGAAGCCGACGAAAACGATCCTCCTCGTATGAAACGTAAAGTTATAAGAGGTGGTAGCTGGAAAGACGTTGGTAACGCTTTACAAGTAAGTGCGCGCGCTTACGAATACCAAGATAATGCAAAATCATATATCGGATTTAGAACCGTAATTGATTTAGCGCCAAAAACAAAAAGATAATTCCAATATAAAACATTCATCTCAACTTTTTAATTCATAAAAATTTAAAACATGTCAGCTCAACAAGAAAAAATATTTGGCTTACCAGCTCAAACAACAATGAGACTTGTAAACGTTTTTGTATGTACCGGTGCATCTGTCGTAATTTTTGGCGCAATGGCAAAAATTCTACACTTGTCTTGGGCAGACTGGGCACTTAAAATTGGTTTAACAACTGAAGCCATTATCTTTTTGATCTATGCAATTTTACCTCCAGAAGGCGGACATGGTCCATCAGGCGGCGGTGGCGGTGCGGATCTTCCATCTACAGTTGTGGCGGATGTAACAAAAAGATTTGATGAATTATTTGCTAACGCAGGCTTAACGCAAGAAAATTTGTCTAAGCTTAGTACTAGCTTTCAAAAACTAGGCACTACTGTAGAGCAAATTGGCCAAATAGGCGACGTGGTTAAATCTACTTCAGATTTTTCTGCAAAAACAGGAGAAGCTGCTGCAGCCCTTGGTTCAATTAAAGATGCAGCTGTTAAAGCGAGTGAATCTTTAGGTAGCATTTCATTGGCTTCTGATAGTACCAATGAGTACCACAAGCAAGTTCAAAGCTTGGCTAAAAACTTAGGTTCATTAAATACCATTTATGAACTTGAATTACAAGAAAGTAATAATCATCTCAAAGCACTTAACCAGTTCTATGGCAAATTAGCGCAAGCTTCTGAAGCGATGAACGGCACTGCCGAAGATGCATTAAAAGCAAAAGAACAAATTGGTGCCCTTGCTAATAATTTAGGTAAATTAAATCAAGTATACGGTAACATGTTAACTGCTATGCAGGGTAGATAGTAACCCACCAAGATTTAAACACATTATTAATAAGATTACCTAAATAGTACAATATGTCACTACCTAAGGAACCGCGGCAGAAAATGATTAACATGATGTACCTAGTGCTTACCGCATTACTGGCACTGAATGTTTCTGCCGAAATTTTAAATGCATTTAAAACCGTTGATCGCAGTTTAATGATTGCAAGCGGTGTTGCAGAACAAAAAAATGTTGAGATCTTTAAATCATTTAAAGCAAAATTAGAAGACCCTACTACTAGAGAAAAGGCAGCTTATTGGGAACCTATAGCCCAACAAGCAAAAAAAATATCTGACGAATTATACAATTATATTGAGGGCCTTAAAATTGAATTAAAAAAAGAGTCTGATTTAAAAATCGTAAACGGCAAAGAAGAATATAAAGAAGATGATTTGGATGCAGCAACCCGCTTGCTTGTTCAATATGCCCCTGAAGGAAAAGGAAAGGGCAAAGAGCTTTTTGCAAAGTTAAAAGCCTACAAAGAGCAACTTTTGCAGATTAATGACTCAATGCGTTTAGATATTGAAACTGGCTTGCCACTTGATTTAACAATTCCCCCAACGTCTAGTGACGCTGGAAAGAGTGATTGGGCCTATGCTTATTTTCATATGACACCAACCATTGCTGCCATTACAATATTGAGTAAGTTTCAAAATGACGTAAGAAACTCTGAATCTAAAGCTGTCGAATACTGTCATAAGCAAATTGGACAAGTAGAAATCATTTATGATCAGTTCCAAGCTTTTGCTGGAACCAATACACAATATTTAATGCCTGGTGAAGAGCTAGTTATTACAGCTGGTATTGGTGCGTTTAGTAAACAAGCACGACCCACTATTTCTATAGATGGCGCTAATGTGCCACTTAACGCAGAAGGTACTGCCGAATACAAAACACGTGTAAGCGGTTCTGGTTCTGGCGTTAAACGTGTAAGAATTTCTTATGCAAAACCTGACGGTACAATAGCTGTGGTAGAAAAAGAAATTAAATATACTGTTGGGGTACCTGCTGGATTAACAGTATCTACCGATAAAACACGTGTATTTTATAAGGGACTAGAAAATCCATTAAGCGTAACTAGTGGTGGTGGCGGTGACGAAAAAGTAAGTGTTTCTATTGAGGGAGCCGGAGCCTCCTTAAGAAAAGTTGGTTCAGGTCAATACATTGTTACTTGTACACAATTAGGAACCGTTAATGTAATTGCAAATGATGGGAAAAGCATTCAACGAATAGCCATTCCTGTTAAGCGCGTTCCAGATCCAATTGTAGTCGTTGGTGGAAGTGCTGGTGGAGCAATGGCAGCAAATGTGTTTCGTGTGCAAAGTGGAGCCATTGCCGAATTAAGAGATTTCGTATTTGAAGGTGTTGCCTACAAAGTTGTTTCATACATGCTCATTTGTACGGGTAAAGGTTTTGATGAACCTGAATTCGCAGATGTAAATGGTGCTTCATTTAAAGATGGTTCAGCACAAGCATTGATTAGAAGATGTCAGGCTGGCACTACGGTTACCATTGGTGAAATTAAAGTGTTAGAACCGGGCGGTGGTACTAGAAAATTAGATCAAAACATTACGTTCATATTGCAATAAAGTAGTTTTTATGAAAAAAATATTTATAATAGGGTTAGCAGTTAGCGCTATAAGTATTAGCGCAAATGCACAATTCGGCGGCTTAAAAGGTAAAAAAACAGCAACCGTTGTAGATACCACAAAAAAAACGGGAGCCCCATCTGTTACACCAGCGGTAACACCAAGCGCTAGCAGTACTGGGGTGCCACCTAAGCCAGTTAAATCATATGATACAACTATTGTTGGAGGCTTTGGGGAAGTGGTTCCAAAAAGTTTACGCAACGAGACCCTTGCCGACCGTAAAACAGACCGTTCAAAAAATCCGTTGGATTACGAAGATTTGAGAGAAGATGATTGGTTGTACTCCGAGTTTATTTGGAGAGAGATTGATGCAAGAGAAAAAATGAATCAATCTTTTTTGTACCCTGGCAAAGATAATACCGGTGACCAACGTTTTTTTTCTATTTTGTTAAATGCGATACAAAACGATAAAGTTGCTGCATTTTCGGCAGAAGGCGGAGACGACCGTTTTACCAAGGAGTTAAATTACGATGAAGTCTCTAAAATGATGAAAGGTAAGCTAGACACTATTTTGGTTCAAAATGCTACTTATCCAACTGTTTATGATACAAGTATTATTGTCGATACTAAGTTTGCTCCAAATCCTGATTCTATTTATACGTTTCGTTTAAAAGAACAGTGGATAGTAGACAAAGAAGCGGGTAGGCTTTTTTGCAGAATCATTGGTATTGCTCCAGTTGCAAAAATCATGATTAGCGGTAAGTCAACAACCAAAACACTATTTTGGGTGTACTACCCAGACTTACGCAAAACACTGAATAAGTACAATGTCTACAATCCCAAAAACTATGCAGGCCGTATGACATGGGAAGAGCTTTTTGAAAGCCGTTTCTTCTCAAGTTACATTGTGAAGTCTAGCAATAACAATCCTAACGATAAATCCTTAAGCCAATTATTTAAAAATCCTTTATTTAGATTATTGGAAGGTGAAAATATTAAAGAGCGAATTTTCAATTACGAACAGGACTTATGGTCTTACTAATTTCAAAATCGTTTAATAAAAAAAGGGACATTTTAATGTCCCTTTTTTTATGCGGTTGACTCAAAATATTTTTTGAGGGCTGCTGCTTTTTTGGCGCCAATAATTGATGCAATATTTGCTACTGGCTCCTTTTTGATATTAGCCACCGATTTAAAATGATTGAGCAGTATTTCTCTAGTAGCAGGGCCAATGCCTTCAATATTTTCAAGTGCTGTTGTAAACGTTCCTTTTGATCTTTTATTTCTATGAAACGTAATGCCAAAGCGGTGTACTTCATCTCTAATGCCCCTTAGTAATTTTAAACTATCACTATCCCAAGGTAATTTTAACGACTGACTATCACCCGCAAAAAATAGTTCTTCTTCGTTTTTTGCTAGACCTACTAGTGTTGTGCTGCCAGTGAGTCCTAAGGCTTCTATACTTTCTAGTGCGGCGCTTAACTGCCCCTTACCACCATCTATTACAATCAGTTGAGGCATTGGATCACCGGATTCTTTAACCCTTTTATACCTGCGATATACCACTTCTTTCATCGTGGCAAAATCGTTGATACCTTCTACCGTTTTTACATTATAATGACGGTAATCTTTTTTGCTAGGCATGCCATCTTTAAAACAAACCATCGCAGAAACTGGAAAACTCCCCTGAAAATTTGAGTTATCAAAACACTCTATATGTGTAGGCACTTCTTGTAAATGCAAATAGGATTGTAGTTCTGTTAATACAGACTTCTTTTCACTGTCTGTTTTACCTTCTAATTGTAATATTTTTTTAAGTTGTAGTTCTCTGGTAAAATACGTAACGTTTTTAATAGAAAGGTCTAGTAGCTTTTTCTTATCCCCTAATTTGGGTACCGTGATGGTTATATTTTTATCAAAATACTCGATGGGGTATGGAATAATAACCTCGGTGCTAAGGCTATTAAAATCGGCTCTTATTCTTTCGATAGCAAAGCATAAGAGTTCATCTTCGGGCTCATCTAATTTACCTTCTAATGGAACCGTATGGGTTTGTATGATACTTCCGTTTTGAACCATTAGGTAATTGACATACGCTAGTTTGCCGTCTTTAATAATAGAAAACACGTCTAGGTTAGAAAAGTGTTTACCTACTACAACCGATTTTTCTTGATAGGTTTGTAAGCGTTCTATTTTATTTTTTAAGTAGGCTGCTTTTTCAAAATCTAGGGCCTCAGCATGGGCTTGCATTTGATTTTTTAAATGACCCATTAATTGGCTCATATTACCTTTTAGCATGTTTTTTAGCTGCTCTAAACTATCTAGATAGTCGTCCTCCGTTTGTAGTGCAGCGCAGGGGGCTAAACAATTACCTAAATGATACTCTAAACATGGCTTGAACTTATTTTTATCAATATTTTCTTTGCTTAAATTAAGCTTACAAGTACGTAGTGGAATAAACTGTTTTATAAAACTTAATACTTCTCTTACGGTTCCTTTAGAAGTAAATGGTCCGAGGTAAATAGAGCCATCATTGTATTTTTTCCATGTAGAAAAAACCCTTGGAAAACGTTCTTTTTTAATCACTAAGTATGGGTATCCCTTGTCGTCTTTTAGTAATATATTATAACGAGGTTTATACTGCTTAATAAGGGAATTCTCTAATAGAAGCGCATCTTGCTCCGAATCTACAATCGTAAATTCGATACGATCAATTTTTTGAACAAGCTCGATGGTCTTAAAACTATTTTGATTTTTTGTAAAATAGGAGGCAATCCTTTTTTTTAGGCACTTGGCTTTACCTACATATATAAGTATTCCACGCGCATCATAATATTTGTAGATGCCGGGGTCTGCGGGTAATTTGTGTGCTAATTGTTGGTACTGCTCCTGGGTCATTTATGGAAGTATAACGCGAACGGCAATTGTTTTGTTGCGTAAAAATCCATTACTAGCTTCTTTACTAATTGATTTAGTAAAACCCTCATTTGTTTTCCAGCTCAATTGTTCGGTGCTTGTGGTATCTTTTGTTTGGAATTGTTTCCTTATAAATAATCTTTTAATAAGCGATGTTTGATCATCCATCAATATGTCAATATTTCTTATAGGAGCTGAGGTATTGATAGGTGTGTAGTTGATATTTAAACTTGCTGTTCCTGCATCACGAAATACCGATTCTTTAAAATTCTTTTTTTGAACACTATCGCTGATATCCGCATCAATAAATGATTGAATTATTGGCATAATAGCTGCTACTTTAGTAGTGACACTGTCTTTTATTACTCCTTCTGTTGTAACAACACTATATGAAACTCCTAGACTATCAAAATACTTTATTTGATCATTAATATAGGAAGCTATTGGATAAAAGCTTGTGGTATCAGTAGTAGTAACAATATTATTCGTCTTATCTTTTGTATCGGCACAAGCAGCTACCATCATGCAAACGATACAAGCTAGAATTAAAGGTTTCATGCTGTAAAATTACTTAAACTGTTTGCTCCAACCTATTCGGAAGCCATAATCAATCAAATTTTCTTTGATTGGGTAAGGGTTGTTGTACGTGGGTAGTGTTTGGTATCTTATTTGAGGACCTAACTGCCAAATGGTATTTCCTTTTTGATAGCTAAATTGAATGCCAACACTTGTATTAATATTCCACTTACGCACATAGTCATTGCCGGCAGTATAATTTGCATAATCGGTAGATAGTAAGTAAACGTTTTTGTTGATATTATAGGTGGGCTGAATAGTAGCTTGTGTATGAATGCCAAATTTCTTAAACTTAAGAAGTTGATAATCGAGTCCAATAGGCATGGCAATCTGGTACACTTTATTATTAAGCTGAGCGGATCTAAATCCAACATTGTTATTATAACTCGACATGACAGATATTGTTTGTATCCTGCCACCATTGACTAGTGAAAGTGTTGCAGCATTGGCGCCTGTTTCATAGGTGTCAATTTGGTATTGTCTAATATTAATTTGAAGGCCTGTTTTGAATTGTAATTTATTAGTAACTGGATAATTAAGCGTGAATCCAAGTTCTAAACCAATATCTGGCCTGTGTCTTACAGCTTGGTTAAATGTTGGCGCTTGAACAAGCGGTGAAGTAATTGGAATGGCAATAAGTGATGGCTGAATTAACTCTTTTACCTTTTGGTCACTAAGCGCCCTAAAACTAGCAGATGGGGTAGCATAAAACTGAACGCTATATTTTCTCTTCTTTTGTTTTGTAATTGAGCTGGCAGTAATGTCAAAAATATTATTAATCGGTTGTTGTATGAGCGCCGGTAAAAGAGACGTATTATTTATTTTGGTTTCGCTATCACTAGTTGAAATAACAGTTGCTGCTTCAATCTTTTCTGTTGTATTATCAACTATAGGCTCACTTTCTGATAAAGTATTATCTGTATTAATATCATTTGTATTATTCGAAAGAGGCACTGTTATCATAGGCTCAGCTTGCATAATTCCTAGCGGCATTTGCACTGTCGACTGCTTAACTTGAGCTGTCAATGTAGGTTTTGTAGCGGTAGTTTGTGCACTTAAATGATTCGCTGTTAAAGGCTTTACAATTTGCGCTGACTTATTTGTTACAACAAAAGTAGAAACGGTAAGTGCTACAAGTACGGTTAATGATATAATGGTAAGCGCAGGCCAAGAGCGTTTACCTTGCACTTCGGAACGTATATTATCCCAAACACGACCAGATGGATACATCTTGTGTTCGTTTACCTCATCAAGTATAAACTCCTCAAACGCGTCTAGTTGACTTCTCTTTTCCATATCTGCACGCTTCACGTAATTATTTTTGTATCACCGACAACAACTCAAATTTCTCTTTGGGTGCTTCAATAATTCTTTTCTTAATTAAAATATTTGAAAGCATCGTTTTAGCCCTCGTGTATTGGCTTCTACTTGTGCTCTCTTCGATGTCTAGTAAAATGCTAATTTCTCTATGACTATATCCTTCGATAGCAAATAAATTGAGCACAGTTTTATAACCCATTGGTAATAACCTGATGCACTCAACTACTTGTTTGGATTGCATAATGGACGCAATGGATTCTTCCTTTACTTCCAAATTTTCTGCACTTGTTACATCCAAACTCTCTGTAAATTTTTTATATTTTTTTAGAAAGTTGATACTGGTATGCACCATGATACGCCTAACCCATCCTTCAAATGAACCTTTGTTTTGAAACGTATGCATTTGCGTAAAGACTTTTATAAAGCCCTCTTGGAGCATGTCTTCTGCATCTTCTCTGTTTTGAGCAAAACGGTAGCAAACACTGAGCATTTTAGGGCTATACCTATTAAATAGCTCCCTTTGTGAAGCAGCGTCGTTGTGAAGGCAACCCGCAATAATAGCTTGCTCGGTCATTGAATAAGGTTAATTGTTACTCTAATTTAGGAAAAAATTAATGTAAAAAGTGTATATTTTAAGTATAAATTCATTAATTTAATACCCTATTTATACTGTAAACACCCCTCAGTTACCATGGAAAGAAATAGATTTACCGAGTATACCCCACCTCCAACTACAGGATTACAGCCGTATACTGGCAGTTTTGGTGCACCCGAACTCAGACATTTACTAAGGAGAACCCTTTTTGGTGCCACAAAAGCTGATATGGCTTATTTTTCTGGTAAATCTGTAACGCAGGTTGTCAATGAACTTTTAAATCCTACGGCACCTTTGCCGGCGCCTCCGGTTAAAGAATATGTAGTGTCAGCTACCACACTCGTTCCAGATAATAATATTGTAGCAGGTACCACTTGGGTGGGTGACATCAATAATGATGGAACCATTGCGAGTTATAGGCGGGCTTCTTTTAAGAAATGGTGGGTTGGAAATCTTATCAACCAAGACCGCAGTATTCGTGAAAAAATGACGCTTTTCTGGCACAATCATTTTGCTACAGAAACAAATGATATTAGCAATGCGCAATATGTATACAAGCATCATCATTTATTTCGTACCAGTGCACTCGGAAATTTCAAAACACTCACAAAAAATATGACCCTTGATCCGGGGATGCTGGTATATTTAAATGGTCAGTACAATACGCTTACGGCACCCGATGAAAACTATGCGCGTGAAATTCAAGAACTTTTTTGTTGTGGTAAAGGACCAGACTCCTTGTACACCGAAGCGGATGTTAAAGCGGCAGCTAAAGTATTAACAGGATGGCGCAATAATGCCACCACAATGAGTGCTTATTTTACGGCCTCTAGACATGACGCTACCAATAAAACATTTTCTTCTTTTTATAATAACACAGTAATCACTGGACGCAATACTGCTGCGGCGGGTGATCAGGAATTAGATGATTTACTAAACATGATATTTGCCAACCAAGAAGTGGCGAAATACATGTGCAGAAGGCTTTACAGGTGGTTTGTGTATTATGACATTGATGATACCGTAGAACAAAATGTTATCACACCGCTTGCTAATGTATTTCGTTTAAGTAATTATGAAATATTACCAGTGCTTGATATGCTTTTGAAAAGCGAACATTTTTTTGATGTGCTTTCTAGAGGTTGTGTTATTAAAAGTCCTGCCGAATTAGTTATAGGATTTTGTAGAGAGTCTGAAATTGTTTTTCAGCCAG